>NZ_JAHQCS010000105.1 GCF_019042215.1 Evansella tamaricis | reverse complement strand
TTTCTTACCTACAGTCAAGTGTTTTTATTAATTAATAACTATTTTTTGGGTGGGAGGGGTACCACTCCCACCCAAAAAAACATTTTGGAAATGACAAATAGACCTGACGAGTTATGTTTTTTCGAAAGGTCATCTATGTTATAGTGTAAATAACTGATTACGAACAGATGGATGCTGTATTGTAATCATAGGTGATGTTGTGTGTGATTAGATGAAAGGCCACTTTCAAGAACTTATTCACACATGCAATTGACGCAACTTTATGGGGTTTGCCTTGAGGTTGCGTTTTTAATTTGTCATAATACTCTACAATATGATTGTTGGACTTCTTACGAAGTTTAATCATCGATTGAACCATGTAGTACAATAGTTTTCGTAATTTGTTATTTCCTCGTTTATTTATTTTATCTTTATAAAATGTATTACCAGATTGATAACGCATGATATCAATTCCAACATATGCATTCAATTGTTTATGGTTCTGGAAGCGTTGTAGATCCCCTAGTTCTCCAATTAGTCTTACAGCAGTCACCTCTCCAATCCCTGGAAAAGAAAGTAATACCTGATACTCAATACGATCTTTTGAAAGTTCAACCATCTGTTTTATAAGCATGTCTTTTTTCGCTTTAAGATCTGTGATACGTATAGCATAATCCCGAATTTGGTCACAACGAACATCATCTTTTGATATTGCTGGATAGGAATCTTGTGCTGCGTGAAGTAATTCTATTGCTTTTTCTTCTGCACGTTTAAGGGATATGTTCTTTTTTGTATTCCCTTTTATTTTATTTCGTATTACAGTTTTAGAACATGCCAATACTTCATCTGGGTGTGGGAAAAGCTGAGTGACGTTCAAAAAGAGAGCAGAACGTTTTGAAAAAAGACGCTCTAATTCAGGAAAACTAAGCTGTAAAATAGCGTGCAATCTACTGTATAGACTTATAATTTCACTATCTAGTTCATCGTAATAACGTGTTAGTGCGCGCATTTGTTTATAGTAGTTTTCTTCCTGGTATGTCGTAGAACGTTCTGTTCGAAAATGAGATTTAGCAAGCCCATGAGCATCACTTATATCTGTCTTATGACGACGCATCGAAGCCGTTTGTAGATTCGCTTCTAACGGGCTAACTCTATGATAGGTGTAGCCTTCTGCTTGAAAAAACTGTTCTAATGGTCTCGAATACACTCCTGATGCTTCAAATACAATTTCAGGTGCTTGACCATCCCGTTTAATGATTTCACAAATCCTTTCATTCAAGGCTTTAAAGGACGATTTATTATGTGTAATTTCGCCTTCATATTCACATTTATTATAGTGATTATAGATAACCATTGTACTTTTCCCCATACTAACATCGAATGCTAGAACATGTTTCATGTTCATTTCTCCTTCTCTTACCATTCATAGAAGCCTTCACATTGCCTTATCGATTCCACTTTCTTTTACTCGATCTCTTAAGGACCCAACATACTAAACTGATTCAAATAAGGGTGTGAAGTCGGCCGGTTTATAATACGGACTCTTAAATGGTCCTAGAGGCTGGTCGGCCTTACTTCACTTCTACTATAAAAAAATAGTAGCACAAACCCTGGCCAGGGTCTGCACTACTAATGTTAGTATGTTTAATCTATTATTTTGGCTTAACTTCTACCAATGCGTTTTCAATTTTTCTCATTGGCAAGTGGAAGGCTAATGTGAAAAGTTGTTCCATGGTTAAGTTTACTAGTGATATCCAACGTACCATTCATAGATTCAATAATTTTCTTAGATACCATCATGCCAAGACCAGTCCCCTCCCGCCCCTTTGTCGTAAAATAAGGTTCCCCAATCCGTGACAACTCATCTTTTGTCATTCCTTTTCCAGTATCGGAAATAGTCAGCAGAACCTTATCATGTCGTTCCATTGACTCAATGGAAAGGACTCCCTTATGAGGCATTGCCTCAATACAGTTTTTGGTCATATTAATTAATGCCTGCTGGAAAGTATGATCTTCCCCATTTATAAAATGATCCCCTAGTTTCGTTGTAATTTCCACACTGTTCATATTCGCCAAAGGGGTCATAATTTGAAGAGTACGAAAAACTTCTTCCCTTAAATTTAGTTGTCTAACCTTTTCAGATGCAGGTTTCGCAAATGTCAAATAATCTCGAATAATCTCATTGGCACGATCTAATTCGTCAATTGATATTTTTAAGTATTGGATTCTCTTTTCCTCTGGTAAGTCAAATTGCAGCATTAACTGTAGAAAACCCCTTGTTGTTGTTAATGGATTTCTCACTTCATGGGATACAGAAGAAGCAAGATGACTAACAACTTCCATTTTTTCAGCTTCCATCACCCGCTGATTAATCATTATATTTCCTTTTAATTTCTCAAACAAATAGATAATAAACGCGGTTGTTCCTAAAGTCATGCAAATATATAAAAAAGTAAATAAAGTTGAGAACGTGGCATCAAATAAAAAAATTGAATTAAAGAGGGCAATAACCGTAATACTGAGGGCGATGAAACTCCCGATTAGTATTTTCTTATTGTTGGAAGAGTTTCGAAAATAGTTACTGAATAAAAGTAAAATAATTGTCAAAATAGTAATGATGATAGCTGAGGCGAGAGCACCTAAACCACCGACAATAAATCGGTAAAGAATAGTACATCCTCCTAAAAAAAGTATAGTTGGTATGCCCCCATATAAACCTCCAATAGTAAGCGGGACTAATCGTAAATCAAAAATATACCCTTCCATAATTGGTATAGGAAAGGTAATACAACAAATAATTGCAAGCATGGTAGAAAGATTAATAATCCATCGTTTTTTCTGAATAATCCATTTACTAGGATTTAATTCAAGTAAAAGGGGGATGAAAAGTAGGAAAACAATGATAAATAAAATGTTAAGTAGGATTTGTTCAAGAATAAACATTTATTTTTCCCCTTTCTGCAATACAAAAAGCAAGTTCAAAAATAGGAGTGTGATAGTTTTTTATAATATTTATAATATTACAAAAGATAGAAAATATCATTTATTTTTAACCGAGAGATTTCGGGGTGATTCGGGAAATTTGCCAAAAAATAGTGAAGTGCTTAATTAAATGGTCATGTCTGACCTTCGTCCACACAAAGTGGAAACGTTAAAATATGATGTAGTACGTCTCTTAACGGGGAGTTGACATACATGGGAGATGAGAATAAAAGAGAAGTGGACATTGTTCAAATAGACGAAATTCGTAAAGAAATCAATGATATAGAGACAGATTTGAAATCTAAACTAAATGAGAATGATGTTAAGGTCATGCTGGATGAGTATGCGAAACTAAAAAAAGTCGTGACAGAAGAGGAAGTAATTGTAATTGTTGATCGAATGTTGAACGAAAAAAAATACATGACAGAAAGTGATGTGAACACGACAATAAAAGAGGTCCATCTGACACTTATCAAATGGGTCTTAGGTACAGCTATTAGTAGTGTTGCCTTAATAGTTGCGATACTTCGGCTACTTTTTTAAGAAGTAAGCAAGACCCCTCGTCACTTCCGTCATGGGTTGTTGACAGAAGATTATTTACAAAAAAAGGAATGAGGTTTTAATCAAAATATAATTATATTATCAAAGAATTATGTTACAATTTACCTATAACGATAAAGGCAAACTAGTACGAAAGTCTAGGACGCAAAGCCATAGATCTACGGTTCATTCATGAGCTAAGATAGCTAGGTTACCGATAGGTATGGATACTTCTGACTTATTCGGTAGAATAGGTCTTTTTTTTATATTGGCTCTGTTATCGTTCAATGTTGATTTTTGCGAAATTCACTCCCTTTCACCACTGGCACAAGTGCGACATCTGCTCATTCTTCGAAGTGTCTTCTTAGCCGCGGGCGGTTCGGGAGCCTCCTCGGTGCTTGGCACCTTGCGGGGTCTCCCCTGAACTCGCTTTTCCCGCAGGAGTGTCGTGAATTTCGCTAAAAATCATCCTTTTAAAAAATCAACATTAGCCTTTAACATAGCCTTTATATTAATAATTAGAAACATAGAAATTTTGGGGGTGTTGTGAGATGGAGAAATCTATAGAATGGCGCGAGAAAAAAATAACCAGTTTCTTTGCAGTAGTACAAAGTACTTTTTATACTTGGGTAATTCTATATTTTTGGGGAACTCATCAAGCATGGTGGCTCCTTATTCTCATGATACTGTTGACACTTTTTAACTTCCTAGCCGTAAAATTCTTTAAAACAGATACACTTAAGTTAGTTGCAAGTTTTGTACAACTATCATTTGTTTTCCTTATCATTTTCTTTTCTGGACATACAGAAAGTCCCTTTTATCCAATGTATTATTTACCCGTTGTTGCTGCTGTAGCATTTATGTCAGAAAATGTTGTTACTAGAAATGTTTTAATTGTTTCTTCCTTAGCAACCGTGACAACTTTTGCAAACATATTGATGATGCCCACTATTACTTTTACAGAAATCGTCAGAGGGTTAGTTATCTCCACTAGTTACTTTGTTTTAAGTTACAGTGTTATGTTTCATAACCTCAAGTTGAAACAAAGTATTTTAGATTCTACAAGTGACTATCTCACTGGAGTGACCAGCAGGAAAGTTGGCGAGAAAATATTATTAAAAGAATTAAACACATCAAAAAAATCCCAAAAACCGGTTGTCATCGTTTTTTGTGATCTAGATAACTTTAAAAAAATCAATGATACGTACGGACACCTTTACGGAGATGAAGTATTAAGAGAAGTGACACAAATATTGAAACAAGAGCTACCTGAAGATGCACCCATTATAAGATGGGGTGGAGAAGAATTTTTACTCCTATTTACAGGATGGGAGAAAAAGGAAGTCAATGAATTAATGGAACAAATACGGAAACGAGTAGAAACGTATCCTTTTCAATATAAGGACAAGGGAGTAACTGTTACAATCAGCGGAGGAATTGTGGAAGGTTCAGAATTTGACCATGATATTGAAAAAGTTTTGTTTGAAGCAGATAAACTCCTCTATTCTGCAAAGGAAAAGGGGCGCAATCGATTTGTATAGGTGAAGTTTCTGTCCCCAACAACTCTCATCGTTGGGGACAATTTATCGAAATTAGTCTGATTTTAATCTTTCTTAAGGTGCATTTATATTTTCCTGAATTACACTTTCTCCCTCTGTATCTTCCTTTTTACTTTTGTAACTCTCCAGCAACAGTTTGAGCCTATCAATTTCTGAATCCGTTAACTCATCTATCCGATCCAATTCCCCTTTCATATAAGAAATGGTAGGATTTACAGTTACCTCTTTTTTCTGAAGAAAGTAGGAAGCGACAGAGCTTGTTACCATCCCCAAAAGTCCAATTCCAAAGACCATAAGAATAATCGCAATAAACCTGCCAGGCATTGTTTCGGGAGATATATCACCATATCCTACGGTTGTGGAGGTAACGATAGCCCACCAGACAGCATCCGTATAAGATGAAATAGACGGTTCAATATATTGGATCGGGATGGATGACAAGAAGATTAGTATGAAAGTGAATAGAATGACTTTATCAAGGTTATTGGTTCGGAGGACTGTGTAGAATGGTACGATGTAGTGTCTTAAAATGGCGATTGCCCGAAGTAAACGAAACAGGCGTGCAATCCTTGCTAATCGGAAAATGCTGTCGAATGGTATGATTGCGATAATGTCTAATGGATTTTTCTTTAGGAAATGAAGTTTGTTTGGACTTAATATAAAACGAGTCAACACGTCGACCACAAAAATAATCCAAATGATGAAGTCAATATTTCTGATTAACACATTTTCGTTATCGTGGAAAATGACAAATACGGAAATGAATGCTAATGCGGCCATAACAACTTCATAAGTGATATGGATTTTAGTTTTTTTTGATGAAACTTGTGCTGCTACCTCACTTTGCCCCGGCAATGTAAAATACACCCTTTCATCAGAATAGTTACCAAACTATATACATTTTAAAGAACAAACCTTAAATTCAGGTAAAAAGGTGGAATATTCAGTAACTAGTTCGCAACAAAATAAAATTGTACGGAACTAGACCTGGTCCCGTACAATTTTGTGAACTTTAGTCATATCCCCCTTCTGCTGGAGGGAGAGATTGATATTCCTCCGTATCTCGCACCATGCCGTTAATTAATTGGATAATCCCCTTTAATTTATTCCCATCCTCTGTCAGAACACAGTATTGATCCGTAAATTCATATTCTGCAGTGTAAGTTTCCCCATTCTCATCAATGGCAACCTTTAAATAATAGTGTTCATACGGCTCCATGCCACAGTTCATCTCTACTTCGAACGTTTTTTGCGAAAACACATCAGCCTTCATAAACTTTTCGTATATTTCGTCTAGTTCCTCTTTGGAAAAGTAAAATTCTATCGAAGCAGTCCCATCCATAACGAGATCTTTCACAATGACATGATCAAATGTGTTCACTTCGTTTCTTTTGTTTACACCGTATTGAATGTGAAAATTAAAGGATTCAGGTCTTACCTCCGGCATATTGTAATCATCTGTTTCACTTTTCAGCTCATTTGATCTTGGATTTTCAAATCCCCCATGAGAATCTTCGTCAACAGTAGTATTGTTTACTACCGTGCAGGCCGATGACAATAAGATAAGTAGAACTAATAATAGTGAAAAGTGCATAGACTTCTTCAATATAGTTAACCTCCGTTTCAATTATTTCCTAATCTACCCTTTTGACGGGTTAGTTGGAGAATATGATTCATTTTTGCAAAAGGAGTATATGATTGCATCTCAATCATTCTATGGTATTTCTTAGAAAAATGGAGGAATTTCCATTTTATCTGTCCAACTAGTATTAACATTATGAAATATTTTTGTCAGTAAATAGTGAGGGGGATATGGATGACTTCCTTAAATTTAAGAGTTCATCGAAAGAACGGTCTTCACGTCAGACTGGCTGCAGCGTTTATTACCACGTTGAAGTCTATTTTGAAGGATAATGAAGTTTTAAAGAGTACCTATATTGTTTTCCGAGAAAAAAAGGTCAAAGTTAATAACCTTTTATCACTCGTTTCATTAAAGATCGGTAAGGGGGAAGAGTTTCAACTAGTATTTGAAGAACATGTCCCATCACATATTTTAGAGGAAATTTCTGCTTTTTTTGAAGAAAAGGACCAAGAAGATTCTGACCAGGCAGAAGTAGATCGTCTGATGATGGAAAACTCGATTACTTTACAGGAAGCAATTGGAGGGCTCCCGAATGGAATTATCGTAGTTAATCGTGAGAATGTTATTACCTATGTAAATGATTCTGCTGCGAGATTACTATTGAAGGAACCACAGGAATTAATTAACTACCGTGCCGATGAAGTCATTCCACAATCCCGGTTACATGCAGTCATGGAGTCTGGTATTGTGGAAGTTGCAAAAAAACAGAGGATTAATGATACGACGATTTTAACAAACAGGTCGCCGGTGATCTTCGATGGGAAAACGATAGGTGCTGTAGCTGTTTTTCAGGATATATCCAATTTAGAAAAAGTTAGTGAGGAGTTAAAAAATGTCCAGGAGCTACAACAACGCCTTCATCTAGTACTACATTCTGTATCGGATTTGATTGGACTAACAGATCAGGAAGGGAAATTCATTTATAGTAATGAAGAATTAAAAGTAATGCTCCGGAAGAGAAAGAAAACGGCAGATATTCAGTCCATCATAGGAGGAGATACATGGCTATCCATGATCGAAAATCCATCTCCATTAATCAAAGTTCTTCCAGTAACGACACAAACTAAGTTTATAACGAAGGTGAATCCTATCATCATTAATGATGAATTTTGCGGGACAGTTGTAACAATGGCTCCGTTTGATGAAATCAAAGTTCTTCTTCAAAAAATAGATTTGATGGAACAACGTACAAAGTATCTGGAGTTTGAATTATCTAAGCACCAGACATTGGACAAGGCATTTCAAACAATTAAAGGGAACAGCAAAGTATTAATAGAGTCACTGTCAATCGCAAACAAAGTATCAAAAACAAGATCTACGGTCTTAATAACCGGGGAAAGTGGTACAGGAAAAGAGTTAGTGGCAAGGGCCATCCATGAATCTAGTGACAGGAAAGCCAAAGCTTTTATCCGTGTCAACTGTGCAGCAATTCCACCGAATTTGATGGAAAGTGAACTGTTTGGACATGAAAAAGGCGCCTTTACAGGAGCATATAAAATACATCGCGGCAAATTTGAATTGGCGAATAAAGGTACGATCTTGTTAGATGAAATTGGGGATTTAAGTATTGATCTACAAGCTAAAATTCTCAGAGTTCTTCAGGAACAGGAAGTGGTCAGGGTTGGAGGAACAGATACGATTTTACTCGATGTCCGTGTGATTGCAGCGACGAATCAGAATATAAAAATGATGGTGGATGAAGGGAAGTTCCGGGAGGATTTATACTATCGTTTAAACGTTATTCCGATACATTTACCCCCATTAAGATCTAGGGCGGAGGATATTCCATATTTAGCAGATTATTTTAGAGAAGAGTTTAATTGGAAGTTGGGAAAAAATATCAACTCTTATGAACCTGGTTTTATAGATCATCTATGTAAATATCGTTGGCCCGGAAATATAAGAGAGTTGCAAAATGTAATGGAAAGGGTAATTAATCTCACGGATGAAGACCAATTAACCTGTAAAGATCTGCCACACCACATTTTATATGGAACAAACGAGAAGCGAAACACTCCATTGTCAACACTAGATTTAGGTTTTTCCAGTGAAATACTTAAGTTGGAAGAATACGAGAAAAGGATTTTTGAACATGCTTCTCAGATGTATCCCAGTTATAACCAACTCGCCAAGGCTCTAGGGATCACCCATAAAACTGCAGCAGTTAAGATTAGGAAATATGGTCTTGAACATCTCCTTGGTAAAAAATATCAGAAAATCTGATAGTTTTTATCAATAAAATTCTTTGAAAACGCTTTATTTATGGTGTTTCCTATTTTGGCATGGAACTTGCATTCTAGTAAGGCGAGTTTAAAATGTTAAGGGGGAATGAACACATGAAGAAATTGATCAATGATCCTAATCAGGTCGTCATGGAAATGCTAGAAGGTATGGTACTTGCCCATCCGGGGAAATTGAAACAAATTCCTGATACAACTGTTCTAGTCCGGTCAGAAGCACCAGTAGAAGGGAAAGTTGGATTGGTGAGTGGTGGAGGAAGTGGACATGAACCTTCCCATGCCGGATTTGTAGGAAAAGGAATGCTTGATGGGGCTGTATCGGGTGAAGTGTTCACTTCTCCAACTCCAGACCAGATTTTTGAAGCAATTAAAGCCGTTAACGGCGGGAAAGGTGTACTCCTTATCATTAAAAACTATACAGGAGATGTTATGAACTTTGAAATGGCTGCAGAAATGGCTGAAGCAGAAGGAATTAATGTTGCCAAAGTCGTAGTAAATGATGATGTAGCTGTAGAGGATAGTCTATACACTTCTGGCCGCCGTGGTATAGCAGGAACAGTATTTGTTCATAAAATCGCAGGTGCACTGGCCGAACAGGGAGCATCATTGGAAGAAGTGGAGGCTGTAGCAAATAAAGTAATTAAATATGTGAAATCCATGGGGATGGCGTTAACTCCATGTATAGTTCCAGCTGCAGGTGAACCAGGTTTCCAGCTTGGTGATGAGGAAATGGAAATTGGAATGGGGATTCATGGGGAACCTGGAATTGAAAAAACAAAAATACAGGTTGCTGATCAGGTGGCTGAGACATTACTTATGAAAGTAGTGGATGATCTTCAACTGAAAGAAAGCGAAAAAGTAGCAGTAATGATCAATGGATTAGGGGCAACTCCATTAATGGAATTATATATTGTCAATAAAAAAGTGGCTGAAATCTTGCAGGAGAAAAATGTGAAAATACATGATACGTTTGTAGGAGAATTTATGACATCTTTAGAGATGGCAGGTTGTTCTATCTCCATTCTCAGACTAGATAACCAACTTTTGGAACTACTGGATGCTAGTGCTGATACTTTGGCATTTAAGCGATAAGAGTTATACACCGATGAAATAAGGGGAGATAAAGATGCTTTTTGATGTGTCGGGCGCTAAACACTGGATTGTAAGATTAAACCAAAAATTACAGGAACAGAAAAAATATTTAACAAGTCTTGATCAGGCCATTGGTGATGGCGATCATGGATTAAATATGGCCAGGGGATTCCAAGAAGTAGTCTTGAAGATTCATGACACTGAGTATAAAGATTTAGGCACCTTTTTTAAAGATGTTGGGATGACCCTCATTTTAAAAGTAGGAGGTGCATCTGGCCCCCTCTATGGTACAGCATTTTTAAAGTTTTCTATGGAGCTAAAGGAGAAAAAAGAGATAAATGGAATAGAATTAGGTGAAGCATTGTCCGCAGCTTTAGAAGGAATAAGGTCCAGAGGTAGAGCACAACTTGGTGATAAAACGATAGTGGACGTTTGGGAACCTGTCGTGGATCTAATGATGAGTGAAGGAGAAAATTTAAATCCAGATGAATTAATAAGATTGGCGAATGAGAAGATGGAAGACACTAAAGATATGGAGGCAAAAAAAGGTCGTGCTGCTTATTTGGGAAAAAGATCCATTGGGCATATTGATCCTGGAGCAACATCTTCTATGTATTTATTTGAAGCACTAGCCGAAGTGTTAAAAGGAGAAAGTTATGAAGAATAATAATGTCAGTATACTATTAATTTCCCATTGTTATGAAATCGTCAGTGGTTTAAAAAATTTATTAAATCAAGTGCAACCGGATGTGAACATTGCTATTTCAGGTGGGATTCATGATGAAATTGGAACAAATGCATTTGATATAAAAAACGCACTAGAGTCAGTCTATACGAGTAATGGTGTTGTTATTTTATTTGATTTAGGAAGTGCATTAATCAATGCAGAATTGGCAGTAGAGATGTTTGGAGGAAATAAAAAAATCATTTTTGCGGACGCCCCTTTAGTAGAAGGTGCTTATGCTGCTGTAGTGGAATCTGGTTTAGGCAATACCGTAGAAGAAGTGGCAAACGCAGCAGAAAGTGCAAAACAACTGCAAAAGATATCAGACTAGCATGAGAGAAACAGAGGTGTATGATATGGTAGAAAAAGATATTTTAGTTCGAATTGAGAATGGCTTGCATGCAAGACCTGCAGCACAATTTATTAAGAAGATAATTCCTTTTCAAAGTAAAGTGGTCTTTGCTCTTGGCTCAAAAAAAATAAATGCAAAAAGTATTTTAAACCTAATGGGGGTAAGTATTCTAGAAGGACAAACAATAAGAGTGATTGTGGAAGGGGAGGACGAAATTAAAACACTAGAATGTATAGAATCCTTTTTTCGTGGTCAAAACGACTAAATATTCATTCGCATAAGTGGTTAAAATACTTTCTCCCGACTTAATATAGTAGAATGATTAACTAAACAAAATGGGAAAATACATCCTTCCCCATGTGTGACACCTATTACGAAAATGAGAAATAACTTTCATAAGGGAAATGGAGCGCACTATCTTTAAGAGGAGTCTGTTCACAAGTTGAAAATATATTCAACTTTGTATTAAAGGGGGATCAAAGCAGTGAATATAAATTCGTCGGTTTTACCGGCTATTCGTGATTTGAAGGATTTAGATACAGCCATCAAACATGATTATGAATATGTCGTTCTGCTGAATACGTATATTGGTCAATTAAAGAGTATAGTTAAAATGCTTCACAGTAATCAGAAAAAAGTTCTTATTCACGCAGATTTAGTTCAAGGTTTAAGAAATGACGAGTATGCAACACAGTTCTTGTGCAAGGATATTCGCCCGGATGGGGTAATTTCCACAAGAAAGAATGTACTATTAACCGCTAAGAAACATAAGCTAATTACAATACAACGTTTCTTTTTATTAGACTCCATTGCACTTGAATCTAGTTACCAGACACTTAAATCTATTGAACCGGATAGTGTAGAGGTGTTACCAGGTGTCATACCTCATATGATCACGGAGATCTATGAAAAAACCAAGATTCCAGTTATTGCTGGAGGATTAATTCGCACCAAGAAAGAAGTGAAGGCTGCACTTGAAGCAGGAGCTATGGCAATTACTACCTCTAAAAAAGAGCTTTGGAGTTATCAGGATGACCTTCACCTAACAGAATTCAGAAAAAACAAAATAGTATAAATATTGTTTAAAAACTAATTGACAACGCTTACATTAGGGTATTATGATGTAACTAAGTTAATATATTTTCGATTGAGACGTGGAGACCAACGAAAAAGCTTACCTAGCGATTTGAAGTGCTAGGTAAGAGTTTTTGTTGGTCTTTTTGTTGTCTCATCACATTATTCTATAAGGGGGAAGAAAAATGACGGCGTTTATGGGAGAATTAGTAGGAACGATGATTTTGATTATCTTTGGCGGCGGTGTTGTTGCAGGTGTCGTGCTAAAAGGAACAAAATCAGAAGCCGGTGGGTGGATTGTTATTACATTGGCTTGGGGCTTAGGGGTTGCAATGGCTGTTTATGCAGTAGGGGACATCAGTGGAGCACATGTTAATCCTGCGGTAACGGTTGGGTTAGCCTCGGTTGGGGAATTTCCGTGGGCCAGTGTACCAACTTATATTGCAGCACAAATGATTGGAGCCTTTATTGGTGCTGCACTTGTCTGGTTACATTATTATCCACATTGGAAGAAAACAGACGATAAGGGAGCAAAGCTTGCTGTGTTTTCGACAGGTCCTGCAATTAAACATACTCCTGGGAATTACTTTAGCGAAGTTCTTGGCACATTCGTCCTCGTATTAGGTATATTATCCATAGGTGCCAATCAGTTCACGGAGGGGTTAAATCCTCTGATAGTTGGATTCTTGATTGTAGTAATCGGATTGTCTTTAGGGGGTACAACAGGGTATGCTATTAATCCAGCCCGTGATCTAGGTCCAAGAATTGCCCATGCTGTTCTTCCGATTTTTGGAAAAGGTAGTTCTGATTGGGGATATGCATGGATTCCAGTTATAGGTCCTATCATTGGCGGTTCTCTTGGAGCATTGTTCTATGCTGCTGTATTTGAAGGTGTCGTGCATAATTTATTGTATGTGTTTTTAGCTTTATTCTTTGTCGTATTATTAGCATCCATGCAATTGCATAAAAAGGATATTAAATCATTACCAACAATTCCAAAAGCGACCGAAAAACAAGCTTAAAGGGGGAAATCATAATGGAAAAAAGGTATGTACTTGCACTTGATCAAGGAACTACAAGTTCCAGAGCAATTTTATTTAACAAAGCAGGAGAAATCATCGGGGTAGCACAAAAGGAATTCACGCAAATTTTTCCTAAGCCAGGCTGGGTAGAGCATAATGCAAATGAGATTTGGTCTTCTATCTTGGCAGTTATGGCAGAAGTGCTTAATACGAATGATGTGTCACCAAAGGAAGTAGCATCCATTGGGATTACAAATCAACGGGAAACAGCTGTTATTTGGGATAAGGAGACGGGAAAGCCTGTATATAATGCTATCGTCTGGCAATCCAGACAAACGGATGGGATTTGTGAAGAGTTAAAGAAACAAGGCCATAACGATTTGTTTCGTGATAAAACGGGGTTACTAATTGATGCCTACTTCTCAGGTACTAAGGTGAAATGGATTTTGGACAATGTAGAGGGGGTGAGAGAGCGAGCTAATAGTGGAGAGTTGTTATTTGGTACGATTGATACATGGCTGATTTGGAAATTATCCGGAGGGGAGACCCATGTAACAGATTATACGAATGCCTCAAGAACATTAATGTTTAATATTTATGATCTTGCTTGGGATGAGGAACTACTGGAAATTCTCACAGTTCCCCGCTCTATGTTACCGGAAGTACGGCCATCTTCAGAGGTATACGCTCATACAGTGAACTATCATTTCTTCGGGGAAGAAGTACCGATTGCAGGTGTAGCGGGAGACCAGCAGGCAGCTTTGTTTGGGCAAGCTTGTTATGAAAAGGGTATGGCCAAGAATACGTATGGTACAGGTTGTTTCATGCTTATGAATACTGGAGAGGAAGCTGTAAAGTCAAATCACGGACTTTTGACTACTATCGCTTGGGGAATCGATGGCAAAGTGGAATATGCACTTGAAGGGAGTATCTTTGTTGCAGGTTCCGCCATTCAATGGTTGCGTGACGGTTTAAGAATGCTTAAAAAGGCATCGGATAGTGAAGGATATGCCTCAAAAGTTGACTCAACCGATGGTGTATACGTAGTGCCCGCATTTGTTGGCTTAGGTACACCATATTGGGATAGTGAGGTAAGAGGTGCAATCTTCGGGATCACGAGGGGGACGGAAAAAGAGCATTTTGTCCGGGCGACATTGGAATCTTTAGCTTATCAAACAAAGGACGTTTTAAATGCAATGGAAGCGGATTCTGGAATTGATTTAAAAACGTTGAGGGTAGATGGGGGAGCCGTTGCAAATAATTTCCTCATGCAATTTCAAGGTGACATCTTAAATGTTCCAGTTCAACGTCCAGTCATACAAGAGACAACTGCATTGGGAGCTGCATACCTTGCAGGATTAGCAACAGGATTCTGGAGTAATAGAGAGGAAATTGCTCAACAATGGAAAATTGATAAAACGTTTGAACCAGTAATGGACGAGAAAGAACGTACTGAACTTTATGACGGATGGAAGATTGCAGTTGAAGCGACGACGAAATTTAAACGGCCTTCCAACGAAAGTATGCCAGTATAGAGATTAGAGACTGCTTATAAAGTAGCAAATAACAAATTTATAAAAGTAGGTCAGGGGAGATGGAGAGAGTGCAAACAAAGATTCTATGACTGCAAGTTAGTAAAATGAGTAGTGAATCCAAACGCATAACCAATGAACAGTCTCTTCAGAAGGTTCATTTTAAAATGGAAAAGACAGCAAGGACTCGCTGTCTTTTTCATTGGACTAAGAAGCTTCGGCATGGAGTTTCCTAGTTTGAACTTGATAAATTCGATACAGTAAGAAAGCAATAAGTGAGAGAACGATTCCTGCTAAATAAGGTAAACCAATCATAATTGAAAACAAGAACCCACCTAAAGGAGGACCAATAATTCTTCCAAGAGAATCAAAGGAGGATAACAGTCCGGTTGTGCTGCCATGCCCAGTAGTGGATTTTTTCGTTAATAGGGATGAGACACTCGGACGAATAAACCCATTTCCTATTCCAAAGATTGTTAGAAAGATGGCAGCTGTAAGAAAGTTATCAACCAATAGTATTAGACCAAAGCCAAGTGCTGAAATCACTATTCCCAATTGGATGACAGGCCCCTCTCCAAATTTTTTAGTAAGCCTTCCCACCAATCCACCTTGTACAAGTGCTCCGCTAAAACCCATGATCATGAAAATATAGCCTAACTGGACAGTATCTAGTCCCGCCGTTTCCGCCGCAAAATATGCAAATGTTGCCTCTAGTCCTGCTAAGGATAAGGAAACAAATAACTGCAAGAAATAGAGAATAGAAACGGGCCCATTTAATGCTTTTAGTAATGGAGTTTTTTTCACTGGTTCATTAGTCGGTCCACTTAAAGTTAGGGATTCTTTTAACACAAACATGACAAAGAAAAACGTGAGCAGGGAAGAAACTCCCGATAAAAGAAAGGGAACATGTAGGCCAAATTCTGAGAATATGCCCCCGATCGCTGGTCCAAAAATAAAGCCGAGACCAACAGAAGCACCAATTATCCCCATACCCTTCCCGCGGTTTTCTTCTGATGTGATATCTGCAACATATGCCATGACAGTAGGCATGTTTGCAGAGGATAAGAAACCACCGATAATTCTCGCTGCAAACAACATCCAAAGTTGGGTAGAAAATGCCATTAAGAAAAAGGATAATGCCAGTCCAATAATCCCAATCATCATGACAGGTTTACGTCCAATTCGATCGGATATTCTCCCCCACATTGGAGCAAAAAGAAGCTGCATAAAGGAGTAGACAGCCATTAGAAGACCTAACTGTGTTGGCGTTGCCCCCATTTCCTCTGCATAAAATGGAAGTACAGGTATAATTATTCCAAATCCTACCATCACAAAGAACATGACGGCAAATAAAATTGGTAAGGCTTTTTTTGTTTCCAAAAGGTATTCACTCCAGTTTTCTAACTGTAACCACGTTAGTAATATGTAAATTATAAGGAGTTTAAAGGAGGCTCGTCAACTTCTACTTGAATAATTTTGGCTGAGGATAACTTCCTATTCATTAGAAACAGATCTAGAGGTAGGGACTGTCCAAAATTAAAATAAAGGTCGAGGGACTGTCCAAAACTTTCCCCCTTGAAAATGGGACAGTCCTTCTAGGTTATTTCGAATCATTCTTTTTTGTCTCTTCCCTCAACGTTCTATGAAAAGGACATTTATTCAACTGTGTATCATCATCCCTTAAAAAATATTGTTTCCATTCAAAGTTATCTTCATTTCCGTAATGCTTTAGTTCAGGATGTGGTGAAATAGTGTCATAGGCCATTAGCCGATCTCTGATAGCAGATTTTATTTTTTTCGCGTAGTCAGGAGAACTGTTAAATTGTGTTAAAACCCAACGTGGGGTTATAGCCAGCATAAAATAAGGAAATGATCTACTTTTCCGATAGTGATGGGATGGTGTTGCACAATAAACAAAATATGGTTCCCCGTGATAGCAAAATTCCCAGACACTATTTTCAGCATGTTCCGGTATTTGCCTTGGCCATGATTCCTTATCAATAGACGAAAGCCAGTTTAACTGTTGCCAGAATAGTTGTTCAAACTGTTCTACCGTTCTACTTCTAAGGTCTTTAGGAGTTTGGAAAAAAACGATGAGTGTTGCATATTTTCCGAAACTTCTAGATTTTTCCGTGAATTTTTGTAAACATCCTCCTAGTTCAATGGCGGAATCCTTATAACGGGGGTCCCTAACAAATGCGTATCGGAGATGGCCAAAGGAGAAAGCTTGTGTTGCTGGAATACATGGAAATGCATTTTTACGATCAGACATTTTATGTTCAAAATCCTGAAGAGCACTCCTTTTCCAAGAAGGTAGTTTGGTAACCGTTATAGAGTCGTTAGAATATAACGTCATTGAAATTAAACCTCCTGTATAGCATTAGTTTATGCTATGTGAGTAGGGGGAAATAGGCGACACAAATTCATACTTGTAATGGATGTAAGCTTTGTTATTCTCAAAGGAGAGAATGGGATAAACTGATACATGAATACGACCAATGCTTAACATTTTGATATGGACCAGAGGCAGTCCAACGGAGCTATATCATTTTAATAAATGGTTGATGAAATTGATTCATTTGGTGATGTTATTCGTTGGAATTTGATCTATGTTACTATTAGGAAAATCGATGAAAGAAATGGTTAGATAATTTTTCTCGAGATTCGAAAGGGGAAAGTGAGTGATGAAAGAAGAGAAAGCTGTTGTTGTATTTAGCGGAGGGCAAGATAGCACAACGTGTTTATTCTGGGCCATAAAAAACTTTAAAGAAGTTGAAGCGGTAACATTTGATTATAATCAACGGCACCAATTGGAGATAAAAGTGGCTAAATCCATTGCCGATGAAGTGGGTGTAAAACATACCGTTCTGGATATGTCCCTCCTAAACCAACTGGCCCCAAGTGCATTAACCCGTACAGATATTCCGATAGAACAAAAGGAGGGTGAACTGCCATCCACCTTTGTTGAGGGAAGAAATCTATTATTTTTATCTTTTGCAGCTATTCTGGCAAAGGGGACTGGTGCAAGACACCTAGTTACAGGAGTTTGTGAAACGGATTTCAGTGGCTATCCTGACTGTCGTGATGTATTTATAAAATCAATGAATGTGACATTGAATTTAGCCATGGATAGCCAGTTTGTTATCCATACTCCATTGATGTGGCTGGATAAAGGAGAGACGTGGAAGCTTGCAGATGAATTAGGTGTGTTGGAGTTTGTCCGGGATAAGACGCTCACTTGCTATAACGGGATTATAGCGGATGGTTGTGGTGAGTGCCCAGCATGTATTCTGAGAAAAAGAGGGTTAGACTCTTATATGAGGAAAAAGGAAGAACGGAGCGAGTATTAAAACAGTGTGGATACAACGGATGGTCTTTTATATTAATTTACAATATAAAAAGCAACCGGTTTTTCTCACCGGCTGCTTACAGATTTATGTGAAAAGAAAGCCCATACAGGGCGAAGCCCCTCTTTAGAGATGGGATGATTTTTCACTCAGACAATTAAGGTAGCTTTTGCTACCTTAATTGTCTGAAGATATGCCATGATTCCAGAATGGATATCCGTTCCCACTTACCAACTGAAGAGGCCCTATTTAATGTTTTCCATCTCTTGAATTAAGTAACTTACCGTATCCTGTGAGACTGCCTCCGACATCTTTGCTTTAAATGTCTCCTGGTTTTCTCGGAGGTTTGCTAAAAGATCTAATAAGCTTTCTTCATGAAGATCCTCTTCCTCGAGCATGAGACTGTACCCTTTTTTCTGAAAGGATTTCGCATTCAAAATTTGATCGCCGCGGCTTTGCTTCCGAGTAAGTGGAATGATCAGCATCGGGATACGTAAATTTAAAAACTCAAAGATAGCATTGGATCCGCCCCTGGTAATGACAAAATCAGTCACAGCCAAGATATCTGCCAATTCCCCGTGAACGTACTCGAATTGTCGGTAACCAGGCTTCCCTTCTAGAGAATCATCAAGATTGTTTTTTCCACATAGATGGACAATTTGATATTTCGCAAGTAGTTCTGGAAGGGCACCCCTCACCGTTTCATTAATTTTTTTTGCCCCTAAGCTCCCGCCCATAATGGTTAAGACAGGCTTTCCTCCGTCAAAATCAAGGAATTTCAACCCCTTCTCCCGATTTCCTTCAAATAAATCTTTACGGATTGGACTTCCAACCACAGTTGCTTTTTCTTGTGGGAAGTGAGCTGCCGCTTCTTCAAATGACGTAAAGATCCTTGTAGCAAAACGATTGGCAATTTTATTGGCAAGTCCCGGTGTGATATCACTTTCGTGCAGAAATACTGGAATTTTCAATGATTTTGCAGCAATAACAACAGGTACAGTCACAAATCCCCCTTTTGAAAAAACTAGCTTAGGCTTAACTTTCTTAAGTATTTTTCTTGCCCCAAGAATTCCCTTAAGTACTCTAACCGTATCTGTAAAATTCTTTCTGTCAAAATAACGCCGCAGTTTACCACTGGAAATCCCGTGGTAAGGAATAGTTAAGTTTCCAATAAGGTCTTTTTCTATCCCCTCATAGGAACCGATGTAATGAATATCCCATTTTGATGTATCAAGTTCGTTTATGATCGCAATGTTTGGTGTCACATGACCGGCAGAGCCGCCCCCTGTAAATACAATTGTTTTCTTTTTATCCATCTATCTGCACCCAACTTTCACCTTATTTCATCCATTCCACTTTATCAAAAGAGGCTATTCCAATACAACAATGAATACAGTTAATTTCATTTTTCATCGTATCACAGAAAAAAACGGAGGTGAACAGTGATACTGACACCTCCGTACAACTATCTATTCCTCTATACTTTAACACGTTCAAAAAAATTACCCTTCTTTTTTTCCCAAATTGAACGCTTGCTTCAGCCCAGTTTTAAAAGAAAATTTACCGTACATTAGAACGCCACCCTTATAAATTCTTGCGGCTAGGATATTAATCAATATGGCACTGATAATCAATACACCCATAATCACAACGATTTCCCAACCTGGAATTGTATCCATTCCAATGCGGAGGAATAATAGCTGTGGTGTAAAGAATGGTACATAGGATAAAACTTTAATAAATGCAGCATCCGGCGTATTTAAGCCAATCACAGAAATAAACAATGCAATAATAGCAATAAAAACAAGAGGTTGGATGGCCTGATTTACTTCTTCGGCACGACTCACTAATGCTCCAAGCATTGCAGCGACACCTCCGTATAGGAAATACCCAAGAATAATTAGTACTAAAGCAAAGATGATTAAGCTGATATCAAACGTCTCGGAAAAGAACGTTTCAAGAAAATCGTCCCCACTTAACGTGTAGCCGATAAAGGCTGCCACAACGATGGCTAGTAAATTTAATAAACCAGCAGCACCAATTCCAAGAATCTTTCCTAACATTTGTGTAACTGGATTCACACTTGATACGATGATCTCCATTACCCGCGAAGACTTTTCGGTGGCCACTTCCGTAGCGATCATGGACCCAAAAGTCAGGACAACCATATAAATAGCGAACACCAAACCATAAACCATCCAATACGCCTGCATATGCCCTTCTTGTGTTTGCACTTCCCCATTTTCACGGAGCGGACTTTCACTGAAAGAGACAGGACTGTATATCATGGCCATCTGTTGCTCATTTAAATCCAGTTCATTTGTAACAAGACTTTCCTTCACACGCTGGACATCGTTATTCACTTCCATAGCCACTCTGAAATCGGAACCTCCACCGAAAAATTCAGCGGATATATTCTCGAAACTACCTTCTAAGGCAAGGACATAATCATGCTCCCCATTCCTGGCATCTTCCACAGCGCTATCCACATTGGAACTTGAATAAGGAGTATATTGAAATGACCCTCCCTCTTCAAACGAAGCAAGGACTTCCCCAAACATTCCCTCACTTACGGTATTATCGACCACAACAATAACGGAACGTTCTTCCTCCCCGTCCCCTGAAAAGCGGTCAATTATCGTGTTGATATTCATTAACGATATAATTAACAGACCCATTACAAGAGTGGAGATCACAAACGCCTTGGATTTAATTCGTCTCTCTGCGGTATGACTGACTGTCGTCCAAAAATTATTCATCTTTGTCTCCTCCCGCCTTATCAATGAATATATCGTGCAACGACGGCTCTTCCACTTCAAACTTACGGACAAATCCCTTTTCAGAAATGGCACGGAAAATTTCCTCCGCTACCCTTTCGTTTTCCACTTTTACGACAGCCCCATCTTTTGATACATCCAGATTCATTACTCCCGGTATACTTCGGAGAAACGCCAACTCATAATCGGCTCTAATGCTGATACTCTTCATTCCGTAAGAACGCTTAATTTCCCGAAGGTTCCCCTGAAGAACGGCCTTCCCTTCCTTGAGCATGATGATATCCTCACATAACTCCTCCACATTTCGCATCTGATGACTGGAAAACACAATCGTCGTCCCAGCCTTTTGCAGATCCCGAACAGCATCCTTCAACATGTCAGAATTGACAGGGTCAAGACCACTGAATGGTTCATCCAAAATTAAGATTTCCGGTTTATGTAACACAGCAGCCATGAACTGAATCTTTTGCTGATTTCCCTTCGATAACTCCTCAATTTTCTTATTTTCATACTCTGGAACTTGAAACCGATCCAACCATTGCCGAATCTCCCTTATGATGTCAGGTTTCTTCATCCCCTTCAACTTCATTAAATAAATGAGCTGATCCTTTACTGTCAGCTTTGGAAATAACCCTCGCTCCTCGGGCAGATAACCGATTAATTTTGTCCGCTTGTAAGATAGGCGGTCCCCATCCCAAGTAATGTTTCCCTCTGTGGGATCAAGCAGTCCCAAAATCATACGAAACGAAGTCGTTTTCCCAGCACCATTCGCCCCAAGCATCCCGAACATTTCCCCCTTTTGAACCTTGAGAGATATGCCTTCCACCGCAACATGATTGTCGAACGTTTTTCGAATATTCTCTATCACCAAAGTCATCCTGATTTTCTCTCCCTTCTGTTTTTAAGACCCACAAGCCCCCTTTTAGGGAAAAAAGGGGATGAGTGTCCTAATCTAAGAAAATATACTAATGGAGTTTCCCTTTTCCAGTCAGCAGGTTTAAATACCTATTAAACGTTTACGTCTGTATCATACAAATAGTTTCAAGTGAATGGAAATATGTTGAAACATGAAGTACATTCCAGATGATCGGGAAGTGGGGAATGAGTTATGTGACTTGAATTTACATCTATAGATAGACATTAACAGTCCATTGTTTTCCAATAAAAAGAAGAGACTAACAAACGAAAGTGTTTAATGGAATCGAACAATGCACAATCATAGGGAAGTATATTTCCGTAAGATAATGCATTGCGATAACTAACATATCATTCGAAAATTTCATTGATTAAAACACTTTTGTTCTAGACTCTTCAGGTTGTCTGTTAAAGCTCTAATCTTTGTGGTCTAAGAGTTTTTGAATCACTAGATTAGTTAAGTTTGGTACCACTTCTAAAGAGTAGTCCAGTTCCATACGCTCGTATTGCTTGTGGGCGTCGAAACCGTAAGGACCGATATTAATTACAGGGACATTGACATCTCTTATATCCTGATAATTGACAAAATGTTTTGTTCCCCAACCTGGATTATTGTTGGATACAGCATTAATTCCCGCTTCATCATCACTTAATGCCACAAAGCTCATATCCGATATATAAGGGAAGAAGTTTCTAACGACGATTGGATGCTTATATTCCGGTTGAATTTGAGCAACTGATTCTTCAAGGGCATCGATTAATTTTTTCTCTCGCTTGTCCTTCCCAGAAACATCAATTCTAGGAGAATAGAGTGAGGAATAAAATAGGATGATCGCTGGACTACGATCGTCCATCCATTTCCACGATTCTTCCACGACTCTTGCAGCAAACATTCTCGTATCTAACTCCGGATCAAGGAGTAACTGCTCTTTGAACGAAGTCATATGATCTTTATAACGTTTTCCGTGTTCTAAAACTAAACTACTCTCCATCTCCTCGTAGGTCATCACCCTTGATTTCCAAGGAACTTCCACGTATGCTTGCTGACTCCTTTGGCTGAACAATTTATGTCGTGCCTTAAATTGATCGAGGGCGTTAGAAAAGGCAATGTGAGCATGTGCCTTCAGTTTCTCCAAAACATCTTTCGGTGACCAAGAATGAATAAAGAAGTTATAGTAAACATAGGAAGAAAGTGCAGTTTGAACCGTATAGGAAGGTTTTAAGTCCATTTGTTTCAACGAAACTGGAGGTACTGTCGTTTCTCCAAATGCCTCATCACAGAGGTCAGGATTATAATTAATTTCCTTTGTTAATTCGGCTGCAATAAAGTTAGGGTCTATTCCTTCAAAACAAGAACCCACATGTGTTTCTGCTCCTGTTATAAAAAAAGATGGGAGGAGTTTTCCAACAGTACCTTTATAAATATAACGATTTTGATCCCCTTCGAAACGTGGTGAAACAAAGTCAGCATTAATTGCACCCACATAATCAAAATTGTGTTCTTCACGAAGTTTTTTCAATGTCTTTAAAGCTGACAGTATTCCATGAGAGGAATCTTCTTCATCACATTCAATGACGACGAGGAGGTTTCCTTCTAATTCTTCGGGATGTTCAGCATAATAGTTTAATAGATAGAGGTGACTGGCAACTCCACTTTTCATATCTAAAACGCCTCGTCCAAACAAGTATTCTCCTGATTGTAATTGGGCATTTACCGTTGGGGGAAGATCTTCTGAACGGAGGGTGTTCATTAATTCCTCTGGATTGCATGCCTTATCTTTTAAATGGTTATAATCTTCTATCCCCACGGTATCCATATGCCCCATTAAAATGACAGTTTTGTCACTTTTATTTTTCATTCCTTTCACAAAAGCGATGACGTTATAACGTTCCTGTTCATCATCAACTGTTTGTTGTTTCAGTAGGTAGGTAGGATTCTTTTTGAAATAAGGTGAAGAAGAGAGAAGTGTATGGATAGCAGAACTAATTTCCCTTTCCCCATCTGTATTTACGACACTTTCAATGTGAACTAGTTGATTTGTTAAATGCAATACTTCTTCTCTACAAGATAGTTTCATAGTTAAATCCCCTTTAACAGAAAATCAGACACAAAATCGTGCGGGACCTGGTCCCGCACAATTTTGTGACCAAGGCGTTTGCGCTTTTCTTATATACTAATACCTTATTATTATTCTTCAATATAATATAATTCTTAAGTTTCGCCAAGGAAAATAGGTAGCAACACTTAAATATTTGAGTATAGGTTTACACTATTTTCAATATACAAATGTGTTTATTCCCTTGACTTTTATAAAAAACTATTTTAATGTAAAAATATAAATTGTGAACATTCTGTGAACGAGAAACTATTTGAGAGAACGACAGTATTGATTTCTTAAACAATTTCATAGCTAAATCTCGAGAAATTATGTGAAAGCTACATCTGGATGGTTTTGAGACAGCGACCCTGTTTTCTGCTACTTGGATGTGATTGCAAACGCTTTAAAATGAAAGCGTACATAATTTTAAGCTTGATTGTGGTCCGATAATAGCGTTCCTGTTTACTCAACCACCGTCACAAATACTATTGCCATCAGTGGCTTTAGTGTATGTGACGGTTTTTTATTTAAAGAAAAGAATGTATAAGTTTTTGCACCTTCGGGCATTGTTAGCTCCATCGCCTACTCGCTGCGGGGCACTTCGGAAGTGACAACTGAAGTCAAAGAGCGGACTTCAGTTTGTCATTCCTGCACTGCCCTACGCTTGTGACCATAGGCGCTTGCGCTTTTCATATTGTTAGCTCCAGCGCCTACTCGCATGGGAACTGAAAAAGTGGTTTTAAACTTTTTCAGTTGCTTCTTAATCGCTGCGGGGCACTTCGCTCGTGATCTTAGGCGCTTTCGCTTTTCTTATTAAAAATGAATGGGGGAAACCGATTATGAATGAAAAGAAAGTAAAGAATCGTTGGTTAATTGCACTATCTGCGGTGGGAATTCACATCTCTATCGGGGCAGTATATGCGTGGAGTAATTTCACCAATCCGTTAATGGAGCAATATGGATGGACGTCTAGCCAAGTACAATTAACCTTTAGTATTGCCATTTTGTTTTTAGGGCTATCAGCTGCATTTTTAGGTCATTTTGTAGAAAAATACGGTCCGAAGAAGGCAGGGCTGTTAGCATCAGGTTGTTTTGGAATCATTACTATTTCTTTATTTATCCTTTGGGGTTCTTGGGGGAATCGGTTTAGGTGTTGGATACATAGCCCCCGTTTCAACTCTAGTAAAATGGTTCCCAGATCGAAGGGGACTGGCAACGGGATTAGCGATAATGGGTTTTGGATTTGCAGCAGCGATCAGTAGTCCCATAATGGACTATCTCATTTATAATGTTGGGATTGCAAATACGTTTTTCACATTAGGAGCAGCATATTTTGTCATCATGACCTTATCCTCTTTATATCTTGAACGGCCACCACAAGGCTGGTTGCCAGAAGGATTTAAGGAAAAAATCGACTCCGGGAAGGTGAAAATGAAGGAGGATCTTGCACAATTAACCGCAAATGAGGCGATAAAAACACCGAGGTTTTATTATTTATGGATCATGCTCTTTATCAATGTTACGTGTGGAATTGCGATATTATCGGCCACAAGCCCATTAGCACAGGAAAGTATTGGTCTAAGCGCGACGCAAGCGGCAGCACTTGTTGGGATATTAGGTATCTTTAATGGAGTTGGCCGTCTCGGATGGGCAACAATATCTGATTATATTGGCCGACCGAATACTTACACTACTTTTTTTGTCATCCAGATTGTTTTATTTGCCTTACTGCCATTTACAACCGCAGCACTTCCATTTCAAATCATGCTAATGATCATTTATACCTGCTATGGAGGTGGGTTTGCATCTATCCCGGCTTATATCGGTGATATCTTTGGTACGAAGCAGCTTGGTGCAATACATGGCTATATTTTAACAGCTTGGGCTGCTGCAGGATTAGTGGGGCCACTATTTGCAGCATGGATGTATGATACAACCGGAAGTTATTCCAACAGTTTGCTCTATTTCGCTGGCTTATTTTCGATCGCTCTCATTGTGTCTCTTGTGATTCGACTAGATATGCGAAAACTAGAAACAAGAAATCAAAAGGAGAGGGCGTTACTCAGTGCCTAAAAAGGTAACTAGTTCAAGTGAATAATCAATTTGTAAGCTTCCAGTTTTGGACAATTGTTCCATGTGAATTATACTTTAATTAAACAATCAGTCCGAAAATACAAAGGAAGAAGGGCATAGAACGATGAATAAATACGAGGCAGAATTCAGTAATCTTGTAAGGGCATTTCGTAAAAAGCATATGGGGAAAGGTCCCAGTGTTGTTCGGACGACCTTTTGTAAAAACTGGGCCATCTGTGAAATGGAGGGTAACCTCTCTCCCGTTGAAAAGTTTATCGCCACAACCGAAGATGGGAAGCAGATGCTTAGATCTGCGAGGACGGAAATGGTTAAAAAGATTTATTTGAAACATCGGCCCGTGGAAATGGAAGAATTACTCCAAGCCAACTATCTCGATTTATTTGTGGATATTGATATAGAAAAGGATATGGCCATGTCTATTTTTATCTTCGATGAAAATGTAGAGTTGAAGTTTGGATCTGATAGAGGGAAAGATAGACGTTAGCCTTAAGTATTAAATCAAATTATAGAGGGTGAAACAAATGGGGAAAACAAAACACCAAGGACCTATGAAATTACCAAAAATGCCTGATCCGTCACATTGGGTAAGTATGGTTCCTTTTGGAATAGGAAAAGTAAAACCAAAACATATTCGAGATACAGTTAAAGTTGTTTGGGAAAATAAAGATAATTTACCATACGCTACTCGAATTTTAACACAAGGTGTTTGTGATGGCTGTGCCTTGGGAGTAGCAGGATTATATGATCAAACTCTTGCTGGCCCACATGTCTGTACCACACGTCTTAACGTCCTTCGATTAAATACAATGTCAGCAATAAAAGAAGAGGTCCTCCATCAGGACATTGAGGAACTTCGAAAATTGGATAGTACAGAACTTCGAAAATTAGGACGTATTCCTTATCCCCTGTCCCGAAAACCTGGAGAGAAGACGTTCCGAAGAATTTCATGGGACGAAGCACTGGACCGGGTTGCAGAGAAGATAAAAGCGATTGATCCGAAACAGTTGGCATTTTTTTTAACGGCGAGGGGAATTACAAATGAATCGTATTATGCTGCAGCAAAAGTGGCCAGGTTTTTGGGGACAAATAATATTGACAACGCCTCAAGAATTTGTCACTCACCAAGTAAAACAGCATTAAAACGATCCCTTGGAATTGGTGCCTCCAGCTGTAACTATCAAGATTGGATCGGCTCCGATGTCCTAGTATTCTGGGGTTCTGTAGCTGCTAATAACCAGCCTGTTTCCACGAAGTACATGTATGCAGCAAAACGAAAAGGAACGAAGATTATCATCATTAATCCATACCATGAACCATCGATGGATGAATACTGGATTCCTTCTATTCCTGACAGCGCCTTGTTCGGAACGAAACTGGCTGATGATGTATACCAAGTGAATATCGGTGGAGATATCGCCTTTATGAATGGCGTAATGAAGCATTGGTTTGAAATGGAAGAACTCGTTCCAGGATCAGCCATTGATCACCAGTTTGTTAATGAACATACGAAAGGTTTTCAACAGCTAAAAGAACATGTACGGAATCAAGACTGGGAAACTCTTGAAAAGTCATCCGGACTTACAAAAGATAGAATGCTAGAGTTTGCTCAATTGCTAGCGAAATCGCAGAGTGGAGTTTTCATCTGGTCGATGGGCCTTACACAACACCGCTTTGGAACGGATAATATCTCTCAAGTGGCAAACCTTGCCATGCTCCGTGGATTCCTCGGGAGGGAAAAATGTGGAGTGATGCCTATTCGAGGACATTCTGGAGTGCAAGGATCCGGTGAAATGGGAGCAGATCCATTTGTTCTTCCAGGTGGAGATTTCGAACCGAAAAACAAAAAACGAATCGAAGAACTTTGGAATTTCAATGTTCCAGATTGGCAAGGGGATATTGTGGGAGTAACACTTGAAAATGCTCTACTACCAGAGGAACATGAACGGCACGTAAAGGTTTTTTACACATCTGGAGGGAACTTCCTTGAAACAATGCCAAATCCACAATTCGTGAAACAATGTTTAGAAAGTGTGGATGTCCGTGTTCATCAAGATATTATATTAAATACATCAACATTGGTGGATGCAAAAGAAGAAGTAATCGTTCTTCCAGCCATGACAAGGTATGAACAACCAGGTGGGGGAACTTCCACTTCCACCGAGCGAATGGTCTACTTTTCCCCGGAAATAAAAGGACCACGAATTGAGGAAGCACGCGCTGAATGGGAGATCTATGTAGATCTTGCTAAACGTGTGAAATCGGAGGAAAAGGATCTTATTGATGTGAAGAGTGCTAAACAACTGAGGGATGAAATAGCTAAAGCGAATCCAAATTACAATGGAATTCAGCATTTGAAAAATAAAGGGGATGTTTTCCAATGGGGTGGCGCCTGGTTATGTGAAGGTGGGATTTGCCCGACAGAAGATGGTCGGGGAACTTTACTTCCCATTGAATTACCGGAACTAAGAAAGCCAGAGGGACATTTTTATGTGACCACAAGGCGTGGAAAACAATTTAACTCCATGGTTTATAGTGAAACAGATCCAAATAATAGCGCTGACCGATATGATGTATTAATTCATTCGGAGGATGCAAAGGAATTGGGAATATCCGAAAGGGAAGCCATCGTAGTATATAATAAATACGGTGTTTATCACGGTAGGGCGAAATTTGAAAATACCCGGCAAGGCAACATCCAAGTATATTGGCCAGAAGGAAATGTTTTAATTCCAAAGGGAGTTTATGAAACTTATGCTGGTATTCCAGAATACAATACAGCAGTGGTAGTGGAAAAAGCGGAACAATATTATTCCCAAAAAGATACGAAATATGTGGAAAAACGAGTGGAAGAACTTGAAATGGAGATTAGTTAAAAAGGAGCTTGCCATGAAAAGCAATGTACTGGAAACGTACTCAATCACAAAATTTGATGGTGGAAAACTATACAAGGTGGAAGATATGATCGCTACGGAATTCCCCCTTACCATTCACATTAACGGGGCAGAATTTGCAACGATGGTATGTACTCCTACACATTTGCAGGAACTGGTTAGGGGCTTTCTAGCATCAGAAGGAATTATTCGTTTTCTAGATGAAATCCAATCCTTAGTGATTGATGAATCTAAAGGCTTTGCATTTGTGGAACTTAAAAATAAACAAATATCAACTACGTCTTTTCAGACTAAACGATTCATTGGTTCATGTTGTGGGAAAAGTAGACAATTCTACTTTCAAAATGATGTAAAAACGGCTAAAACGATTAAAAGCAATCAAACTATTACAATACAAGAGTGTATTCAGCTAATTAAAAGGATGCAAGAGGAGTCAGAAGATTTTCATTTGTCGGGGGGGTTGCACAATACAGCCCTTTGCTCAAACAAAGATATCATTGTTTCCAGATCCGATATCGGGAGGCATAACGCCTTAGATAAAATTTACGGGTACTGTATGGAAAACAAGGTTTCTCTCCGAGATAAGGTCATTGCTTTTAGTGGAAGAATTTCCTCTGAGGTATTACTTAAAGTATCAAAAATAGGGGTAGGTATTATCCTGTCAAAGTCAGCACCTACCACTTTGGCCATTCAATTGGCAGAAGACTTAGGAATAACGGCAGTGGGTTTTATTAGAGAAGAACGTCTCAATCTATACACTCATCCAGAAAGAATTATAAACCAATGAATGCTAACTCAACGCTTGTAACGGATAAACTTTCTAGACCGATAAAAGATCTGCGAATATCGGTGACAGATCAATGCAATTTCAGGTGTTCTTATTGTATGACTGCGGAATTATTCGGACCGGATTTTCCGTTCTTACAACAAAAGGAACTCTTATCTTTCGATGAAATAACACAGATAGTGGAGCAGTTTGCGAAATTAGGGGTGGAGAAGCTTCGAATTACAGGGGGCGAGCCATTACTTCGTAAAGGTCTTGCCAATCTCATTCGTGAATTAAACAGAATTCATGGAATAAAAGATATTGCCCTGACAACAAACGGAGTTTTTCTCCCTAAGCAATTACAAAAACTAAAAGAGTCAGGTCTGAAGAGAATTAATGTGAGCCTTGATGCCATTGATGACCATGTATTTCGACGAATGAATGGTCGAAATATTTCCACAGAACCTGTTCTGAAAGGAATTAAGGAAGCAATGGACGCTGGTCTTCCTGTAAAGATTAATGCAGTGATAAAAAAAGGGGTGAATGATTCTCAGATCATCCCTATGGCAAAATATTTTAAAGACACCCCGGTAATCTTACGGTTTATTGAATTTATGGATGTGGGAAATACAAACGGTTGGAGTTATCAAAGTGTTGTAACGAAAAAAGAAATTATATCTGAGATTAATCGTTTTTTTCCACTGGAGCCAGTAAATAAAAATTATCAAAGTGAAGTGGCGGACCGATATCGTTATTTGGATGGGGGAGGTGAGATTGGTGTAATATCCTCTGTTTCTGATTCCTTTTGTGGCAATTGTACAAGGGCGAGGCTATCTGCTGATGGGAAACTATTCACTTGCCTGTTTGCCCAAAAGGGTCATGATCTTAAAAAACTGTTACGAAATGAGAAACTCTCTCCCAAACAATTATTGATGGAATTGCAAAATATTTGGGGAAAACGGAGTGATCGTTATTCAGAGGAAAGGGGTAAGAATCCAATCTCAATTGCTGATAAAATAGAAATGTCTTATATAGGAGGGTGAAAGATTTATATTATACCCTTTCAAAATAGAGCTGAAATCTATATCCAATAATAAAATTAGAAGCTTACAGGATGATTTGACTATCAAATTGTCCTGTTTTTTTAGGCTTTGTTATCATTCAATGGTGATTTTGGCGAATTCACTGTCCAACGAGCGTTTACTTCAGTGGCAGCACGGGAGCGATGCTACCCTTTGCGTTAGCTTCTAGTTGCCTCCACGGACAGAACCTAGGGGATAGGGATATCTCACTAAAATAGACGTTTGCTCTTTTCTTATAGATTCTACATAAACATGAAACTTTCCACTGTATTGTTCGTCTTATATAGAGGTTCTCGTGAATATATATATAAAGGATGTCGAAGATGACTAAAATTCAATTAAAGGAAATCAATGAAAAAAATTGGGAGAAGTGTATTAGTCTCCGTGTTGGTAAGGATCAAGAACAATTTGTCGCATCCAACATCTACTCCCTTGTACAATCACGTTACGAAACTTCCTACATTCCATTAGCTGCCTATGATGAAGAAGAGATGGTAGGGTTTGTAATGTACGGAAAGGATCCAGATGACGGGGTCTACTGGATAGTCCGGCTAATGGTTGGAGAAAAATTCCAAGGCAAGGGGTATGGAAAACAAATATTGTTAAAAACAATGGAACAAATAAAGATGCTCCCTGACTGCGGTTCCTTTATTATTACAAGCTATGTTCCCGAAAACACGATAGCGGAGAAATTATATGAGAAGGTAGGGTTTATAAAAACAGGTGAAATAATTGATGAAGAGAATATAATGAAGTTTTATATTGTGTGATTGCGCAAAAACTTGATATTCAAAGAATCACTCTCTTGATGATATTCACCATTTATTGATTTATACTATAAGGTGAGGTAGGATATTGTCAAAGTATGATGTAGTTACCGTCAGAATTTCCAGGACAACATAGATCATTACTCCATTGATATCACTAGGGGGATTGAGGCTTTGGAAAAGCGCGAGACACCAATAAGAGAGAAAAATATTATGTTTACTGGGTTTATGGGAGTTGGGAAAACGACCATTGGGAATTTAGTTGCCAAAAAACTGTATCGAGATTTTATCGATATTGATGCAGTCATAGCAGCAGAATACGAAAAGCCAATTACAGAAATATTTCAGGAAATTGGGGAGAAGGCCTTTCGGCAAAGGGAAAAAGAAATAATAACAGAATTATGCCATAAAAAATTAAAAGTTATTTCTGTCGGTGGCGGAGCTTTTCTTCAACAAGAAGTAAGGGATATTGCCATGTCTTCCTGCATGGTATTTTATTTGGATTTATCATGGGGGTCTTGGAAGGATCGGATTAATTTAATTATCGACAGTCGACCTGTTCTACAGGGGAAATCAATGGAAGACATTGAAAAACTTTTTTATGAAAGACAAAAGATATACTCTCAGCATCACTCAAAAGTGACAATGGATAAACAGGAAGTGGAAGAGATTGCCGATCATATTGTTGACTCCATTAAATTAGCTTGGGAGTTGTATGATTAAATAGATAACAAGAATAAGGTGTCTAAAAGGTTCATGGGGATCTTTTTAGACATCTTTTTTAAACAGATGAAGAAAGGGAAGTGGAGAAATGAGCAACACAGTAAAAGTCAAGGATATCATCATTGGGGAAGGTATTCCAAAGGTATGTGTACCAATGGTCGGAAGAAACTTAACCCAGTTGAAAGAAGAAGGGGATATGTTAAAAAATATTGACTTTGATGTGGTGGAATGGAGAGCCGATTTTTTTCAGGACGTAGAAGATACACAAAAAGTAATAGAAGCGTTACATTCCATTAGAGAGATATTCCCAACTATCCCCCTGTTGTTTACGTTTCGGAGTGCAAGAGAAGGGGGAGAGAAAGAAGTTACAAATTCCTATTACTTCTCTTTAATAAAAGAGGTGGTAGAATCTAATGAAGTGGATTTAATCGATGTTGAATTATTCCTTGAAGAACAGCATGTAAAAGAAATCATAAGTATTGCTCACCAACAAAACGTTTTTGTTATTCTCTCCAATCACGATTTCAACAAAACTCCATCAAAGGAAGAGATGATATCCCGTTTAATAAGGGCACAGGAACTAGGCGCTGATATACTGAAAATAGCAGTTATGCCTAATTCAACAAAAGACGTACTTACACTATTAGAAGCGACAGAGGAAATGTATACGAAACATGCCACTCAACCAATTATAACGATGGCGATGGGCGATAAAGGAGTAATAAGCAGACTGTCCGGAGAAGTTTTTGGTTCAGCAATGACCTTTGGGGCAGCAAAGAATGCGTCAGCACCTGGACAATTAAATGTGGCAGACTTAAAGCATATACTTAATCTTTTGCATAGAAGTAGTTGATCACTAAGAAGGTGCAGCAACAACAGGAGTTGTTCTGCACCTTCTTTTCACATAGACGCTTTGTGATTTTTTCTATTCTACAGCAAGCGGAAAATGAGAGGGAAACGATATCGATCTCCTTCATAGGCTTTTATCGCTGCAATAATTGTCAATACAATTGTAGCAATTCCAAGAACGATGAGGACTAAAATTCCAATTAATACAAATGTCAAAATGAATCCAATTATGTAGTATACCGTAAATGAAATGAGAAAGTTAAAATACTCTCTTCCATGATGATCGATATAGTCGGAATCATTCTTTTTAATAAGCCAAATAACGAGTGGTCCAATAAGCGGAAAAAAGAAACTTATGAGATAAATTACCATTGCTAACAACCGTTCATCTTTTTCTTCCATGTTATTTCACCTCCTTTTTCTTATTCTATTCGACAAGTTAGGATAGAATCCTTTCTTTTCTCTAAAAATATTCAAAATTTCTCTTGGATTTTAAGTTGTTACCTAATCAAATATAATACTTTTGGGTAATAGGTGTAAGGATATAAATTCGATAAAATAAATGCAGAGTTTAGTAAGCTGTTTTCTCTTTGTTGAGTGTTGTTGAATGGTCCCTGAATGAGCGGTGTGTAAATAAAAAACTATCGGTTGATTACGGGTTACTATTTTCCCCCTAAGACGATCTCAGGATAAAAAACCTAAATCATGTTAGAGGTGACAGTGTGAATCGGATATTATTAGTTTTAATGATGACAAGTAGTCTACTTTTTGTTGCGGGCTGTGGGGATTTAGTTAGGGAAATAACGGGACTTCTAAATGATATAGAAGAATTAACAGATTCCTCCGATCAAGGGGATGTAGAAGCTGATACTGTCTCCGAAGGAAATGACAGTGATGATGGAAATATTGATGAAGAATCAAATGACAGTGATGCAAATGATACGGAAGGTGAAACCACTGAAACAGATGGGGACCAAGATACGGAAGAAGAACCGGAAAGTAATGCGGGGAAGGGTGTCCAAAGTTATGGAAACTACAGTGGTAACATAAATACACAGGGTGGTTTATACGATATAAAAGGAGATTATATTTTCTTTGCCAATCTTCAAGATAATAATAATCTATATAGAATGAAACTAGATGGAACGGAGTTAACACAATTAACGGATCACCGTGTCTGGAGTATTCATGCACTTCAGGATTGGGTGTACTATATAAAACTTGGTGATGCAAATAATTATATGGACTATCAATCATTTAATCGTGTATCATTAGATGGTGATACTGTAGAAGTGGTCATGGATGATCCAATTACCCAACTCCACTATTATAATGGTGAATTTGTTTTTAACCTTTACTCTCAGTTTACGAAAATGTCATTAGACGGGGATCTTACACCTCTCCCTTATCAAGGAACTGACATGGCGATGTACGGAGAAAAATTTGTTTTTTTCGGTTATGATGTGGATGAAGGGGAATCTGCCTACTATCTTGGGGATATTCATGGTACAGAGGAGCAGTTAATAAGATATGAAGGCTATGGTGAGTATGTATTTGTGGAGGATACCCTCTTTTTTACAAGGGGATTTGGAGATGAAGGACTATTTAAACAATCAATAAATGAGACAGATTCCACGTTAATTATTGATGATTTTATAGATTTTTTTAACGTAGATGAAGACTATATCTATTATTCTACCGCAGAATCAGAAGCAACACGTGAAAATATAAGGGCAGATCATAACGGGAATAATAAGGTTAACTTAGGTGCAGGAACGTATTCTCTAAATGTTTTTGATTCATTTATCTTTGGTGAATTTGCCCGTCAAGGATATTACTCTTTCTATTTTATTGACAAGGAAACTAACGAAGCAACCGAAATTATACCAACGGAATAAGAATTTCATTGATTAGTAACAACGGGTATTTTCCCGTTTTATACAGGGGGAGAATAAAAATGTCTCTCCTCAAAAATTTAGAAAAGAGGGATATAATCATGAGTGAGCAGGCGGTGGAACAAACACACGTAGGAACAACATCAACGGGAGATCAAAGGGAAGAAGTAGTACCTGTAACTGGGTGGTTATTGTATATGCTGGTCATGATGATTCCACTAGTTAATATCGTAATGCTGTTTGTGTGGGCGTTTGGAAGTAATGTTAATAAAAACAAATCAAATTTAGCAAAAGCGTCTTTGATCTGGATGGTAATTGGTATTATTCTTTCAATTGTATTTTCAGTTATGATGGGAGCAGTTATAAGCAGTATATTTGGTGAATTTGCAGTTTAATTGTTCGTTTTTCTTCCCTGTGTTTGTACTTCCTTCTAGTTTTTAGAATGGAAAGTACAAACACTTTTTTCATGTTCATAAAAATGTCGGGGACCAGGTCCCCGACATTTTTGTGAACATTTATTTTTGGTAGATTACTACTGTTTACCATCATATAAGCGAAATACCCCTGTCAATGGATAATGATCTGAACTATCACTTTCATACACCGATATATCTTCAACTGTAAAATGGGACGTATGGAAAATGTAGTCAATCTGCCAATCGTGCTTATAAAATGTCCGCAATGGTTTCCCTTTGTTACTCTTCGTTATGATATCATTCCAAGATTCATATTCTCTTTGGGAAGGGGTAGCGTTTAAGTCACCCATTAAGAGAAGTGGACCATTAATTTCCAATAATTTTTCGTTTATTTTATCGATTGCCTTCCTCCGTTCCCCGTAGTCTAAACCTAGATGGGTATTTATGATATTGATTCTTTTCCCTTCTGTGATTTCTACTTCAGAAAATAAGGCTGTCCGATTTTCAATTCTGTTATCAAATGATAGGACTTCCATGTTTTTAATGGGATACTTAGAAAGGATGGCATTCCCATAATATAAACCAGGAAAAGCGAGTGACGGGGAAAAAACAGCATTCATTTCAAGGAGTTCTGCCATAAGTTTTACCTGATCAACAAAACCTGAACGTAAGCTGAAGCGTTCCACCTCTTGTAAACTAATAATATCAGCATCTAATTCTTTCAACGTGGCAATCGTTTGATGAATGTCCACTTTTCCATCCTGACCTTTTCCAAAATGAATGTTGTATGTTGTAACAGTGATTTGCAGATCGTGGGGAAGGTTCGTCGTTGAAGCGGTGTCGAATGAGTATTTATGACCCAATTCCCCATGGATGAAATAAAAGGGTAAGGTTAGGAGGATCAGTAAATGGAAAAACAGAATCAATTTTTTACTAGCGAAAATAGGATGGATCAAAATCGCCCCCCAACTGTTATCATTAATAAAAGCAATTGTTATCAATAATATAAGAAAATAAGAAAAGTCTGTATATTCATTTTACATGAATTATCTGAATCTATGAGATTGTAAAACTTACCAAATTAACAGATAGCCAATCTTGTTCATGTGCTGTTCATTTTTTATCCGTATAATATAATAGATTAGTTCTAGAACGTAGTTTTCGTTGAGACTTAGAAAATGACAAGTTAGGAGGATGTACATTGGCGAATCGTTATCAAAATCTTGACGGTGTGGAAAATCAGAAGAGTTTCAACGATATGTGGCGCTGGATGAAAGAAAGACGCAGTAAAACAAAGGACTTGACCACATTAATTGCCCATTCAGAGAATAAAAAAGGGAAAGAATTGCTGGAGAATCACAGGAAAACTTCCTACACTTGGATAGGACACGCCAGTTTTTTGATTCAATTAAACGGCCTAAATATATTAACTGATCCTGTCTTCGGAAAACGGATGGGATTTTCCAAGCGAATGACTGAACCAGGGCTCACTATTGAAGAACTTCCGGAAATTGATGTGGTAGTTATTTCCCATGGGCATTTTGACCACCTAGAGTTTTCCACCTTAAAAAAATTAAAAGGTTCACCTACATTTTTTGTTCCTATAGGATTCGGAAAACTGTTTCGAAGACGAAGATTTCTAAAGGTGATAGAAGCCAATTGGTGGGACTCTTTTGACCATCATGGAATCAAGATTCACTTTGTCCCGGCACAGCATTGGACGAAACGGGGATTATTCGATACAAATAAATGCCATTGGGGCGGATGGGTTTTTGAATCTCCACTTAAGACCTTTTATTTTGTGGGAGATACAGGTTACTTCCGTGGTTTTAAAGAGATTGGGGAACGATTTCAGGTGGATATCGTTTTGATGCCCATCGGTGCATATGAGCCGGAATGGTTTATGGAAATATCCCACATTAATCCGGAAAATGCAGTAAAGGCCTTTTTGGAACTGAAAGGAAAAACGTTTGTACCAATGCACTACGGAGCATATCGTCTCGCGGATGATACGGGGCCGGAAGCGTTGGAACGCCTTTATCGTGAGTGGGAAAACCAGCAATTGTCTAATGAAGACTTACATGTAATGAAACTTGGTGAAACGCATTTTTGTGATTAACCCAGTGGTGATTCTTAAACCATACGGAATTAGAAGTAATTTTTGTAAATGTGCTTAAATACCTGTCTTTTTTCATGTCCCCTGTTACAATGGAACAGGAAATACATTGGAAAGAGGTGGTGTCCATGTTTTTATTGGAACCTATCATTATTTTTGTAGCCCAGTTACTTTTTGTTCCTATATTAACTCTACGAACTATTATGATGGTCAAGGGTCTAAAGGGAAAAGCAGCAGGAATTGGAGTGCTAGAAGGTGTCATCTATGTCGTAGCAGTTGGGCTTGTGTTAAGTGATTTAACGAATTATTATAATATGGCTGCCTATGCTATAGGGTTTGGGGTAGGTTTATATATTGGTGCTTTAATTGAGGAGAAGCTGGCGATCGGTTATGTGACAATAGAAGCAAATATTCCAGAGCGGAATGAGGCGTTAATCGAACGCTTGCGGGAAGTGGGATTCAGTGTTTCCACTTCCACAGTGGAAGGGATCGCCTCTACCCGATATTTACTGTATTGTACAGCTAGACGTGACAGAGAACGGGAGTTTTACCGAATTATCGATGAATATGAAGACAAGGCTTTCGTTGCTTCCTATGAACCGCGAAGTTTTAAGGGCGGTTATATTACAAAGGGAATGAAAAAGCGTCGGGACTTATTTTTGAAAAAGAAGAAAAATAAGTCAGCATAGGAGTAAAGATTAATGGTATTTTAGTGGTGGTAATTCCTTGTAATCACACTAAAATACCCTTTTGCTTTAAAAGGGAATCATTGTTTTATCTACAAGTAATGAGAATAAAAAAGATGAATGCGTAGAAAATTGAGATGAGGGGGAGTGACAATGGAAATTAAGTATCCAAATGAGAATGAAAACGACATTGAAGCAGTTACGAATGAATATAGCGTCAATGAATTTTTCTTCCCGGATATGAAAATTGGGTTTGAACTGTACCGGATGCATCTCAGAAGTGCAAAAAGTACTTGGGAATACCCTGTCCATGAACACCCATTATATGAGATTAATCTAGTAACAAAAGGGGAGCAGCATTTTCATGTGAAAGGGAATAAGTATGTTTTGCAGGAAGGTGACTTAGTTCTCGTCCGCCCGGGGGATCTGCACTCCAGTTCTGGGGCAGGAAACACAGAGGTAGGGTTCACCTATTTCTGTGTTCATTTTAATGTGGACGATAAACTTTTGTTACCTTATTTTAAAGAGACGACAGAAGTTTTTTACCCGGTTCACTCCAAGTTAAACCGAAGTATCCGCCCCCTATTAGATCGCTTAATGACTTTTTCAGAAAATCCCACGTTACTGTTTAAAGATAAAATGAATATGCACTCCATCATGTTCGAACTCCTTGGAATGGTCGTGTCTTGTCTAGAGGAAGAGCAGGATGAAGACTTTGAAAAAATTTCCGACAGGACATTTCGAGTTGCCTATCAAATAGCAGATAAAATTGATGAGTTCATCCGTACCCCAGGCAAAAGAGAGGATTACGTGGAGGAAAGTGTCGTCAGAATTGAGGAGATTGCCGATCAGTTAGACTTTAGTGTTTCTTACTGCAACAAAGTCTTTAAGAAGGTATTTAAGATGTCCCCGAGGCAATATGTGACATTTCGCAAATTAAATGAATCGAAGAGTTTGTTGATTCAGGATAAGTATTCCGTGGAGCAGATTGCGTTTATGATGGGATATCATGATGCCTCCCATTTTAGCAGGCAGTTTAAACGGTGGACAGGGATATCACCAAGTCAATATCGTCAGAAGCAGCGAACGGCGGAGTAACGCCCTGATCTGCTTTCCTACTAAACTTGTTCAATTCCCGATTTGGACAATTCCGATTACGGAAAAGTACATAGAAAAGCGCTTCCATTGACGTTACTATATTCTAGAAGGTAGAAAACTTCAATGGAGGTCTTGATATGGAAAAGAATAAGTTTTATAATGCGCATCACTCCCCAATTGGTGCTTTCGCCAGTTTTACCCTAGGATACAAAGGGGGAAATGGCGGATTAGGATTAGAACTTGATAAACCAGCAGAAGAAAACGTGTTTATTGGTTTGGAGCGGAAAGATAAAGCTGGTCAATTTGAGGCATTTCCCTTTTTCGGAAGTTCGGCGGAAGAACTTGCCCGATTTGGGATTGGTAATGACCAGGCCACGGTGGATGATCAACTGATCAAATTTTATCAGGATGAAGAAATCACCCGCGAATTAAAATTGGGAACCGATACTTGGACAGCAAAAGATATGACTTTCAAAATATACAACCCAGTAACATCCGTTCCTGATCCGGAAACAGCGGATGATAAAGCACTCAAAAAAGCTCTTTTACCGGCAGTTTTTGCAAAAGTAACGATTGATAACACCGGTCATGATAAACCACGTAAAGCATTTTTTGGTTATCAAGGTAACGACCGTGTGTATGCGATGCGGAGACTTAATGATACAAGTAACGGAGAATTCGTCGGTGTAGGCCAAGGACCACAAACAGCGATTGTATCTAATGACGAAGGAGTCATTGCAGGACTCGGTTTTTCCATCGATAAAGTACTTAGCGTCAAGCACGAAGTGAACTACGGGTTCGGCTTAGGTTTAACTGGAGCACTTCTCATGGAAGTTCCGGCTAATGAAAAGAGAGAATTTACATTCGCCATCTGTTTCTATAAAGGTGGTATTGTAACAAGTGGAATGGATACGGAATATACGTATACCCGTTATTTCTCATCGATCGAAAAAGTTGCCAGTTATGCTCTGGAAAACGCAGACGTACTAACACAAGAGTATGAGGCGGCTAACGCGATGCTTGAGCAGGATCACTTGAATGAAGAGCAGAAGTACATGTTAGCTCATTCCATTAAAAGCTATTATGGGAACACACAGCTTTTGGACGACATGAACGGCAACCCGATTTGGATTGTGAACGAAGGGGAATATCGAATGATGAACACGTTCGACTTGATGGTGGATCAGTTGTTCTTCGAGTTGAAATTCAATCCTTGGACGGTGAAAAATGAGTTGGAACTCTTTATCAATCGATATAGTTATCGTGATGAGGTCCGCTTTCCAAATGACGAGGAGCTACATCCAGGTGGAATCAGTTTCACCCATGATATGGGGGTCTCCAATGTGTTTTCCAGACCAGGCCATTCCGCTTATGAGGTGGCAGGAATCACAGGGTGTTTCTCTTACATGACACATGAGCAATTAATTAACTGGCTTTGCAGTATGACGGTATATGTGGAGCACACGAAGGATACGGAATTCCTAAACAAACACATGGACATCGTGAAGGAAACATTCCAGAGTATGCTGAATCGTGACAATCCAGACCCGGAGAAACGTAATGGTATTATGGCGTTAGACAGTTCCCGAACAGAAGGTGGTGCGGAGATTACTACTTATGACAGTCTGGATGTCTCCCTCGGACAGGCGCGAAACAATATTTACATTGCATCCAAATGCTGGGGAGTTTACGTGTCACTAGAGAAACTTTTCCGTGACCTTGGGGAAAATGAGCTTTCTGAAATTGCTGCTGACCAAGCGGAGAAATGTGCAAAAACCCTTTCCAACGAAATGACAGAAGGGGGATATATTCCAGCTGTAATCACAGAAGGGAATGATTCTAAAATCATCCCTGCCATTGAAGGGTTGGTATTCCCGTACTTTACTGGTTGCAAGGAAGCGTTAGATGAAAACGGAAAATACGGATATTATATTAAAACATTAAAAGAGCATATCACGACTATTTTAAAACCTGGAACGTGTCTCTTTGAAGATGGGGGCTGGAAACTTTCCTCCACAAGTGATAACTCTTGGTTGAGTAAAATCTATCTTTGCCAGTTCGTATATCGGGAAATCTTAGGATTCCCATGGGATGAAGTGGGGCATAAAGCAGACAAGGCTCATGTTGGATGGTTAACGGATCCGGAGCTTTCTTACTGGAGTTGGAGTGACCAAATTATTGCAGGTAAGATCACTGCCAGTAAGTATTACCCACGTGGTGTAACAAGCATCCTCTGGTTACAAGAAGGAAAATAAAAATTCTAGTAGCAGTAGAAAAATCTATTATGGAACATGAAAAAAAAGAGGCTGGGACATAACTAAAGTGTTTAATTAAAAATCCGAACAATACAAACGATAGCGAAGTATATTTCCGTAGCTAAAGATAGCAGCAATTATCAGTTCGTTCGGATTTTTCATTGATTAAAACACTTTTGTCCTAGCCTCTTTTTCTTCTGTAAAATTTCTTTTAATCATTTAATTCTTTGGCCAACGCCCGTCCGGCCTGTCTTCCTGTAAAGAGACATCCACCAAGGAATGTCCCTTCCAATGATCGGTACCCATGTACACCACCGCCACCGAAACCGCAAACTTCCCCTGCAGCATAGAGACCAGGTACTGGTTTTCCCGAATCATCCAGCACCCTGCCAGATAAATCTGTCTGTAAACCACCAAGTGTCTTTCGACTGAGTATATTCAGCCGAACGGCAATTAACGGTCCTTTTTTTGGATCCAGGAATTTATGAGGGGGAGCAACCCTCACGAGTTTATCACCTCGGTAGTTCCGGGCGCCACGTAATGCCGTGATCTGAAGATCTTTAGTGAAAGTATTATCCATTTCCCGGTCCCGTGCAAGGATTTGACGTTCCACTTTGGAAAAATCAAGTAAGTTCTCTCCAGTAAGTTCATTCATACCAGCAACTAACTCTTCCAGTGTATCTTTAATCACAAAGTCTTCCCCTTTGTCCATAAATGCCTGTACCGGAGCAGGAGCACCAGGGAGGACACGAGACAAGACTTTCTTTATACTCTTTCCAGTTAGATCAGGGTTTTGTTCTGAGCCTGACAGGGCAAACTCCTTTTCAATAACCTTTTGAGTTAAAATAAACCAGGAATAATCATAGCCAGTTTTCTGAATCGTCTCTAACGTTCCAAGCGTATCATACCCTGGGAAGTTTGGTGCAGGGAATCGATTTCCTTTCGCATCTAGCCAAATGGAACTGGGGCCAGGGAGAATTCGAATCCCGTGTTTATCCCAAACTGGATCCCAGTTTTTAATCCCTTCCGTATAGTGCCACATCCGGTCACGGTTAACGATTCTCCCACCAGCTTTTTCTGTGATCGCAAGCATCCTCCCGTCCACATGGGCCGGGACGCCAGACAGCATGTTTTCAGGCGCTTTTCCGAGTCGTGCTGGCCAATTTTTTCGGATAAGGTCGTGGTTCGCACCAATACCTCCACTCGTAACCATTACTGCTTGAGCACGATACTCAAACTCTCCGGCAATTTCCCGTGAACTTGCTTCTCCCCTTTTTGCATCACTTGGGACTAGGACATCTCCCCGCGCACCGACAACGGTTCCTTGATCAGTTATTAAATCATTCACCCGGTGGCGAGGTTTATAAACTAGTAATCCCTTTTCTATCGATTGTCTTACACTAGTTTCAATGGGTTTGACGATTCCAGGTCCTGTTCCCCAGACGATATGAAACCGGGGGACAGAGTTGCCATGACCTTCTGCCAAATAGCCTCCGCGCTCAGCCCAGCCTACCACAGGGAACAAGCGGATCCCTTTTTGATGAAGCCATTCCCTTTTTTCTCCTGAAGCAAAGTCCACATACGCCTCAGCCCATTTTTTTCCCCAATCATCTTCATCATCCCGGTCAAACCCAGCCGTTCCGAGCCAATCTTGCCAGGCCAATTCTTTTGAATCTTTTATTCCCATTCGCCTTTGTTCAGGTGAATCTACCAAAAATAAACCGCCAAAGGACCACCAAGCTTGTCCTCCCATGGATGCTTCCGGTTCTTGATCAAGAAGTAGCACCTTTTTCCCGGCATCCGCCAGTTCAGAGGCCGAAACTAATCCTGCAAGGCCTGCACCAACTACGATCACATCGTAATCCATCTTGAATACCCCCTAATGCCAAATCGGTATATTATCGCCAATAGGTAAAACCAATACTAATTTCATTATAGTGGAATCCTACTAGGAATGAGAGTAAAAAGACTAACTAGTTAGAATACGTAAAAAAGTCTCATTTAATAATAACAAGAAGAAAAAAATAATGATAAACAGGAGGAATCTTCTAATTTTTCCAGCTAAAACATTCGTTCTTCTGAAACTTTATAAAAATAGACTACTTTTCTCCTTCGTTCCAATATATAATTAGATCTATAGATATAAAATGATTGTATTGGAGGGGTGATTAAACTGGGAGATTTATCTTTAATCCTACTGGCGTATTTAATAGGTTCGATTCCATTTGCTTTAGTAGTTGGTAAACTGAAGTATGGGGCCGATGTCAGGAATTTCGGCAGCGGAAATCTTGGGGCAACCAATAGTGTCTTAGTACTAGGTAAAAAAGCTGGTATCTTAGTTTTATTAGGGGATGTTGGTAAAGGTGTCCTGGCAACATCACTTCCGGCACTTTTCCAAAGTAATGTGAATCCAGTTTTGATTGGTGCAGCTGTTATTTTAGGCCATTGTTTCCCGATTTTTGCAGGTTTTCGTGGAGGGAAGGCTGTCGCTCCGACGGCAGGCGTATTGATCGGCTACAGTCCGATTTTATTTTTAATCGGCTACATGACTTTTATTTTGATTACATTAGTGACGAAATACGTATTTATGGGATCCTTATCCATTGGAGTTTCCCTGATGATGCATTCTTTATATATGGGAGATCAGGCTTTAGCCCTTGTTTTCCTGACATTCTCGTTGTTTATGGTTTATCTTCACCGGAAAAATATCATTAATTTTCTTGCGAATAAAGAAGTTCGAATTAATGACAAGAGAATTAAGGAATATCAAGATAATATAAAAGAAGAATTAACCGCCAGTGAAATAGCGAATCATGATACAGGTGCATCCTAATAAAAGTCTATACAGTGGAAAAGATAAATTTTCTTTCCTAACTGTATAGACTTTTTTTGACGAACTAAGTGCTTCCTAGGCACTAGGATGAATCATAGCATGGAAGACTACCGTGAAAATTATCAAGTTGTGTTGATGTTTGTTACAGTCCATTTTTAAAAGGTAAGAATTTATAAATTATGGCACCTTTGGACAAGTTGTCATTCCTCCACTGCCCTACGCCCGTGAGCTTAGGCGATTACGCTTTTCTTAATACATAACTTTTCCAGTGCTTTACGATTCACTTCATATCCGATTCCAGGTAGATCAGGTACATGGATAACACCATTTTTTACCACCACTTCCGGTTCGATTAAGTCCTCATCCCAGTAGTGGCTAGAGCCCGCAGTGTCCCCAGGCAAAACAAAATTGTCTAATGTCGTTAATGCCACATTATGGGCACGGCCTATACCAGCCTCTAGCATTCCACCGCACCAAACTGGGATATTCCGATCCATGCAAAAATCGTGAATTCGTTTTGCCTCACTTAACCCTCCAACCCGGCCGATCTTAATATTTATAATTTTACAGCTTCCCAATTCCACTGCTCGTCTCGTGTCTTCTAATGAATGAATACTTTCGTCTAGGCAAATTGGGGTAGAAAGGGCTCTTTGCAATGTGGCATGATCCACGATATCGTCATGGGCAAGTGGCTGCTCTATCATTTTCAAATCCAAATCATCCAACTGTTTTAAGTGTTCCAAGTCTTTCAATGTATAAGCGGAATTGGCATCTGCCATTAACGGAAGTGTTGGAAAAACCTTTCTTACTTCCTTTAAAACATCCACGTCCCAGCCTGGTTTGATTTTGATTTTCATTCGTTTATAGCCTTGTTCAGCAAAGTTTTCCACAAGTCTTACTAACTCTTGCACCGAAGATTGGATTCCAATAGAAATTCCCACATCAATTTCTTTTTTCTTACCACCAAGTGCCTGAGCCAGTGGCACACTTAAACGTTTAGCATAAAGATCCCATACGGCACCTTCCAATGCAGCTTTCGCCATATTATTGCGACGAATCCCGGAAAAACGTTGAAATACCTCATCAGGATGCTCTAATGGTTTCTCCAATAATAAAGGGATTAAGAAATCTTTCATCATATGTTCGTTTGTCCTAACCGTTTCCTCACTGTACCAAGGACTAGAGAAGGCAACTGACTCTCCGAACCCTGTTCGTCCAGCATTATCTATCATTTCCACGACAAAAAAATCCTTATCTTGAAAAGTACCGAAACTCGTGGTAAACGGTGCTTTTAACGTCATCCTCACCTGATGTAAAATGACTTTTTTGATTGAAATCATCCCATCTATTGTCATCTCCTAATCCCCCCTCATTTATCCTTACAATTAATGAACAAACTGTCTCTCCTTTTAAAAATGTAAAGGGAGCAACCCACACTTGAAGCCCCTTTTCTGTCCAGGTCGACAGCAACAAAACCATTTTCCATCAATGTGTTTATCCAATCTCGGCTGATGAATCGCCAATCGGCCGCTAATTGCCCGTCTCTCAGTTTTATAGATTGAAAGTTTTGCGGAATGGGGAGAAAATACTCATCTACATTGGGGTCCAGATGGAATGTTCCGTTCGTTTCCTTAGGAATCGGGTAACCGCTTTTGGACAATTCAGGCTGAAACAACCATCCTTTTCCACCGATGCTTTCGGTAGATGATGATTCCGTTTCCGACAAATCCATGTCGTCAACATAAGGACTATCAATCCACCACTCCACTAAAAAACGATCAGAGGGAAGACCATTATTTAATGAATCATCAAGTTCACCATAATAGTTTTCAATATAGGAGGCTCCAAGCCCCTTGAGTTTATGGAGATTTAAATAAGCGTTGACACTTTCAAGGGGATCGAACGTCCAAGTAATCAGATCGAATCCCATAGATAAGGCTAACGACCGTTGCTTCTCTTTCAACTGTCTTCCGAGACCACCTTTTTGGTAGTTCGGGAGAATTCCAAGCATATGGGAACAGAGATAAACCTTTCCGTCCTTCCATCCAGGAAATCCATAAGAAAATCCCACGAGTTCTTCTCCATCAAATGCCCCAAGGAGAAGGCCACCATTCTTCGATACCGTCAACGTTTGATGATATGGAAGAGGGTCCATATTCCAAATTAATCTTTCCAGTGTTTGAATCCTCTTCATCTCTTCTACTGAAGTGAGTTGACTAATTTCAATCAACGTGTTGCCTCCCTCTCTTACCTTTTCCTTCTTTTAATGTTTCAAGAACCGTCTCTGACAAAATATGTACCCCATTTAACAAGGCATCTTTGTTAAAAGTCATGTTCGGATGGTGGAGACCTGGTGCCAGTCCACATCCTAACCCAAGCATTGTTGCCTTTAAGTGTGGACGTTTAATCGTGTAGAAATGAAAATCATCTCCCCCAGTAGATACAAGGGGCGGTTGGAGGGCATCAATGCCCAGTACATTTAGGATTCCTTTCTCCATAAAAGCTTGAGCTTCTGGATGTACTTCCGCCGCCGCAACATTTGCTCCAGTTTCCATTTCAATATCAACCCCAAACAATTTTTCAAGGGAAGAGGCGATTTCGAATACTTTGGATACTAGTTTCTCCATTCCCTCATTGGACTGGGATCGCATATCAATACTGAATGTGGCGGAACCTGGAATGATATTGGCACTTTCTCCCCCTGCGTGAAAAGACGTCATCTTTACCGAATATGGAAGCATTGGATTAAGGTGAATATTGTTTAATAGAGAGACAAAGGTAGCACCCACTTCGATGGCATTGGCCCCGAGATGTGGGCGCGCACCGTGGGCATCATCACTTCGAATCCTCCCTTTTACGAAGCAGGCTGCACCATGGAGAATTGCCGGTGCAGCAAAACCGTCCCCCAACTCCAGTTCCGGACGTAAATGAACACCGTACAAATAATCCACATCATCCACAACACCATCTTCCACCATCTTTAAAGCACCAGTCCCCTTTTCTTCTGCCGGCTGAAAAAGAAAACGAACGGTGCCAGGTGGGAGGGAGGAGAACTTTTGAAGTATGAGAAGCACACCGCATACCATTGCCATATGGGCATCATGACCACAGGAATGATTTGCTTGAAACTGACCATTCACTTCTTGCCATAAAGCATCCATGTCTGCGCGGACAGCAACGACAGGAGACCCTTCCCCCATTTCTGCAACGATACCTGTGTGATTTAAAGTTCGGACTCTCCCACCATTTTTCTGTAAAAACTGAGTGAGATAGTCACTCGTCTGGAACTCTTTCCAACTTACTTCCGGATGTTGATGAAGATGCTCAAAGATCTCCATGATCTCCGGTTTTATGGTATGTATCCTTTCTTTTATCATAAGCCATTTCCTTCCTGTACATGAATTTCTCATTGTCACTATATTCTAAAAACAAAAACTTTTATTCATCTTACCAATTTAAACACTTCCTATCAATATGTTTAATGTGGAGAATAGCCCAGTAATTATAGGACCGTAATCACATCATGTTCCCCATGCAACCGAATATATCCAGTTGCAGGAAACGCCCAATATGGAGTATTGTAGAAGAGTATTTATCTCGTTGCCAAAGTGCTGGAGAGGAACAAATGATGAAAACAAATTACTTATATTACCTAGGTCTTATTGCTGTTTCCATTATCTGGGGTGCCAACTTTGGCATATCCCGTTGGGGAATGGACTTTTTTTCAGCTGAAATTTTTGTATTTTTCCGATTCGGTTTAGCAATACCTGTGTTATTCCTTCTCTTATACAAACTCGAAGGGAATATCATGGTGGAAAAGAAAGACTTCTTGAAACTTGCCGTCATCGGTATATTCGGTGTTACGATCTTAGAAATCGCCGTGATGTATTCCATTAAATTCACCACATTAGCTAACGCATCTCTTCTAAACGTGGCCCCGTGGCCAATTTTTGCGGCACTCTTTGCACCACTATTTACAAAAGAACTCCTCACAAGAAAAGTAGTAGCAGGAGGAGCAATCGCCTTAGTCGGAGTAACATTAATCATCCTCGGAGGCGGAGAAGGCATCGACCTGTCTTCTCAATATATGCTTGGAAATATGCTCGCCCTTTCCATCAGCCTGATTGGGGCGCTCTTTAACCTGGCATGTATGCCAATGATGAAGAAATACTCCCCCCTGAAAGTGACCACATGGTACATCCTGTTCGGAACCATCCTTTTGTTCCCATTCACCTTTGGAGGATGGAGTGACGTGAATTGGTCCAACCTCACCATGCCAGTGTATGGGGCCATTGTCTATAACGTGATTCTCTGTACAATTGTGGCGTTTGTCCTATGGAACCTAGCCATGAGTAAGGTGGGAGCAACAAAATCCAACTTCTTCCGTTACGTCGTCCCTGCCGCTGCCGCAGTGACAGGAGCCTTATTCTTTGGAGAACCAATTATGCTCGCCCAAATCCTAGGTGCTGCAATTATAATGTCCGGCCTCATGATCATCGGATCCGAGCGAAAAGCTGCCAGACCAAATACAGACAAAGACCAGGATCCAGACCCTTTGGGAAAAAGCAAGATAGCTACTTGAACCATGTAAATTTAATAACTATCAGTAGATACCAAGAAGGACCTGCCGCTATTAGGCAGGTCCTTCAAAAACGTTTCTTCTCTCATCCGCTGGGAAGAGACATTAATAAATCGTCCCTGTGGAAGTAATCCTCGGTTCCACATGTACCGTAATTTCAGCCCGGCTGAAAATGTCATTCCAGTACTCCTTACTCCATTCACCTCTGTCTTTCATTCGGAAGTAGTCGCCAAGGGCTAAGGGGTCAATCCCCAGTTCCTGAAATTGTTGGATGGAATCCGATAGTTTTGCTTCTATTTCTTTACTCAGTTTATCCTCTAGAATATGACGTTCCCCTTCCACATCTAAATTATAGTCTCCTGTATAGTCCACCACCGACCCGGCAATATAAAGATAAACATGAATTTCCGGATTAACAGGGTCTCCATTCGTTTTAACATCTCTTTTGGAACGGATAAAATTTAATACAAGGACCGCTTCTTCTCCACTTCCCCTCCCATCCTCTTGAATTTCATAGGAGATATCAGATGTTTTACGGTTTCGTTTTATACTCTCAATGATTTTTGCCTCTTCCCTTTCGATGGTTGATACCATCTTGGACCCTTTAAAAAGGGCAACTTTTGTTATTTGAATCGAATCCCCTGTTTTTTCAATGTAAGGGGCAAGAGCATCGGAAACCTGGCTTGTCACATGTCTGATAAAGTGATGGATTGTCGTAAAAGGACTGAAAGCAGTGATGGTGGTTGGCTTTAGCAGTTGATTTAAATATCTGTTTATATTAGGTTTGTCTTTATACTCCCCAGATAATAATTCTTCTGTAGAACCTTTTACAACAGCAATGAAAGAGTTTGTCCCCACCCTAGGATCACGATATAAGTTTTCAAGAACTTCCCAGACACCCACTTCTTTCGCAAATTCCTCACTGAAAAGTATTACCCGAAGTTGAGCGGTAGACAATAACTTTTCCGATTTGGTGGATGCCTCCATGATTGCACGATGTGGTGACTTCACTGTTGTTGTATATTTCTGTACTTTTGTTTCCGCGTCCATTTCAGGCTGAGGTAAGGTAACGGTCACGTTCATATAACCATCTTCCGCCACGTCGAAACCCATAACCCCGACCATTCCGTAATTTTCAATGGAAGGTTGTTCGAAATCCTGTACATTGCAGCCGGATACTGACAACAAAAAGAGAAGTGAAATAAAAAGGGCTGTAAGATTCTTCATGATGCAGATGCTTCCTTTCCATCGTTACCTTTTTTTCGTTTTTTCCAATGGTTGATGATCAATAGGAATAACGGTAGTAATATAACAGCATATCCCCAGTAAATGACCCATTTTTCATAAAGGAAGGTCTGATAGATAAGTGGTATTGGTCCCAACACAAGAAGAACGGAAATACCATTGACGATAAATAGATGTCTTGTTCGGTTTTTATGCTTACTGAACAGGGCATCCAATCCCTTTTTTGCCACCCACAAATACAAAGATGCTTTAGATAGTACTAGAAAAGCGTAGAGGCTGATCCCCATCGTTTCAATCCGCTCCACATTAGAAAGTTCCACAGCCTGAAACAAATTTAAGAGGGGGTATAGGAGATGTTCAATTTGCCAAATGGAAAAATAAACGATACTTGCAATACAAATTAAAATCATTATACCAATCCCTGACCAGATCCCGATTGCTGCATGTTTAAAGGCTTTCTTTTGGTCGATGATGTATGGATAAAAGAATACAATTAATACAAAACCAAGCATGATCTGTGACCCTTCAAAAAGTCCGTTCAGCCAATCGATCATATGATACTCATGAAGTCTCGGGTATAAATGATGTACATTAGCATCAGAAAACGCCCAGTTACTGTAATACCCCATCCATACTGTTAAGAAAAACGACAATATACAAAACCTGGCTATGGATTTAATTCCTCCATTTACAATGGAAATCATCACTAAAAAAAGAGTTAAAGCGGGGAAAGTAATGGTGAAGTCCGGCAAAGTTACAGACTGAACGATGCGTACATAGGACTTCCCAATATTACTAACCTGAACAATGGCATAAGACAAGATAAAAACATGAAGGAGTTTGCTAACATACTTGCCCACGACTTTTTCCATGATGACATAAAATGTATCATTAGGGAATTGCTTTGATAATTGAAGGATCACTTTAAGCAAAAGGGAGGATAGGACTCCATAGATGAGAAGAACCATCCACATATTATAGCCCACATGTCTTAAATAATATGGTAAAGAAAACAAAGCAATCCCTGACAAACTACAATGGACAAGAAAGATGACATGGTATTTATTTAACTTTTTGAATTTACCGGTATCCATGGTAAGACTACTCCTCATCTAAAGGTCTTGTTAATTGCTTTTTAGCACGGGACATGCCGGAGCGAGTCACTATAAAATTAATTGGTGCCCTGAAGACACTGTTGAATAAATCGGTCCATTGTCTTGGGATAAACGGTGTCATATAAGGAGAGCCGAGAGACGTTAAATTGGATAAATGATTCATTAACCAGGCGAAAAAAATAATTTGTCCGTACATCCCAAGCAATCCCCCTGCAATGATAAAACCGTATCTCACTAACCGGATCGCATTGCTCATTAAATAGTTTGGGGGGAGAAACGATAAAAGGGCAGAAACGGCAACAAGGACAATTAATACATTACTGGAGAGCCCCGCTTCTACTGCGGCAGTCCCAATAACGATACCCCCAACGATACCGATTGTTTGCCCGATTTTCGTAGGCATCCGTGCACCCGCCTCCCGTAAAATTTCAATAACCATCTCAATGATCAATACTTCCAGAACAGGAGGAAAGGGTACTTGAGTCCTGGATTCCGATAACATGAGGAGGAGTGTTGGTGGCAGCATCTCAGGGTGATAGGTTAAGACAGACACATAAGTGGATGTGAGTAAAATAGATACGAGAAAGCCCCCTAACCGTATTACGCGTAGCAGGGAGGCGGTCGTCCAGCGGTTATAAAAATCTTCTGTTGTCGTAAACATCTCGAAGAACGTTGCAGGTAAAATGGCGGCTTCCGGACTTCCATCCACCATCACGATGACCCGCCCATCTAAAAGGGCTTCTGTCGTATAATCAGTTCGGACACTAATCCCATGCTGCGGAAAAGGAGAAAAGGGCTTATCCTCGAGCATCTGTTTAAAGATAGGCATTCCCACAAAACCCTGATATTCAATATTCTTCACCCGATGTAACACTCTTTGGACATTTTCTTCGTTTGCAATGTGGTCCATGTACAGGACAGCAACGGTATCATTTGTTTCTGTTCCCATTTGAAATATCTTCGTTTTGAGATTGGCAGATCGGATTCTCCGCTTGATTAAGGAAAGACTCGTATTAATGGCCTCTGTTAAGGAATCCTGTGGTCCGAGCACGGTTGTTTCACTTTCCGGTGCGGTAATGGATCTTTCATTCACACTATAGGTGTTTACTTTTAAAACAAATTCCCTTTCCAGAAAGTAAAGGACTGTGTAACCGCTCATAATATCGTTTATTAAAACTTGAAGATCTTGTAAATCTGCAATACTACTATTTTTTAAAACATGTTCTGGTGGCAGTTTCCCTTCCATTTGATTGAGGGGAGTAAAGATAAGGTCTTGAAGGGTGCCAGTTTGGACCAGTGCTGATATATAAATAAGTACTACTTTTTCACCATTGATGGTAAGTTCTTTTTGCTGAGCATCATCAATATCTTTAAGCTTTGTTTTTATGCTTTCCAAGGTGACATTTTCTTTATTTGGAACTTCCTTCGTAGGGTTTTGCTGCGGTGTCGTTGTCGTATTTAAAATTCGATTGCGGAACCATTTCCAAAGCAGTTCTGTCACCTCCAGCTTTCCTAATGTTGTATGTATTTCCAAATTGTAATCTTAGGCGCTTGCGCTTTTCTTTGTCTAGCTCCAGCGCCTACGGGCTCGGATCACTTCAGGCCTTTTCGGAAGCCAAAAAGCGGCTTCTGTCAAAGTCCTTCCAGTGACTTTCGCCCGTGACCAAGGCGCTTGCGCTTTTCTTTGTCTAGCTCCAGCGCCTACTCGCTACGGGGCAATTCGGAAGTGACAACCGAAGTCAAAGAGCGGACTTCTAGTTGTCATTCCTCCATTGCCCTACGCTCGTGTTCATAGGCGCTTGCGCTTTTCTTATCATGTGGAGTTTTGGCTAATTTATGCAACTTAGAAATAATGAGGTAAAATATAAGCAAAACTGGAAACTGAAAAAATATTGGGGGATTAAAATGGAAGGGCAGATTTTAGTAGTATATGGAACAATGGGTTCTCGTTCAGAGGTGCTCATTAATGCACTTGCAATGTTAGATACACGATTTTCCAAAGTAACTTTACATCGTGGAAGTGATGTTGGAAGTTTGAAAGACCAGAGACCAACGGACTTTTTCGATATATCAAAGGAAGAATTTGAAACGATGGTGACGGATGAAGCATTTCTTCATTTTTTCCGGGAAGAAGAATACTCTTATGGAATAACTAAACATGTGGTTGAACAAAAAAAATTGGAAGGGACCATACCTGTGATTTTTTCCAGAACCATCAAAGAGCTGGAAGAGTTAAGGGAAAAGTCTCTTGGGGAGAAGATAATTACTCTTCTAGTTTGGGAACCAATGGAGACAATAGAGAAACGTCTGTTAAAAAGTTATAAAGGAAATCCAGACAAGATAATGAGCACAATGGGCCAGGTGAAAGAATCGTTAGTTTCTTTAGCTGACATTGAGATCGAAAAGAGCTTTGATTTAGTAATGGAACATTCCAGATCACCAGTGGATGCAGGACTAGAATTATTATACGCCGTGAATGATGAGGATAGTATTCAACAGGAAAAACAAAAGTTGAAAATGTACCTAGGGCAATTACATTCTTAATGAGAAATAACTTAGTACTCACATCGCATCCATTAAAGAAAAATAAATCTTAAATGGATAGAAAAAGTGGAGCACCTCAAGGTAATTTCCTACCAAGAAAGCTCCACTACATTCCACATGCAAAATCTACTTATCAAAGTGAATGGTTGTTTCTAATTCTTTAATAAAATTAGGTGTTTCCAATTCCCTTGTCACAACATATAAGTCATCCATATCTGGAAATTCTGAAAAAGAAATCTTATAGTGATTCATCTTGTCATCCACCCGTTTAGGCGGCATGTATTCAGAGAAATATTGCGTTCCTTTTTTATCTTCCAGCCAAAAAGTCACGGATTGGTCATAAGCATTTTTTCCTTCAGCGTGTAATGTGACAGTTAGCAGTTGATCTACTTCCTCCACTTCTAAAATGTTCAAGTGACCTATATCCCCTTGATGAAGTACAATTTCTGACCCATCCCACTTTTGTTTAATAGTATCTAAACCTTGATCTTTCCATTCCACATAATAAGGCTTGATCGTTAATGATTTAGGAATTCCAGTAAGTGGTTCGTAATTGTTGAGAATGGTTTCAACGATCATACCGTCTGTCTCTTTTCCATAACCATTGCCACTGAATGGTTGAAGTACTCTTCCCTGGTCATCCACGACTTGGTAATCTAAGAATCTGTCTTGCTCCTCCTCGTGAAAAAGGGAGCTATCTCTCACTAAACGAAAGGAAATTTCTGTGGTGGTAGGGAAGAATGTGACGCTGTCATAATGAATGGTATAATCGTCCCCAACTTTAGTCTCACGGACAAGAAAACTCTTATTTTCCCCTTGGAGTTGAATGGGAATATCCACTTTCCAGTCACTACTCCCGTCATATGGTGCAATTCCAAGAACAAATTCATCAGGAACACTGTCGCCAAATCGTAGACTGATCGTTCCGGCGAAGGCCCCGTTTTCTATTTCCTTACCCTGGCCTCCCCAGCCGTAGTTTCCTTTTGTTCTTCCATTAATCGTAAAATCCACATTATCAAAAAGGTGAATATCATATGGTACAGGTTCGCCTGTTTGTGACTCAATCACGTAACCTATATGAATTTCAGAACCATCGTAGAGGCTTTCGGTAAAAGTGACAAGATAGCCGTCGATTTCAACCTGTTGACCAATTCCCATGGTTAAACCTTCTTGATTTCCCTTTTGAATACCGATATTTCCAACGGTTTCAAATACAGTCCCCACAATGGGAAGTGATTTTAATGACTCTGCCAATGCAGGTGATAAGTATGAACCGCTCACAAGAATGGTAATAAAGAAAATGACTGCAGCAACTATGGAGTATAACTTAGATACCTTTCTCTTTGAGGGAAGAGTTTTCAACGTCTGTTCCATTCGTCCCTTTACAATTGAAGAAGGCGTTTTATTCACTTGCTCTTTTAGTTCCCGTTCCCATTTTTCCATTGTGATATTCCCTCCTGTGTCATGACTTCTTTTAATTTTTCCCTTGCTCTCCGTAGTCTTGTCTTAATCGTGTTCTCGGGGGAATCGTAAATAATCGCAAGATCGTGTATGGAAATGTCTTCAATATAAAACATCTTGAGTAAATGTTGTTGTTCATCTGGAAGGATATGAAGTAATTCGTCCAGTTCGATTTTGTCAAAACCTGTCTCAACGGTGCCTGGTTCGATCCATTCTGCAATTGACACCAATTTTTTCTTGTGACGAAGTATTTGGTAACATTCATTCATCACTATTCGTATTAGCCATGTTTTGAAATACGCAGGCTCCCGTAATGTACGAAGTTTCTCAAATGACTTAATGATGGATTCCTGAATGGCATCTGCACAATCTTCTTCCCTAGAAAGGATGGTACGGGCCACCCGGTACATGATGACTTGATGGGCATTAATAAGTCGTTCAAATGCAGGTGTGCTGCCTTTCTTTGCCTTTTTCACCTCTTTTATCATATCCAATGGAATTGCTCCTTTCCGGTCGACCTGTTCTTTAGATACAGGAGTGATGAGGGAGGTTTCATCTTTTGAAAAAAAATTATATATTTTTAGATTATAGATGGGATTTATGCAAGAGGTGTATGGTAGCCAGTGATAAATTCAATATATCATAACAATAAGGATTGGATATTTAATTCTTATAGCAGGGTTTTAAAAGATACCATTAATAGCTCGGTCTTGTAAAAGTGGAAACAGACGGAGAAATGGTGGTATCCTTTTCTTTGTAAATCAAAACAAATACTCTATGAGACGTGGAAAAGGAGTCAGTTATGAGGATTAATAATATTTTAATGGTCAGTCCCATGTACAAAGAATTAAATTGGTTACTTGAAAAGCGTAAAGACAATCTAATAAATAAGAGATTCCGTTTTCTGCCAGAAGGAAATGTCCAGGAGGAAGATTATGGATGGGCAGACGCTTTCGTTTCCTTTAAGAGACCAAATAATTTCCAGTTTTGTAATATCCGTTGGGTTCACTCGTTAGGTGCAGGAGTGGATAAGATTTTGAAGGGGGATAACTGGAAGGAAGATGTATTGCTCACGAGGACGATTTGTTCCTTTGGGCAAAAAATCAGTGAATATTGCTTAAGCTATATATTGCGTGATCTGCAGCAGCATAACAGTTATAACACTGCCCAAAACAAAAAGGAATGGACATCCTTTGCTCCAGTACCATTAAAGGAAAAAACAGTACTCGTGTACGGGACAGGTGTGATTGGACAAGAAGTGGCAAGAACTCTATCTTTCTTTGGAGTAAGAGTGTACGGTATTTCGTTGAGCGGGAAACAAAAAGATTTTTTTGAGTATGTACACCCTTCATTAGATGAGGGGAAAGAACTGGATAAAGTTAAGTTTCCAGACTATGTTATAAATACAATGCCGAATACGAAACAAACGGTGGGAATGTTTAATAAGGCTAGGTTTTCCAAGCTAGAAGACGCAGTTTTTATTAATGTGGGCCGTGGCGAATCAGTAGATCACGGGGCACTGTTGGAAGCATTAGGAAAGGGAATACGGCTTGCAGTTCTGGATGTCTTCCCGGAAGAACCCCTTCCAAAAGATAATCCCCTTTGGAACCATCCTAACGTAATAATTACACCACATATTTCCGCCATTACCACTCCTGAGGAGGGAATAGATTGCTTTTTAAAAACTTTACATAATATTGAGACAGGGAAGGCATTACAGAATCAGGTGGATTTAATAAAAGGGTTTTAAAAAACTGGGTTTTATACGGGGAATATTGTTTTTGGAAGGGGAGATAAAAGGATGTATTATACAATTGCAGAAACAGCTGAGTATTTGGAAGTGTCAGTGTCATATGTGGAAAAAATGATCCAATCTGGCAAGATCCGGGCAGTTCATGACGGGGATCAAAACCTCATTAATAAAGAGCAGTTTAATACGCACATGGATCAGGTGGAGAAATATAAAGAGCTTGTGGAAGAGATTTTAAATGAACCGCTCCCGGAAGATGTGGATGTGAAGGATGAAGATTGATCGACTACTTTGGAGGAGATTTTAGGTGTGAGATTTGTCACAGTTTCTCAAGCGCCTTTCCAATTATTATTTAACTAACGTTTGATGAATTGGGAAAGGGTGTTTAAGGTGAATATGTGTCATGAACGAAAAAAAGAGGTTTTGGGGATAATGTGGAAAACGGTCTCCGAATCTTGTAATCTTATATGTGATTACTGTTACTATCGTAATTGTAAGGGAAATGTAAGTGACATTGATGTGATAGATGATGCTCTTTTAGAAAAATTTATAAAGGAATATATGGAATTGACTGATGGAGTAGCAAGTTTTGTATGGCAAGGTGGAGAACCATTACTTGCGGGTATTGATTTTTTTGAAAGGGTAGTACAGTTGCAGGGAAAATATGCACCTCCTCATACCATCATCAGTAATTCGGTTCAAACGAATGGTACGTTAATTGACCAAAACTGGGCCAGTTTTTTCAAAAAGTATCACTTTCTTGTGGGAGTTAGTCTGGATGGCCCGAAGGAGATCAATGATCAGCGTAGGAAAACAGGATCTGGTTCAGGGAGTTTTCATTTGATTATGAACGGTATTCAACATCTGAAGAATGCGGGAGTGCCATTTAATATTCTAACAGTTATTCATCAAGGAAATGTTAATAAAGTAGCAGAAGTATTAAAGTTTTTTAAAGAACACCAATATCACTACTTACAGTTTATCCCTTGTATGAAATTTAAGGCACAGACTATAGAGGAACCAGGTAAGTACGAGATTACCCCGAAAGAATACGGGGATTTTTTATGCGAGGTATTTGATCATTGGTATAACAATGGAAAGCCACAGTTTTCAGAACGCTTTTTTGATAGTATGCTTGCATCTTATGTTGTTGGAGAAGGGGAGATATGCACCCACCGGAAGACATGTCCTGAGACACTCCTATTAGAGAGTAATGGAGAGGCTTATCCATGTGATTTTTATATCCATTCTGATTTTTTTCTTGGGAATGTAAGGGAGGATTCTTTAACTTCTATTCTTCATAAAAAGAAGGAGCACCCGTTTCAAAAGCTGAAATCTAATTTACCATCTTCATGTCAGACATGTGAGTTTCTCCACTTATGTTTTGGGGGATGCCCAAGGAACCGTGATTGGAGAAGATCTTCACAAGATTCAGAGCCAGATTATTTTTGTGAGAGTTATAAACAAGTATACCGCTATACTCAAACACATTTGAAGAATTTAAGCGAGATTTTAGCGCTTAAGAATGGAGTAGATTAACAGTGAGCAAAGGGGGAAGAGTATGTTAAAAAATTTTTTCAGAGATTCATCCGTAACGAACAATTTTCGAAAAGATATTTATCGATATATTCATGCTTCTGAACCTGTATCAAAGGTGGATTTATTAGCGCATTTTGACGCAACACAAACAACAATGACTAGACTGATTGACGACTTGGAGAATAGGAAATTGATTAGAAGATGTGGTTATGGAAAGTCTATTGGAGGAAGACCCCCAGTACTCTATGAAATTAATCGTAAGAGTGGCTATGTTTTTGGAGTGGAAATTGCCCGTACTCATGTGAAGATAGTTCTCTTAGATGCTTCCCTGCAAATGGTGGAAGAAAGGGGATTTCCCTTAACCCCCGAAGATAGTCCCAATATCACTGTTTCAAAATTAATCCTCCACATTCATAAAATAATGAAATTACATAATGTTTCTGACAACTTGATGATTGGTATTGGAATAGGTTCAGTTGGTCCAATTGACAGGAGAGAAGGGGTTATTGTAAACCCGGAATCGTTTCCTGCAAAAGGCTGGAAAGATGTTCCCATTGTAAAGATGTTAAATGCTGAATTTAGTGTTCCTGTGACAATAAACAATGGCGCCAATACAGCAGCCTTAGCGGAATATCAATTAAGGAAAACCGATGAAAGTCTATTTTATTGCATTAGTGGGTATGGTATTCGAGGGAGTTATGTGAATCGTGGTTTCTCTATCAATCAACGGGAAGGAAATGCCAGTTCCTATGGACATATTATTATTGATGCGAAGGGAAGAAGTTGTGATTGTGGACGGAAAGGATGTTTAGCAGCTTACACGTCCTATAATGCCATTTTTAAAATGATTAGAGAAGGGGAACAGGAAGCAGGGGAGGTAAGTCGTCATATAGCAAACGTAGATAGGTTACTGGAAAAGTTGAAAACGGGTGACCCTCTCGTGGAAAAAATTGTTCTGAGGTCTGCAAATTATTACGGCATAGGTCTGGCAAATATGATTAACACACTTCATCCTGATGTGGTTATTTTACACGGTGTACTTATTCACCAGTGGGAAAAATATTTTCAGGAAGTAGTTCGTTCTGTAACAGAAAATTTATTTGGCAGCAGTAACCGTCCCGAAATCATAAAGGGGGCATTAAAAGGGGAAGCACCTGCGATTGGAGCGGCTATTGAAATCTTTTTAAGTGAATTAAAGAGCTCATAAATAAGATAAACATTTGCTTACTACCGAATGCCACTTTTTTGTCTCATTTTTATATAGCACACTTTTATCCATTTTGGTTAAAAGTGTGCTATTATTATAGGTGGAAGCTCATTGTTCGGAAAGAAGGGTTAATATGAAGACAGATTGGAAACTCCTTTCTAAAATATTCCTGTCATTCTTAAAAATTGGACCTGTGACATTTGGAGGTGGATATGCGATGATTCCACTGATTGAAAGGGAAGTGGTGATAAAACGTAAGTGGTTAAAGATGGATGATGTTTCAGATGTATTTGCAATGGCTGAGTCGGTCCCTGGAGCTATCGCTATTAATTCCGCTACATTTATTGGACATCGGATTGCCGGAACAAAAGGAGCAGTATGTGCCATGTTAGGCACTCTTTTTCCAACTTTTCTAGTTGTCATGGGGATCAGTACCTTGTTTTTTATACTCCAAGGTAACCACTATTTAGAGTCGGCTTTCTTAGGAATTCGACCTGCAATTGTAGCTTTGATTGTTTACGCAGGTGTTAAGATTTCAAAGACAGCGATTTTTGATAAAACGACATTAGGTTTAACAATAGCAATGCTGAGTATATTATTATTTACTCCGTTGCATCCCATCCTCATTATATTGAGTGGGATTATTTTAGGAATTGGGATCATAAAGCTTAAGGAAAAACTTGGCTTAGTTATTCAATTAGAAAGTGGACATTCAAACGAGGCAATCATGACTAAAGAAGGTGAGAGTTAATGTTGTTGCAGCTATTTTTCGTTTTTGTGATGATTGGTGCCGTTTCCTTCGGAGGGGGTTATGCAATGATCCCTGTGATTGAAGCGGAAGTAACAGGTCGTGGATGGATGACAACAACGGAGTTCACAGATGTCATTGCTGTGGCAGGAATGTCCCCAGGACCAATTGCTACCAATAGTGCAACTGTGGTAGGCTACCATGTTGCAGGTGTACCAGGGGCCATTGTCTCTGCTTTGGCAATGACACTTCCATCATTAGTCATTATATTAATTATTGCTTCTATCTTTGTAAAAATAAATCAAAACAAATTGATAAAATCTGCCTTTTATGGGTTGAGACCGATCGTCACAAGCTTGATAATTTATGCGGCAATAAAGTTTGCCATTTCCAATGGAATTATTGGACTGGATTTTTCCTTTGAAATGTTAAAATATGGTGGAATCTTCTTGTTATCGTTAGTTGCTTTATTATACTGGAAGCTTCATCCTGCATTAGTTATTGTCCTATCTGGCATTATAGGGATAATTGTCTTTTAAGCCAGTTCCAGTAATTTATTTTTTGACATAAATAAATAATTTACCCTTGTCCGATCAAACACTCCTGTAAAGCGACCGGTGGATAAAAAATGAATCGGAATTTGAGAACAACATTTTAATAACCGATAATACGTATTTGAAATCGGTTTTATCTCAAATCCGAGACGTTCAACTAGTTTATTCAGCATGGTTACCCCACATATTCCTTTAATTCGCTGGTTTAACTGATGATTTTTGATGAATTGAGCCAATCCTGGAAGGGCATTCTTCACCATTTGATAAAGGAGTAACGTTTTACGTGTTGGTGAAACTACTTTTTCTAAATATTTGATAAGTCGAATATTGTGTAGGTGTATTTTAATTAAATAATCGCCTTTTTTAATGAGTTCTCCGTTAGAAAGAGTATGTTCCGGACCACGATATCGTATTAATTGAACTCGTAAAACAGGAAATTTATCCTTTGTTTCTATCGTCGTGAAATTTCTTAGTTTATGGTAAACTGGGTCTGCGATTTCCCATGCTCCTAAAATATAATTTCTCATAATAGTTCTGCTCCCCTCTAGGATTATTTTTTGCTGTTAGAGAGGAGATTATTCCTTGGCAGGAGAGGGAAACAATGGATGAAATAAAATGTGAAAACAATGGGATGAAAATAAGAAGGACTAAATAACAACCTCTTCATCTTATTAGGGTCATCTTACGTTAGGATTTTTTCCTATCTGCTACATCCTTTTGGTATATATCATCAAAAAGTTTTGCTAACGTGAAATCCAGCTGGGTCAGTCCGTTTGCTTTCCATGAAGAGAGTTTTACACGGACCAATTTATAGTCAATGGAAATGAATGGATGATGGTTAGCTTTTTCTGACTCACTGGCAATTTTCTGCACAAATTCAATTCCCTTTAAATAATCTTTGAAGCGATATTTCTTTTCAATCCACTTTTCCTCCACAAGTGACCAGTCTTCCTTTTCTGATAGAAACTGTTGAACCTCTTGTTCCGTTGCTTTTTGCATCGTTATCCCCCTCATTTCATTTAAATTACTCTCATCGTACTATAAATTTATAGTCCACTCTATAATAATCTTGTGAAGGCTGGCAGACAGTTCAGTTCAGCAAAGAGGACGTATCTGCGGGACCTAGCGAATGCCCGAAGGTGTCAAAACTTATACTTGCTTATCTTTAAAAAAAAGAGGGAGCCACCAAAAGTAATACTTTTGAGACTCCCTTCCGAGGCGATTTATTTATTTGTACTGTGCTTTTTATTTGGCAATTTTTGGCTCGCTTGTCTATGTCCTTGACGGGCTTTGTTTCGCTCATCTTTTTCCTGTTTTTCATGAAGCTTTTGCACGTAGTCATGTGTGTTATCCAATTGAACTCCTCCTTTGGGACTAGTCAAACTTACTTTATCCGGAAGAGCATTAAATGATACTAGTTAATCGTGCACGGTTTGTTTTTCCTATTCCAACTCATCTAGGGAGTGAAGGAGAGGAAAAGGAAGGATTTCACACTAATGGCTCCTTGCGATGTTGAAAGGGAGGAATACTACAGATTTCACGACTGCTCCCCCTCCTTTGAAAAGATAAACATTGGATTATTGCCTCGAGAATCGGACGGAATATTATACTTTCGTATAATATGAATTCTCTTATTTCTTTCCTATAATTTTAATTATATGATATTTTTTTTGATTTCTAAAAACGCATTATTAAACTCTCTACATTTCATTCAATATAGTCAATTCATTTAGTGTTCTCTTCTCGTCCGGTTCTATTTGATCCAGGAACAGTGTTAAATTTCCATACTAAATGTAGGGTTAATGGGAGGTGTTCTTTCGTAAAACTGCTTCATTAATCGGACTTTGTATCGGAAAAATTATTTGAAAGAGGTGTTTGTTTGTAATGTCGGTCGTCCAGTTAATCACAAAAACGATGCCATTTTTTATTTCACGGATTATTGTCTACGCACTATTCGGTTTAATATCATTAGTTTTTCTAGGAATTGTGATTGGGTTAGGTATACTACTGGCCAGATGGTTTGAATTTGCTTCAGGATTCTTTATTATCATGATTATTGCAACATTTTTCTCCGTATTGGCCATATTAAGATTTATCGAAAGGTATTTCCTTTATATGGTGAAAGTGGGTCATATCGCAGTTGTTACCGAACTATTGCGAAAGGGAAGTGTGCCAGATGGTAAAGGTCAAATCGCTTACGGTAAGGATCAAGTAGTAGCTAACTTCGGTTCTGCGAACATAGCGTTTGTAGTGGATAAAATTATTTATGCTGCTGTCAAGCAGATTCAACGATGGATGATGCGGATCGGGAACTTTTTCAGCTTTATTCCAGGTGCCAAAAATGTTATTGGTATTATAAGTAAAGTTATGGAAGTCAGCTTAAGATATGTGGATGAGGCCATTTTAAGTTATATCATGCTTAAGAAGAGTGAAGCGAAAGATGCTGAAGTTGCGGCAACTCAAGAGGGTGAAGCACCAGCAGAGGGACAACAGGAAGAAGTTAATGTATGGAAAGCTGCCTGTGACGGAGTTGTTTTGTATGCTCAAAGCTGGAAGCAAATCATCATGACTGCAGGGGGAATTGTTGTCTTTGTATACTTATTAAACTTTATTGTCTTCCTTGCATCTGTATTCCCGTTAATGGGTATTGCAAGATTAATGGCTCCGAATCCCGGTGTGGAAGCGGTGTTTGGATATTTCGCGATAGTTGGTGCGTATATCCTCACTTCGATGACTAAAAGGGCACTTGTGGATCCAATTGCCATGATTGCGATGGTCCGTACGTACCAGTTAAACATTAAAGACCTCACACCAAGCATGGATTTACACGATAAACTTTTAGGTGTGTCCAGTAAGTTTAAACAACTATTTAACAAGAGTAAGACAGAAACATCTAAAGCTGTTGCTACTAATTCAGAACCGAGTGCATAATCAACTGGTTATTAATAATAAAGCTCCCAACGATCAATGTTGGGAGCTTTTCTTTGGAATAAATGAAGGTATTTCATCTCCTGACTGAAGTCACGACGCTTAAATAAAAATAATAGATAGTAATTTATATATGTTAAAATATATAATGAGTTTAAAAGGGATGTAATTAAACAGATGATAGTCTCCGAGATAAGAAAGATAGAATCGGATATGATGGAGATGTGTTTGTATCGTCTGTTTTGAAAGGGGTTACAAAGGTGAAGAAGCTATTACTAATATATACGCTGCTAATAGGATCTTTCATGTTATATGTTTATAATGTCCATTTCAAAGAGACTCCCCCTAACCCATGGGAAACTGGAGGATTACAGGGGGAAATTACAGAAACATATGTGATGGTAACATTTCAGGCAGGAATGGATTTCTGGAAAAATACATTAAAAGGATTTGAAGACGCTGCTCAATTACTAAATGTTTCCATTGAATATCGTGGAGCAACACAATACGATGTGAATGAACAGATTACAGTGTTAGAACAAGTGATTGCCAAAAATCCCGCAGGTATTGCAATAACTGCGATTAATCCAACTGACTTAACGGACACAATTAATAAAGCGGTAGATGCGGGAATTCCCGTTGTATTGTTTGATGCAGGTGCCGAAGGAAGTAAGGCATCAGCGCTAATCAGTACAGATAACTACAAAGCCGGTGCTAAGGCAGCACATAAAATGGCTGAACTTCTCCAAGAAAAAGGGGAAGTGGCCGTCGTAACTAATCCTAATCAATTGAATCATCAGGAACGGACTGCTGGATTTATCGATACCATATCTACTGACTATCAATCGATGAAATTAGTTACAGTAGAGGACGGTATGGGCGATCGTTTAGCTGCAAGAGAAGCCACAAATGTCATCCTTAATAACCATCCAGAACTTGAAGGGATTTTTGTAACGGAAGCAAATGGCGGAATAGGAGTAGGGGAAGCACTTCGTTTAAGCCAGAGAATTGGTGACCTCAAAGTCATAAGTTTTGATACAGATAAAGGAACGTTGGATATGATTGAAGAAGGGTTAATTGATGCAACGATAGCACAAGGTGCTTGGAATATGGGATATTGGTCGTTGAATTTTCTTTTTCATCTGCAGCATGATCTCACACAGCAACAGGTGAATGATATACCAGGAATCGCTCCATTACCCACTTTTGTGGATACGGGTGTGACCATTGTGACAAAGGAAAATGTCCAATATTATTACGCCCATTAGCCTTTAAGGGAAGAAGTGGAGGCAAACAACTTGAAAAAATGGTTTGAGATAAATAATCTGCCAATCCGATATAAACTGATCATCCACTTTTTGCTAGTAAGTATATTACCGGCGTTGGCCTTGGCAATTATGATTGGTTGGGCAGTGGATAAAATAATAGAAGAACAAGTAAACGAAAATACGATACAATTAATAGATAAAGTAAATAGTTCGTTAGAGTATTATATTGAAAACGTACAGAATTTATCTTATTTTATATCATTTGATTCCCATATTTCTGATTTTTTGAGTGGGGAATTATTGCTGGAGGAGATGGAACCGGATGAAGAGTATGAAGTATCTCAATTTCTTCTCCGAATGACCACCATCTATCCAGAAGTAGCTGGTATTATGGTCATTAACAAGGATGGGGATTATATCAGTAATGAACTATACTCTAGAACATCCCAAAAACTGACTAATGAAATATGGTATCGGGAAGCGGTGGAAAACCAGGGGATAGCCAAAATAATCGGAAATCCGGTGGGAAGGAATATCGCATCCCACGTTAATTATCAGGAAGAGGAAATCATATCTGTTGCCCGGTCAATTATAGATCCAATTTCACAGGAGGAAAAAGGGGTTATTTTAATTGATTTAAAGGTAAGGGTCATTGGGGAAACGGTAAAAGATGTGAGGTTGGGAAAAACAGGATATTTAATGGTCGTCGATGATCATGGAAATAGGATATACTCCCCCAATCAAAATATGCTTAATGAGATTCCCGTAGAGGAGATCAGTACGAACAATTCAGGCACATTTTCCAAAAAGATAAACGGGGAGCAAATCCAGTTTATATACCGCAAATCGCCATTTACGAATTGGACAACCGTAGGGGTTTTCTCTGCGGAACAATCTATTGCCGCTGTGCAGCAAATCCAGTTTTATGTCATCTCGTTTCTGTTTTTTGTTTGTTTAATCGGGATTACCGCTTCTTATTATTTGTCCTATTCCATGTCTCGTCCGATCAGCAGATTAGTAGGTGAAATGCAAAGGGCAGAATCCGGTGATTTTTCAAGTAATTATAAAGATACAAGAATGGACGAAGTTGGAAGACTTGGACGGAGTTTTAACAGTATGGTTTCAAAGATTAATAACCTCCTTATGCTAACGGAAAAGCAAGAAAGACAAAAACGGGAAGCGGAATTACACAGTCTGCAGGCACATATTAAGCCACACTTTTTATACAACACATTAGATACGATTCAATGGATGGCACGGAAAAAAGGGGCATCTGATGTGGCAGACCTGGTGGGGTCGTTATCTAGGTTATTTCGTATTGGACTTAGTAAGGGAGATACGATTATCCCATTAAGGGAGGAAATCCAACACATCGAGAGCTATTTAAAAATCCAGACGACTAGATATCAAGAAAAGTTGAATTATTCCATCGATGTTTCACCAGAAGTGGAGGATTTTTCTATTTTAAAAATTGTATTACAGCCAATTGTGGAAAATGCAATTTATCATGGAATAAAAGAGCGAAGGGGACCAGGGCATATATCAATTGTTGCTAAAAAACATCGGAATAATCTTGTCATTCAAATTCAAGATGATGGGAAAGGAATGACAAACGAGAAACTAGAAGAATTGAAGGACAGTCTCGCATCTTTTTTTACAAAGGACGACGATGTGCAATCCATGGGAGCGACTAAAGGTTATGGTATTGTAAACGTTCATGCCAGATTAAAACTAACCTTTGGCGAGGATTATGGGGTGAAGATGGAAAGTGAGTTAGACAAAGGGACTCTTGTCACCATTTATCACCCACTCTTAAAGGGAAATATTATTGTGGATAAGGAAAAGGAGAGGTGACCGGTTTTGCGACGAAGAAAAGTACTTATTGCGGATGATGAAATGATTATACGTGAGGGCATACGGGATTCGGTAGACTGGGACTCCCTTCATCTGGAAGTTGTGGGAGAAGGATCTGATGGGGAGGAAGCCCTAGAACTGGCAGTAGAGCATAAAGTGGATATTTTGCTTGTGGATCTTAATATGCCCATTATGAATGGTATGACACTCATTAAGCATATTCGTAAAGAATTACCGAAATGCCGGGTGGTTATCATCACTGGCCATGATGAATTTGCATATGCGCAACAGGCAATTCGTCTCCATGTGGATGACTATATTACGAAACCGATTATTCCTGATCAATTAAAAGAAACGTTAATTAAAGTTTGTGAGAAACTTCATAGAGAAGAGGAGGCGAAGTCCCAGCTAACCTTTTCTTCGAAACAGGTGAAAAAAAATGTTACTGTATTACGTGAAAAGTTATGTGTGGACTGGATCTCTGGGAGGATTTCCGAATTGGAGATCCTTGAGCAGCTTGAATTTTTAGAGTTGCCAGTATCTGTCCCAGACTATATTAGTGTGATACGCTGGCCAGAGATGGATGCAAAGCAACCGTTGTTAACCGAAAATGATCGTAAACTCACACTGTTCGCCATAGAGAACATTATTTCAGAATGGTTCGAAGATAATCAAAAGGTTATTTTGCGGGATGAGAATGGGTTAATCATTGTCATTGTATGGGGGAAAGTGGCGGATAACCGATTCAATGATTTGGCAAAGGCGTTTCAGACTTACTTAAAAATAACTGTTTATCAACATATTGAATGGCTGTCTGAAAAAGATAATCTCTCTGCCATAGGCATTAAGTATAAAGTTTGTAAAGAGCATGTCTACGAAAGGGCTGAAATATCTCAATTAGTTCATCGTGCGGAAGCCTATATGTATGAAAACTATCAAAATTCTGATTTGAACCTGGAAGTGTTAGCTGAGACGTTACATGTTTCTCCCGTTTATTTAAGCCGTTTAATGAAACAAGATCTTGGTATTTCTTTTGTGGCAATGCTTACGAATATACGAATAAACAAAGCCATTCAATTGTTAAATACAACAAATTTTACAATTAACGAAATATCCGAAATGGTGGGGTATGATACGCAACACTACTTTAGTACTTCATTTAAAAAGGTAGTGGGAGTTTCCCCAAAACAGTACCGGAACGGGAAGGCATTTTCCAGTAAATAAATCCAATTAGGCTAGCCAATTATTGACTAGCCTTTCTTATGCAAAAAAACCAATAACTTGGAAATTTATCCCCTTATAATAGAGGGCACTGAAAAAGTGGTTTTAAACTTTTTCAGTGCCTTTATAAAAGGAAAGTATAAGTTTTTGCACCTTCGGGCAAGTTGTCTAGCTCCAGCGCCTACTCGCATGGGAACTGAAAAAGTGGTGCTTTTCCACTTTTACAGT
>NZ_JAHQCS010000104.1 GCF_019042215.1 Evansella tamaricis | reverse complement strand
GGCTTTTAAAGATTGCGACGGCTACGCTCATTGCTTAGGGACTGTAAAAGTGGAAAAGCACCACTTTTTCAGTTCCCATGCGAGTAGGCGGTGGAACTGGACAAGCACGAAGGTGCCAAAACTTATACATTCTTACCTATTGAAAAACAGGCATGGAAATTCCATGCCTGCTTCTATACGATGGATATGGTTTTTGTAACTGTACTAAGGTCTTCTATTATTTGGACTTGATATATTCTTCGCGAATCACTGATTTTTGCCATTTGATTTGTTCTTCATCCTGTTTTTTCGAATTTGTTTTCATTTCTATGATTGGTTTTCTTTTTAACATGTCCTCTCCTCCACTCTACTCATCTTTTATCCATTTTTTGATAGTTCTAACTGCTCATTCAGTTTGTCATCCAACAGTTGACTAATTTTAATCACTTCAGGATCAGCGATACCGTCCCGATCCTTTATTTCATACATCCAATTTCTTAACTTTTCAATATCTCTTCCAAGGTTATCTAGTTGATTCCGTTTACATGTACCCAAAATACATTCCCCCTTAAACTACTTTTTAAGAGTTTCTTTCGGCAACTGGCTGGCGTATCCATCCAATGTGTGAATCTAGATTTAGCCCCTATAGTTTTGCGTCCCCAACTTTCGATGGGTTTGCCCTTTCGAGTGTTCTATTGGGTTAGTTTGTGATGGAAAGAACAATGGTTGATTAGGTACATTATACTAAATAGTCTGAAAGTTCGCAATACGTTTCTGAGAGAATTCGACAATTTATTTAGAGTTGGATACAACCAAAGTATGTGCCTCCTCTGACATTAAATTTACCAATAATTTACAAAAAGTGTAGTAGTGAATGATAGAGCGTTTACTACTGCAACTGCAATCCTTCTGGTGATATAAGATGTAACCATGGTTTTGAGAGTCGGCAATGTTCTCAATAAGACGAATCACCTGCAAACGGTCTAGATGAACCTTTTTATTATCCGTTCGGGCACAAGGATTGGTCAACTTCTTACCGAAACTCCGACTGACGCTCCTGTTCGGGCATTAGTTCGAGATACTTCTTACCGAATACCTGCCCGTCCCTCCTGTTCGGGCACTAGTTCGAGATACTTCTTACCGAATACCTGCCCGTCCCTCCCGTTCGGGCACTAGTTCGGACAACTTCTTACCGAAACTCCGACTGACGCTCCTGTTCGGGCATAAGTTCGAGAAACTTCTTACCGAATATCCTGCTGACGATCCTGTTCGGGCATAAGTTCGAGAATCTTCTTACCGAATATCCGACTGACGCTTCCGTTCGGGCACTAGTTCGAGAATCTTCTTACCGAATATCCGACTGACGCTTCCGTTCGGGCACTAGTTCGAGAATCTTCTTACCGAATATCCGACTGACCCTCCTGTTCGGGCACTAGTTCGGGCAACTTCTTACCGAAACTTCGACCGACGCATCCGTTCGGGCACTAGTTCGGACAACTTCTTACCGAAACTCCGACTGACGCTCCTGTTCGGGCATAAGTTCGGACAACTTCTTACCGAATACCAGTCCGCCCCTCCCGTTCGGGCACTAGTTCGAACAACTTCTTACTGAATACCAGCCCGTCCCTTCCGTTCGGGCACTAGTTCGAACAACTTCTTACCGAATACCAGACCGTCCCTCCCGCTCGGGCACTAGTTCGAGAAACTTCTTACCGAATACCAGACCGTCCCTCCCGCTCGGGCACTAGTTCGAGAAACTTCTTACCGAATATCCGACTGACCCTCCTGTTCGGGCACTAGTTCGGGCAACTTCTTACCGAAACTTCGACTGACCCTCCTGTTCGGGCATAAGTTCGGACAACTTCTTACCGAATATCCGACTGACGCTCCTGTTCGGGCATTAGTTCGAGATACTTCTTACCGAAACTCCGACCGAAGCATCCGTTCGGGCACTAGTTCGAGATACTTCTTACCGAATATCCAGCTGACGCTCCTGTTCGGGCATTAGTTCGAGAAACTTCTTACCGAATATCCAGCTGACGCTCCTGTTCGGGCATTAGTTCGAGAAACTTCTTACCGAAACTCCGACCGACGCATCCGTTCGGGCATTAGTTCGGGCTACTTCTTACCGAATACCAGCCCGTCCCTCCTGTCCGGGCACAAGTCAGGGCAACTTCTTACCGAATATCCGACTGACGCTCCTGTTCGGGCACT
>NZ_JAHQCS010000103.1 GCF_019042215.1 Evansella tamaricis | reverse complement strand
GCCAGCGTTCGTCCTGAGCCAGGATCAAACTCTCCAATAAAGTGTTGAGTTTGACGACTAGCGTCAAGCCAAATTTTGGCTAATTTTTACTTCTTCATTGACGGGATATTTCATTATCGCTTCATCATTATGATGAAGTAATTCATATCCCACTTCGCTTGGCTTTTTGTTTAGTTTTCAAAGGTCAAATTAAGATGTTGTTGTTTTTACAGCAACTCTTATATTATACCAATATAACTTCCAGTCGTCAAGAACTTTTTTTGTTTGTTTCTCGTAGTTTGTTTTTGGCGACAAATATTAATATATCATTTATCATTCCTTAAGTCAATAAATAATCTATAAAAATTTCTTAGACTTTCAAAGGTGATTTTTTTGACAAAAGATAATATATCACAATAGAGAAACACCTGCAAGCGGTATTAGTTATAGATTACAATTTATAAATTTTGGTACTAAGCCTTTCTACAGTAAACTAAAAAGTCTAATATTCTTTTTATTTCATAATAATATCCCTGATATATTTAAATGAGGGGAAGGTTATAAGGAAACAAGTAAACTTCTTTCAATATGATCGTACTTAATAAGAAAAGCGCAAACGCCTTTGGTCACTTCCGAAGTGCCCCGCAGCGGGTAGGCGGTGGAGCTAGACAAATTGCCCGAAGGTGCAAAAACTTATCTTTTCTTTCAAAAACGTTAACTATATTATAGATCTCTGTTGACAATCCAGATCACAAAGTATATTCTATTGTCAACTTACGAAATAATTTAGTGAACAATAATGGAAAGGAGATAGACTATGGTAAAGAAAATTAATAATCCATTTACCGTCGTGGATTTAACTAAAGCAGCTATGTTCATTGCACTAATGGGTATTGGAGCAAATCTTACTGCATTTATTACAATAGGAATTGTCCCATTAACCTTCCAAACTGTAATTGCCATTTTAGCGGGGGTTATCCTCGGAAAAAAAGTTGGGACATTTTCCATGCTTGGTTATACAATTGTAGGGCTAATTGGCGCTCCAGTTTTTTCAGGATTCCAGGGAGGAATGCACAATTTAGTTAGCCCAACTTTCGGATTTATACTATCATTTATAGCCCTGACATTTGTAGTAGGCTTTATTATTGAGAAAACGGAGAAACCTTCACTAATAATATATGTATTTGCAAGTTATATGGGGTTAGTCATTAACTATTTAATCGGGGTACCTTATTTATTTGCTCACCAGAAATTTATATTGGAAATACCTGATGTTACATTATTAACTACATCCATCTTAATGGCACCATTTTTTGTGAAAGATATTATAGTAACCGGACTGGGTGCTGTAATTGCACCAAAAATAATTAAAGCAACGAATAGTCGAAGAAGTAACATCAATCAATCCAAACAAACAGCATAATATCAAATCAGAAACACTTAAGTATCTTTATCTACCAGAATTTTAATATAGAGTGCTCCTTCGTTCACCCGTTTACAATAAAACACTAGACTAAATGCATTACATATTTTCAACTGATCCACAAGTAATAACACCCTAAAATTCCTGGCAAACAACAAAAAGGAACTGGATTTATACCAGCTCCTTTTATTGCATTATAACCTCAACATTTTTTCCTCACAGTCAAATAATTTCCCTATTATTCTAATAAAAATCAAATTACAATATAATTGCCGCAATCCAACCAAATAACATTAACGGAAGGTTAAGGTGTAAAAATGTAGGGACACAGGTATCCCATATATGATGATGCTGCCCATCTACATTCAATCCTGCAGTTGGACCTAAAGTACTATCCGATGCAGGAGAACCTGCATCTCCTAAAGCTCCAGCTGTACCAATTAGGGCAATGGTTGCCAGTGGGCTAAATCCAATCGTTGCTGCTAACGGAACGAATATAACCGTAATTATTGGAATAGTAGAAAATGATGAACCTATTCCCATTGTAATTAACAAACCAACAACAAGCATTAACATTGCAGCTAACCCTTTATTTTCGCCAATTATATTAGCTACGGTTGACACCAATGAATCCACATGTCCCGTTTCTCGTAGGACTTCAGCGAATCCACCTGAAGCAATCATCACAAAGGCAATAAAAGCCATCATTTTCATCCCATTTGTCATTAAGGATTCAGACTTAGATAAAGTATACCTTCCAGAAAAATGTAAGTAAGTAAAATAGATATACAAAATAGTTAGTCCAGTAAAAGCACTAAATATCATTGACTTCGTGAAATATTGTAGAAGTAACACAGTAAGGATCGATAGGATTCCAATTAACGCAGAAGAAGCTGAATAAGAAAAGTCACTTTCCTCATTTTCTCCCTTTTCCAGTCCTCGCTCTTCATAAATCCTGTTCTTAGTATAGGAAACAAAAACAGCAAAACATAAACCAAGAACCATGCCAAGTACTGGTAATACCAATGCTTGAGGTATCATTCCCAGTTCTATATCCATGCCGCTGTCAGCCATGTTTCTTTCAATTATTTCATGAAATATAAGACCGAATCCAAATGGAAATAGAATATAGGGCGCCTTTAATCCAAAAGTCATAATTGTCGCAACAGTTCTCCTATCTAGTAGGAGAGCATTAAAAACTTTAAGCAGTGGCGGTATTAAAATAGGTATAAATGCAATATGAATAGGAATAATATTTTGAGAGAAAACAGAGATTAAGAGAATACCGAAGAGAATCAATACTTTCGTTAACGTCTTCTTCTTTGATTCGCCATTTTTACCAACTACAGATATAGCGCTTTGAACCAATAAATTAGGCAATCCAGTGAAACTAATGGCAATAGCAAAGGCACCAAGCATGGCATAACTTAATGCTACTCCTGCATTCGTCCCTAAACCATTACCAAAGATCGTTAATGTTTCATCCAGTGTGAACCCTGCTGTCAATCCACCAACAATTGCGCCTGTAACTAATGCAATGACAACATGTATTCGTAACAAACTTAATAAAATCATAATCAATACTGCTATTACAACGGCATTCATAACATCTGCTCCTCTATACTTCATTACTTTATTTAACTAAATCACTAATGTATTAAAACGTATATAAATATAGCATCACAATATGAAAGTGTCAATAAGTTCACAAAAAGTTCGGGGACCAGGTCCCCGAACTTTTTGTGAACTTAAAAAACCTGGGGGAATACTTCCCCCAGGTTTTCTATATAACTAAAAATTAATTTCTGGCTGCTTCGATTTCTTCCTCTAAGAGGTCTAGAATTCTACCTGCATCATCACCATAGTTCTCACGGAAGAAGTCACGGACAGGCATTGCTAGATCACGGAATGCTTGACGCTCATCCTCTGTTAAATTATAGATTTCTGTAGGGTGTTCTTCACTTTCTTCCATTGCTGTTAATAAGTCAGAATTCATTTGATCTTGTAAGTCAAATACCCAATCTCTTAACTCAGCAACAGTTTCATCGATCATTCCCTGAATATCTTCTGGAAGACCATTATAGAAATCTGTATTTACAACTGTCATAGCAACATAGTTATTATGATTTGAGATTGTCATATAATCTTGAACTTCATGGAAACCAGCATCTTCAATAAAGAAGATTGGATTTTCTTGTCCATCTACTACACCTTGGTCCAAGCTAGTGTATAATTCTCCCCAGCTCATCGGAGTTGGATCAGCACCATAAACTTCATATGACTGACTGATTAAAGGAGATTGTTGAATACGCATTTTAAATCCGTCAAAATCATCAGGTGTAGTTAAAGGAAGGCCATTACTAGTCCACTGCATAGGACCTTCTGTGAAATATGCTAATGGAGTCATATTATGCTCTTCATACTTTTCACGTAAATGTACATTTAGTGCTTCACTAGAATCTAAAATTTCTTGAGTTAATGCAACATCATCCGGGAATAAGAAATGTAATGCAAATAGTTGTGCTTCTTCAACCATAGTTCCTGTAAATCCAGGGGAAACAATTCCAAACTCAGTAAAACCTAGTTGTAATTGTTCCACTTGGTCGACCTCATCCCCAAGTCCACCAAACTCGTAAACTGTAATATCTACTCTTCCATCAGACTTTTCAGCCATCCGTCTAGCGAATTCAGCAGCATATTCATATTGTACTTGACCTTGATACTCTTCTGTTACAAAATCCCAATGATACTCTGGACTTTTTGCTTCATCAGCACCTTCATCAGTTTCTGTTGTATCTTCTCCAGTGGTATCTCCATTCACATCTCCATTTCCATCGTCAGTTGTTCCATCATCGTCACCACCACAGGCAGCTAAAATGAGACTTAAACTAAGTACTGCGCTAACTAGGAAATTTCGTTTCTTGGATTTGAACATTTGACTAATTACCCCCATAAAAATTTTTTTTATTCAAAGGCCACTCCTCTTACATCCAACGAAGTAAGAATAAGGAGATGTCCTCAAATAGAATAACTAATATTGCTACAATAATTAACATTACAATATACGGCGGTGTTCCCCGTATAACATCCAAATAAGATTTATTAAAGACCGCACTTGCGGTAAATATATCTACTCCAAATGGTGGTGTTGCTGAACCAAGTGCAGCTTGGAACGTTATGACAACTCCTAAATGAACTGGATCTACTCCAGCAGCGGTAGCTACTGGTGCAAAAATAGGAGTTAATATTAAAATTACGACTATCGGATCCACAAACATACAACCAATAAAGAAGAATAAGGCAACAATAAACAATACGGTTAAAGCTGAAGGATCAGGTCCTAAAACTGCCGAAGTCAACGTTTGTGGAATCTGTGCCCTATTAATAGCCATTGAAAAAGCCTGACCTGCGGCAACTAAAATAAATACTGCTGACGTAACAAGTCCACTGGACATTGCCACTTTTGGAATCTCAGTAATTTTAATAGTCCGATAGATTAACACTTCTAAAATTAGTGCATATAATACAGAGATTCCTGCTGCCTCTGTTGGTGAAAACTGTCCTGTATATATACCACCGACGATAATTATCGGGAAACCTAATGGTAAAATTGCTTTCTTAGTAACTTGGAGTCTCTCTCTCCAAGTTGTTTTGTCCACACGGGGAATTTTGAAAACTCTAGCATGTACATATGCATAAATTGCAAAGAACAAGAAAATCAATACCCCTGGACCGATCCCTGCTATAAATAATTGCCCAACCGATGCATCTGATACTAACGCATAGATAATCATCCCAATACTTGGAGGTATAAGTAATGCAATATCACTTGCATTAATTATTAGTGCTATCGCACTTGAATCTTTATACCCCATTTTTAATAAACGTTTTCTCATCGGAGTCCCTACCGCCACAACTGTAGCTTGAGTTGAACCTGATATCGACCCAAACAACGTACATGCTGCTGCAGTTGTAATGGCATATCCTCCCCGTAAATGGCCTACGAATGCTCCAACAAAATCGACTAAGCGGTTTGATGTCTTACCTGTTGACATGATATCAGCAGCGAAGATAAACAAGGGAACTGCTAACAAGGCATATGGTACTATTCCTGACCTCATTTGTTGAATTAAAATGAGGGGGTCCAACTGTGGCAGAAAAAAGAAAACCAAAACAAACGCCCCTGCAATCAGTGGGATCATCATTGGAAAACCCATGATGAGCAAGACGACCATTGTTAATAGAATAATCCACTCCATATTTTATTCCTCTCAATGTTTATTTTATTGTTCATCATAATCTTTCTTTTCTTGAGCCAAGTAAACTTCTTCATTCACAAGATTTACCCAGACATTCCTTAAAAATTGTATTCCCCCTAAAAACAGCCCGATAGGAATAAACATGACCATTACCCAGTATGGAAGTTCCAAGGATGCTGTTGTTCTTGTTTGCATTGTCGTATAAATATAAGCATAGTAGCTTAAAACAAATAGTATTATTGCAGTTACTAAAGGATTAATAACAGCTAGTACTTTTTTCACTTTTTTCGGAGCAAGATCAAAAAATGCCGACATACTAATATGTCTTCCTTTTCTCGCCGCATAACTTATACCCATAAATGTTGCCATTATAATGGCTATCTCACTGATCTCCTGCGCAAACAACCAGCTTCGGCCAGTTATTTGCCGATTCACTACATTACCAAAAGTCATAATAGCTATAATAATAATCGACCAACTTAGTACGAAAATCTCAAATTTAATAAGTAGTGTGTCAAGTAATTTAAACACCTTTTTTATTGCATTCAACTTATGTACCCCTCCTCCCCATGATCAATAGGAAATCAATGAAATTACTCCGAGTATGCCACCCTATTTACTAGGTTATAGATTTGCAACTTTTACTTCACTTAAAACTTTCGCTATTTATGTCGAAAGGTTGCGATTAACGTAGATACGCTTTTTTCAATTATTTCGCCTATTAAATATCATATAGCAATAGGATAAATAGCTCAAAAAGTATATATAGGGAAAATGAAGGATTATCCTTTATATATTACACTCAATACAAAATACTATCGGTCATATATAATAATCCTCCTATCAACTCCATCTAATTCCCAAATCCTCTGTTCTGTATTGTGGATGGTGTTTTTCACAAACACTCCATTCTTCTATTCCCGATTTTCAATACTATAAAACCTCTTTTTGCTAAACTTATGACAACCTTATGTTTTTGTTTTTTATTTTTATTCATACTTTCTGTAAAAATGCTAGTTAGTTTACTGAATTATGCTTATTTTACTGATTAAAGTTAATTCACTATTTTATATAAAAATATACATTTTCAAATATTGAACGGGTAATATTAATGAAAGGAGTCGATTTTACTATTTGAGATGCACCATGAAAAATTATACTTTTTTATGACTAGTATCTAGATATACATTGCTAAAGATATGCTATAATGAACGTTGCCAATTATGTTAATTAAAAGATTAATTTTCCTCTTATTTTGGGTATAGTATGATATCAACTTCAGAAAGGACAATCTTCGTTATGGATTTGTTTACTAACTTCCCACTGTGGGCAGCTTTATTTACCATTGGTTTTGCTCAATTTATAAAGGTTCCATTACAATATATTGCAACAAGAAAGTTTGACTGGACTCTTCTCACCAGTACTGGAGGCATGCCCAGTTCCCATTCAGGTGCTGTTACAGCCTTGTCTACTGCAATTGCTATTGAAGAAGGTTTAGGATCACCTTTTTTCGCTATTTCTGCCATATTTGGAGTAATTGTTATGTTTGATGCGACAGGTGTTCGTCGACATGCAGGAGAGCAGGCTACTGTATTAAATTCACTAGTAATGGATTTCAATAAATTGATGGAAGAAATGAAGTCGTGGCCGGCTAAAAAGGAGAAGGAAAAGAGGAAAGAATTAAAAGAATTATTAGGTCACCAACCAATTGAGGTTTTCTTCGGGGGTCTACTGGGAATAATTCTTTCATTAATTTTACATGCAATATTGCACTAATCATTAAGAAAAGCGCAAGCGCCTAGGCTCACGAGCGTAGGGCAGTGGAGGAATGACAACAAGAAGTCTGCTCTTTGACTTCGGTTGTCACTTCCGAAGTGCCCCGCAGCGAGTAGGCGTTTGTGCTAGACATTGCCCGAAGGTGCAAAAACTTATTATCTTTTAAAAAAGAAACTGTTGCCCATTAAGATGGACAACAGTTTTTTTTCTTTTATGATGCATCAACAAATGATAATTGTCTCCTAAATACTTGTACGGCCTCATCTTCATTTAATTCAACTAAATCTTGGTCAGTCAGCTTTCCATTTCCACGTTCAATAACGTATACTTCTATAGAACGTTTACCCCACTGATCGTACACCTCTTGAACAGTTTCATAATATAAGTCAATTTTATTTCCTTTAATAGCTGATCCCGTGTCTGCCACTACCCCATATCCATATCCGGGAATAAAAAGTATTGTTCCGATTGGAAATACATCAGGGTCTGCAGCCACTGTGGAATACAAATCCCTTTTAACTTTTACACCAGAAAAAGTTATACCATACTGAGGATGCCCTTCTGTTTTCCCTGTTGATTCAGGACCAGCAGTATAGCCTGTAGCTACTACCTCAAGGGAAGGATATTTACTCCAATCTTGTGATTCCTCCAGAGTTACTGAAGCTTCCTCTGTATCGTGGGTTATTATTTTCCTTTCCTCGGGTATCATGCTTGTTAAACTCCTTTTTTGGAGCATCGTATCCCTCTCCATTAAGTTACTACCATAAAATTGTGGTTGTTGATCCAATAAAACATTTTGTGGATATATCCAAGTCTTAAGTTCATCAGCCTTTACATTTGATATGCCAGAAAAAGTAGTAAAGATTGCACCAAGAAGTAACACAGTAAAAAATAAACATTTCCCCAGTTTTTTAAACAGGTCCATATCATTCACTCCTTTCACTTTGACATCTTTTCCAAGGAAGAAAAAAAATATTCATCTTAACATTAAATTGATTTGCACCGACCTAAATGAGAAAAGCAAAATCGCCTAGTATCACGAGCGTAGGGCGCTGGAGCTAGACATAAGAAAAGCGCAAGCGCCTTTGGTCACGAGCGTAGGGCAGTGGAGGAATGACAACTAGAAGTCCGCTCTTTGACTTCGGTTGTCACTTCCGA
>NZ_JAHQCS010000102.1 GCF_019042215.1 Evansella tamaricis | reverse complement strand
TTTAATCCCGCAGGAGTCTACGTATATTTCCTTCGCTATTGTTGTGTATTGTTCGGATTTCCAATTAAACACTTTAGTTATGTCCCAGCCTCTTCTCGATTACTTTTCTTGTTGCCAAAACATAGCTACTGTTCCTTCTCCACCATGAACCGCTAAAGATGAACTGATTTCCCCAATAATTATTTCAAGACCAGGGATTGCATTTTCCACCTTTTCCTTTAATTCTACAGCCTTTTCAGGCACATTTCCGTGCATAATTCCTAGTCGGCTTACTTTATTTTCCTCACAAGACTGCTTTAACAATTCCACAATTCTGTTAGTTGCTTTTTTCTCTGAGCGGACACGCTCTTTTAAGCCCAATTCCCCATTCTCATCAATGGAAAGGATAGGTTTGATCTGCAGCACATTTCCCAGTAAAAATTGAGCACCTGACATTCTTCCACCTTTATATAACTGCTCAAGGCTACCAAGTAAAATAAGATTTTTGGATCTACTTGCAGATTCACGAAGATCTTTTGCAATTTCCTTAAAATCAACCCCTTGATCCGCAAGCTCTAGTCCTTTTAAAAGAAGAGAAGTAATTCCATCGGATAAAGAAAGGGAATCAACCACTTCCACATCAAACTCTGCCTGGTTTTTACCATTGGTAGAACTTGCAATTGTTCCACTCAATTTATTGGAAACGTGAATAGCAATAGCATGATCATAATTTTGCTTCAATTCTGTATAAAGTTCTTCAAACTTTCCAACGGAAGGTTGAGACGTTTTAGGTACTTTCTTACTGGTTCTAATCATTTCGTATAACTCATTCGATGATAAGTCTACCCCATCTTCATATTGGTTTTCCTCTGAAATAATCACTATCGGGACGACATAAACATCTGGATGCGCTTTCAATTCTTCTGGTATAAAAGCTGTAGTATCAGTTACAAAGGCTATTTTCTTCCCCATTTTCATCTCCCCATTCTATTAATCTATTACTTTATACTCATATTATACTGTAAAATTCATATAATACCAACTGTTAATAACAGGTACTAAAAAAATTTCATAGTATCCTCTCATATTTCAAATTATTTACATCTGTCGCTATCTACTTTACAATACTAGAAACGGGGTGATAAACGATGGCGATTGTAACGGTAGATTTTGACGGAACACTTTACCAAGGGGATTCCTTTAAAGCGATGTTTAAAATGGGAAAACGTCATTTTAATTGGAAACAATGGGGGACTGTTCTTGGGGGAGTAGTGAAGTCCGTCGGATTCGGTATAGTGAAAGGAAAGACAGCATTAAAGCACGAATTTTTCAAGTCATTTGCAAGTACATTTAAAGGGAAAACTCCAGAAGAACTGGATATATTCTTTCAGGAACTCGTTATTATGGCGGATAATGAAGTTAACCATCATCTCGTGAATAAAATACGGGAACATCAAGAAGATGGAGATACTGTTATCATTTTGTCAGGAGCACTTCGTCCATTTCTAGAAGCATTTTCAAAAAGGTTAGACTTGGATACGAAAATTATCAGCACTGAACTCCTTTATGATCAGAATAATATTTGTACAGGTAAAATCGGCACAATTATTAATGGGGATGAAAAAGTCTTGAAGGTGCAGGAGTGGCTTAAGGATCATGTGACATCAGATGGTAGTTATGAATATGAAATATGGGCATACGCCGACAGTGAGAGTGATATTCCCCTTCTACACTTTGTTGAACATCCTATTGTCGTTAATCCTGATCAAGATATGAAAAAAATCGCCATAGAGAATCAATGGCCAATTTTTGCATCTGAACTTGAAAACACGGTTTAAATGAAGACTAGCTAGTTTCTGAATCTAACCAGAGCTTGTGCTTTTAGCACAAGCTTTTTTCTGTTTCACTATTTCAATACCACCTCTCAAAATACGACAAAACTCGGGAGGTGACAGGCACCTCCCGAGTCATAGGAAAGTCATTATTTAACTTAAATAGTCACAAAATTAGCACAATATATTTTCGTTTCTAACCATTTACGTTATTCTATGTATAGATTGTTCAACATGGTCAACAGCGTTTTCAACATCACCATAACTATGAAATGTTCTTCCTAGAAAAAGGCAAATCTATTGAAAAATAGAGACGCAAATCTATGGATCTAAGGGCGTGATGACCTCTCCTCTTGCCTAAGATGGCCAGGATACCTAGGGAAGTATCACTTTTTTTGAAGGGAGAGCTATTAATTATGGAAAAGTTAAAAACAAAGAAAATCACTGAGGAAATGGTGGATAAAGAATGGGCTGAATTACTCAAGGAAGCAAAGGAACTGGGACTAAGTCCCACTGTTATTCGTTATTACCTCCAAACACAAAAAAAGAACTAGACCAAGATGTGGATCTAGAACTCTTCTTTTTTATGACGGGATAAATAGTTCATCAATTCATCCCGTGTTGCTGCACCTAGCTTCTTATATAAGGAAGAAATGTAATTTTTGATAGTTCCTATAGAAAGATACAATTCTTCTGCAATCTCTGCATTCTTTTTTCCTTCCATGACTTTCAACAAGACATCTTCCTCTCTTTTATTAAGAGGAATACCTATCTCTTGAACTTTTTTTCTCAACGCTGAGGTTGCAGAATCCATATTTGTTTCTTTCCAAATGTCTATCAGCTTACTTGAGAAAGATTCTGGAATGACTAATTGATTGGTCATGGAATTTTTTATGGCAGCAATAATTTTTTCCGTCGGCCAGTCTTTTAATAAAATACCACTCGCACCATGACTTAAGCACTCTATGACAACATCATCGTCAACCATAGAAGATAGAATGAGTACCTTCGTGAATGGAAAGGTGGATTTAATTTCTTTTAAGGCTTCAATACCATTTTTTTCAGGCATATATAAATCTAATAAAGCAACATCTGGCTTCATTTCACATACAAGAGAAACCGCTTCGGTTCCGTCTTTAGCTGTCCCCAAAACTTCCACGTCTTTATCTGTAGATAGTAGAACAGTAAAACCATCACGTATGACCGGATGATCGTCAGCTATAACTACTTTCAATAGGCTCGACATATCTGTTCCCCCCTTCAGATCGCTTTTGATCTCGGATTGGTAAAACTACTCTTAAGGTACAACCTCCAAACGTATTAGTGGAAATTGATATCGTGCCACCTAACAATTTGAATCTGTTTTCCATTGCTTGTAATCCGAATCCGTATGAACAATTCCCGTCAAAACTACCTTGATCTTCTAGCAGGATATGCAATTCCCCATCTTGATTTATGATTTGATAAAAAAATGTACTACTGTTTCCATGTCTAATCCCATTTGTAATACCCTCTTGTAGGGAGCGATAAATAGCCAACTCCTGTTCAGGAGTTAAACTTTGCAAATGTTCCTCTATTTCATACGTGATAACAACACCTGAACGCTCTTCGGTTTCTTTAATTAATTGGAGTAAACTACCCTTCAAATCGATGACAGTTTCTTTTTCCTTCATCGTATGAACAATGGAACGGACATCCTCTAAACTTCTTCTAATTTGAATCGTCGATTTCTCCAGTTGACCTACTCCTTTTTTTACATCTCCTTGATTAATCATGTGCTTTGATGATTCAATTCCAAATAGGGCTGTCGTCAACGTATGGCCTACTGCATCATGGATTTCTTTAGATAGTTTCATTCGTTCTTGTAACATCGTCTTTTCTTCCAGTTCCTTTGCCGCATGTTGAAGTTTCACATGAGCACTAGCTAATTCTTCTTTTTGAAGAGTGGCATGCCTCGCAATGTAACTAAATCCCCAAAAAAGAATATATTCGATAGCCCTTGGAATAACATAGCTGATTTCGTGAAATGGCGGAAATCCAAAATGATATGCTACCGCAAGAATATAACTTATATAACTAATCATGGTGAAAGGAACACTAATCTTTTTTTCCGACCGATAAGCTATTTCAGCAATCAAGATAAATAAGAACAGCTGCGGAAGAAATGTCCCATCAATAGCCTGTAACCATGCAGCAATAAAAAGTTGAGCTCCAATCAATAAAATGACGTGGGGTTTATGTAAGGGAATTTTAAACAGACTATAACGGAAAAATTGAATGGCACCATAAATGAATACGAGGGCAATAATCAGATTGTGATCGTTAGGATTATCTCTTAAAAGGATAAATAAGGAACCAAAGATACTGGAAAACAAAATGGTATTTAATAGTTTGGCTTGTTTCTCCGTCATTATAGCTCCCCTTTCAATATAGTGAATAATCACAATCTTATTATATCCAAAATTAGTTATCCTGTATAGAATAGGAATAAGGACAGGATTTAACTAGCTGAAGAATGTAGATGAAACATGAGCCAAGACTTAATTGGAGAAACGATTATTTCTCTCAAATCGAAAGTAAGGAGATATTAGTGGATTTTTCTTAGAAAGAGGAGTCAAGATGCAGTATTGTATATCTCTGAGGGATATGCCGAAGTCAATAAAGGAGGTCCCAGTACTAACCATCATTCGATGTTAACTTAGGTTAGAACAAGGACCTATGCCGTTTTGTTTTGTCAATAATCTATCATGGATTGCGCCTGCTCTAGCGCCTCATTAGGAATAATAATTTCATCAATAGAATTATAGTTACTATAATTATAAGTACCTTGGTAACGTGTCTCCCCTAATTCCGCTGAACTTTTGGAAATCAACTGAAAATCCAATCGATATTCTAAAATATAGTACGTTTCTTTATCTATTATTATCTCATATGTTCCTGATCCTTCGAAATCTTCAAAGTGGTCAAACTGCCATTCCACATCTGCATCAATCACGGTAGTACCACTGATTACAGATAAGAATTCATCATCTGTCCCAGAAAAGGAAAGTAAAAAGTGATCACCATTATCCAAAACTTCGAATACTTGGTCCTGAACGGCATATTCATCAAGTTTTTCTGAATCCAGCACATTTAATAAAGTGGACATCTCTATATCTATATGGTCCATCGGAATACTATACCAGACGCCTTCAAACTCATCAAAAAAATAGATTGTTTCATGCGCTACATACATTTTTACATCTGCAATCAGACTTTCATCATTAACTACTGTATGAGAATACATCATCGGATTTTCTAATAATACCACTTGGTAAGTGGTCGTTACTTCTTCCTGACTATGGCTTCCGTCTAATATAACATCAATAGTAAACTTTCCGTCAGTCTGAAAACTGGAAACCGCACTCATCGCATCTCTAGATTTTCCTAAGATGCCTGCAGCAGAGGAATCCGCAGTGTTTTCTGTACCGGATTGTTCCATTTCTTCCGTTTCCCCTATGCTTCTCGTTTCATTATCCTGATCATCTATCTCCCCATTATCCTCAGTCTTTTCCCACTCCTGCTTATTGTCTTCTTCCCTTTCGCCATTGGATGACTCACTTTCTAGTGAATCTATGTTCATATCATTACTACATGCAGTCAAAAATAGGACAAAGAGAGATAAAATTACGATTACATTCCTCATTCAATGTTCTTCCCTTCTATAATGGATATTTTCAAAATCTTATCATCATCAGTGTTAGATACACTAAAAACAAAGATCCCTAGCCCGAACTAAAACACTCTTTAGTTTCCAAAAATAGAGATAGCATCATCCTTCACTTCATCTGGAACTACGATTTCATTTAGCTCATTTATTGCGCTGTAAGCATAACTTCCCCTGTAATATTTCTCCATACCTCCAAATATGTTTTCACCCTTAAATTCATACTCCAAAAGGTACCCCATCAAATAAAACGTGTCCTTTTCAATATATAGTTCCAAAGTACCTCCCCCCTCAAAAGGGTCATACGTATCATAAGTTTCAAATAGCCAGTCAGAGTCCACATCAAAGATTGTCTTTCCTTCCAAAGCTTTTAAAAAACCCTCTCCGTCTTCTTTAAAACTAAGAATATATTGATTCTCATTTTCAGACATATCAAAAGAACCAAAACCTGTAATTTGCACAAACTTCTCCATCTGTTCCCCGTCAATGATATTAAAATTGTTTAATACCTCTTCAAACGTGTTATCCGTTGGCATCGTGTACCATTGCTTTTCATCATGATACATAACATATACTGTAGAATCGACCCAATACGTATCTGTGTCTTCATCATCAAACATATTTGAATCAACGAATGCTTGCATATGGAGCATCGGTTTTTCCCCCAAAACCATATCCATAATTATCGTAACCGTCTCTTTCTCATGATAATCCTCCGTAGTTAAATCGATAAGAAAATCCCCTTCTATGTGAAAGCTTGTTACTTCTGCCATTACTTCGGCAGATTTACTTAGAATACTTTTCGCATCGTCCATTGTGACGTTATCCATTTCCGCTGAATCATCACCATTATCGCTATTTTTATCTTCGGCAGTGTTTTCGTTACCTGTGTCATCCTCATGACTTTCAGAAGGATTTTCCTCCTCTGACAAACCCAATGTAGAATTTTCAGGCTGACTTTCCTGATCCGGTTCACTTAAGGCGTCATCACTGCCAATATTAATTTCAATACACGCTGTTAAAACTAGGAAAAACATTGTGATAATGAACACTATTTTTTTCAAATGTCCTCTCTCCCCTTCCAATTTTAAACAAAAAAGCTACCGACTTTATCTCTACAAACTTATCACATTGGAAAAAAGATGTAAGGTATCCAAAAGTATAATATTTAATTAACAAATATACTTATGAAACGCACACACTTTTTCAGTACCCTCACGAGTAGACGCTAGAGCTAAACACATAAGAAAAGCGCAAGCGCCTTTGGTCACGAGCGTAGGGTAGTGGAGGAATGACAACTAGAAGTCCGCTCTTTGACTTCGGTTGTCACTTCCGAAGTGCCCCGCAGCGAGTAGGCGCTGGAGCTAGACAACAAGAAAAGCGCAAGCGCCTTTGGTCACGAGCGTAGGGCAGTGGAGGAATGACAGCTAGAAGTCCGCTCTTTGACTTCGGTTGTCACTTCCGAAGTGCCCCGCAGCGAGTAGGCGCTGGAGCTAGACAACTTGCCCGAAGGTGCAAAAACTTATACTTACCTTTAGAAAAAAACTACCCTAAAATCTTAGAGTAGTCTTAATAGATGCAATAAGTTTACTGTTTTTTATTCAACTATTTCCTTATCCTTCTGACGTTTAAATAATCCCTTCCACCATTCCGTGAACCGATCAGTATATATATAAATCACAGGAACTAGTACAAGTGTGATAAAGGTGGAGAATGATAATCCAAATACAATAACGGTTGCCATTGGTGCTTGAAGTTCTGCACCTTCACCGATTCCAATTGCTAAAGGAACCATAGCTAAAACGGTGGTAAGCATGGTCATTAGAATTGGACGCAAACGCGTTGGTCCAGCTTCCATGATTGCTTCTTCTAGTGACATACCACGATCCCTCAGTTTATTAATATAATCCACGAGAACAATTGCATTATTAACTACAATACCTGCCAACATGATGATACCGATAAACGCTGGAGCGCTTAAGGCCCTTCCAGTAATCAGGAATCCTGCTATAATACCTATAAACGTCGCCGGAAGACTGAACATAACGATAAATGGATATAGTACCTTTTCAAATTGAAATGCCATTACCGCATACACTAGAAAGATTGCCAGTGCTAAGGCTAGGGCTAAGTCGGTGAATGCCTCCATCATCGTTTCATATTCTCCACCAGTATTATAATCATACCCTTCAGGGAAGATATATTGATTTAATTCGGCTTCAATGTCTGCAATTACACTGCCTAAATCACGATCCATGATGTCACCGGATATGGAAACTCCGCGGGTTTGATTTTGGCGATTAATCGTTGTTGGACCAGCCGCTTGAACAAAATTAGCTACCGTTGATAATGTTACGGTTTCTCCCGTTTGTGTTAATAAAGGTAGGTTCTGTAATTGTCCATAATTTTCGCGATAACTTTCCGGTAAGATGACTGTAATATCAATTTCTTGACCTTCTGTACGCATTCTAGATGCCACTTGTCCACTGACACTGCTTCTTACTGTATCCATTACTTCTGCATAAGATATACCGTATTGTAAAGCAAGATCCCGGTCCACATGTAACTGCATTTCAGGACGGGTTTCTCCCATTGAATGAGACACATTTAAAGTGCCAGGAACATTTTCAATCAGATCCCTCAAATCATCAGCTATAAGCTTAAGCGTATCAAAGTCTTCTCCCCTAACTTCAATATCAATAGCACTGCCACCCATGCCATCACTTTCGAACGCCCAGACGTCCACATCTATATCAGGAAGGGTTTCTGAAAACTCCCTAAACTTATCTATAAGCTGATTTGTGGAAATATCCCTTTCATCCTGCGGTAATAGACGGATATAAAAGTCGCCGGAGTTCGTTCCACCAGGTCCTCCCATTCCCATCATACCACCACCGCCGATGGAGGTATTAATAACTTCCGTTGCTCCAGTATCCAATAAAAACTGTTCAAGTTCTCTCACAGACTCCCGTGTATCTTCCACCGTACTGCCTGGTGGTGTCTCAAAACTTGCAGAGATTTCCCCCTGATCAAATGGCGGGATGAATTCTAATCCAACGAATCGGACAGATCCTAAACTTGCAATAAGTAAAATAATGGTTCCGAAAATAACTGTTTTTTTATAGGTAATTGACCATTTAAGAATACTTCGATAAGCGTTATTTAGTCGTTCTAAACCGTTTCCGATACTAACATTAATTTTTCGTAATCCCCTCACTTCTTCATCCTCTTTTGGAATCTCAGGCAACAAGAGTCTGGATAACATCGGTACAAGAGTTAAGGCAACGACTAATGATGCAAATAAAGTGAATCCTACGGTTAACGCCAGCGGGATAAACAGTTCAGCGGCTATACCCGATGTAAAAAGAATTGGAACAAACACAACTAAACTTGTTAATGTAGCTGCTATTACAGCAGAAGAAACTTCCGAAGCCCCTTTAATAGCAGACTCCATTCGGCTGTAACCCCGTTCCCGGAACTTATATATATTTTCCAAAATAACAATGGAACTATCTACTAAAAGACCAATCCCTAAAGCAAGACCACCTAGTGTGATAATATTGACTGTTTCACCTGCAAAATAAAGTAAAGTAAATGCTGAAATGACGGCAATCGGAATGGATAATCCGATAATAAGGGTACTTCTAAAGCTCCTTAAGAACAGCAATAGAACAAAGATTGCCATTGCTCCACCAAGAATCATATTTAGAGTGACACTTTTGATGGAATCCCTTATAAATTCCGCCGAATCTAATATCGTCGTTAATGTAACCCCTTGTGGAAGATCATTTTGAAGCTTCTCCAACTCTCTTCCTACCGCATCAGACACCTCTACCGTATTAGCATCTGTCTGTTTAGAGATATCAATGCTTAACGTAGGTTCTCCATTCACATAGGCGTAAGAATCCATTTCCTTGAATGTATCCTTCACCTCTGCCACATCAGATAATTTAATCACTTCGCCCGTTCTTAATTGAACATTAATATTTTCAATTTCTGAGACAGATTGGAATTCTCCCACAATCCGGAGAGCCATATCCTGTCCGCCCCTATTTATTTCACCAGCAGGTACACTCCTGTTTTCTGCTCCAATCGTCTGAGCAAGTTGTGATATTGTTAGACCATTGCGCTGCAGGAGTGTTAAATCTGGTTCAATGATGATTTCCCTTTCTTGTCCACCATTTAGGGATGCTGTGGCAACTCCAGGAATACGCTCTATCTGTGGTAAGATAGATTCTTCCGCAATTGTTGTTAATCTGGCAAGGTCCATTTCAGCTGAAATTCCCACATTAATAATAGGCATCTGGTTAGGGTCAAATCTCATGGCACTAGGCGTATCTGCACCATCCGGCAGCATTGGACGCACCATATCAAGCCGATCCCTTAGATCAAGCATGACAGAATCTAAATCGGTATTAAAGTCGAACATCATAATAATCAACGATTGATTCGTTGTGGATATGGATTGAATGGTTGTTAAACCTTCTGTTGCGCTTAACGCTCCCTCTAAAGGACGGGTAACTAAGTTTTCCACTTCTTGAGGAGCAGCGCCTTGGTACGGTGTAGAAATTGCGGCAATAGGGAGTTCAATTTCCGGCATTAAATCTACTTTTAAGCCAGTAAGTGAAACTCCACCTAGTATGATCATAACAAGTGCAATAATTATTACACCCACTGGCCGCATGACCGATTCTTTAATGAGCTTCATCCTATGCTACCTCCGTTTTAAATACATTACTCGTTAAAACCAAAATCTTCTCCGTTCCTGACATTCACCTTTGCCCCATCGTATAACTGATGAACACCATTAATGACCACCAGTTCCCCAATTTCTACTCCATCAATGATTTCATAAAACTCAGGTGACTCATTACCAATGGTAATAACTCGTCTTTCCACCTGTTCTCCATCTGTGGTGACGAATACACTATGTTCTCCACTTTGCTCCGTTACTGCACGAACAGGTACTAACACTTGCTCATTGGTCACTGCAGTATTAAACATTACATTAGCCAGCATTCCAATTCGGAGATTATCTTCCGGTTCTGAAAGGACTATCTCCACCGGATACGCACGGGACTGTTCCCCAGGCATAATCCCGATATGTGTAACTGTCCCTTCATACCGTTTATTGAATGTTGGAATGTATACAGATACCTCTTGATCCAATTGAATGGAAGGTAGCATTGATTCATTAACATCTAAACGGACAATAGGCTCATCCATTTGAACAAGTTGAAGTAATGGTGATTGGGGAGAAACCATTTCTCCAACTACTACATTAAAATTACTGATTTGGCCAGAGATTGGTGCAGATACAACCGCATGTGTCTGTTGCTGCTGAGCCATCTCTACTCCAATCCTCGCCTGCTTCACAGACGCTTCAGCTGCTGCAATTTGATCTGTTCCCTTTGCCTGTTCTAATGCCATTTCAGCTTGGTTCACTGCTGATTCTGCTTGAGCACGGTCTTGTTCTGTGGGCATATTCCCCATCAATAAGCTTTGAAAAACTTGCTGAAGTTCTTCAGGTACCTCTTCTAATTCAAGTGTTGTATTCTCCGATTGCGCTTCAGAAACCATTTTATGAACATCTTTCGCTTGATCCAGTTGCATTTGTGCCTGCTTTATACTTTGTTCTCTCATTGTTTTCGCACTCTTTAAGCTCGCTTCAGCAGCTTCTAATCCAGCCCGTGCTTGTGCCACATTTAGTTCCATATCAGTTGCATCTAATTCCACAAGGGTATCTCCCTTTTCGACCTTATCTCCATTTTTAACGTGAACAGCAATTACTTCCCCTGTCAACATGGGAAGAACTGCCATCTGTTTCGACGCCATGACATTTCCGGACAAACTTAAATCACTAGATAATGTCCCTTCTTGTACTTCAGTTATTTCAACGGGATGCACAGGTTCTTCGTTCTGATTTTCTTCACTGGAAACATCTCCATCATTACTACAACCACCAATAAAAATAATCACTGCAAAGAACAGTGCATACCGTAGTCTTTTAACTTTCACGCTCATTCTCTTCCCCCCGCTAGTAATATAAAAATTTTATGATTAAAGCCTTTTAGCATTAACAAACAAAAAAAACTTGCGTTCATAAAGTATAAAAATCACGCTATTTATTGTAACACGACAACATGAACAAATGATGAACAACCATTTTCCAATAGTTCTGATTGGTGCCGTTCTCCCAATACTCATAAATAGCTTTTCCTAAGTTCAACATCCTTACAATCCATTAAAATTAAAAACAGTGTTTCCCGAAAAAATATAGTATAATTTTACCAAATATATTATCTGATATGGAGGAAGATGACATGGAAACGAAACGGTCGGCACTAATTATAAATATTGTGTGTAACCTCTTATTCGTGTTTTCTCTTATGCCATGGTTTTTGGTGGTTATGGCAGGTTTGATGTCCATTGCAAACATGGATTCATTTTTTAATTTGGTTGCATTCTTATTCTTTTTTTTATTGCTTTATATCCCTTTGATGATTACTTCTACCGTTCTTAGTTGGATATATTATTTCAAAATGCAATATACGAAATCTTATAAATGGTTATGTGTTCCTTTTATTCATATTGTCTTATTTATTCTTATATTTATGATTGGTCTGTCATTAGAATAGTTTAACGTTCTCTCCCCATCCCTGTGGGGTTCTTTTTTTATTTGAAACTCATAAGTATTTATAATAGGACAAAGCTCATTTCACATAACATAGGAATAAGGAAAGGGGGGACGAGTTTTGAAGAATATTAAGTACTTTGAAGTAAACCAGTTAAAAGAAGTTATGAAACTAGATGTGTCAGACTCACAATTAAAGCGATTAGCGGTTCAAATTTCATCAAAAAAAAGGCAAGTTCATATCCATGTTGCGGAGGATCGTGATACAGGTGAATTGTGGGTTGTTGGAGGGTTTGATCATTATCTTGTTCACCAAAAATACAATGAAAAACTACCAATCCCATGTTATTTTTCAAGTAATACAACGAAACAAGAAAGATTGCTCCTTTTATTACGGAATTTAACGGGTACAGATTTAGGAGAAGCTATTAATAAACATAAATGTATATCAGCTCTTTTTGACTTACATAAACAAAAAAAACGTTCGATTTATCAATTAATTAATGAGTATTCGGGCTTATCAAAAGACGAAATTGATTTTCTCCTTTATCATCCTGAGATTCCTAATCACCTTAAAACAGAGGAAAACAAACCTCGCATAAATTTACTTAATAGTATTCAAACATTAAAAAAAGACGGTATACATAAATCCGTTAGAGATCAGTTATGTTACTTTGCTGTGGAAAATTCAAATCTCCGTTTGACTGAAGATAAACTGACAGTTATTAAATGGTTAATCAATCAAACGTCAGGGTTTAAGCAACTACCACTTGGGAATCAATTATACCTTATTGCCTTCGCATTAGAATATAAAAAATACTTGTTAAGTTACTTTCAGAAAGTAATAGATTCAGCTATGGAAAACAAACAACGGTCTTTTTTTATTGATATTAAGAAAAGCGCAAGCGCCTATGCTCACGAGCGTAGGGCAGTGGAGGAATGACAACTAGAAGTCCGCTCTTTGACTTCAGTTGTCACTTAAACTATCGTTGTCTGGCTGAATCGATTACATTTTTCCAGGCAACCAGAGAGAAAGGTGTGGAAATAGGATAATAAGAACAAGAACAAAAATAAATATAATAAAAAATGGAATAACACCCCTTATAACTGATTCCACCCTATCCTTTGCAATTCCACTAACTACAAACAAATTTAAACCAACCGGAGGTGTGATCATCGCCAACTCCATATTTACTATCATAATGATGGCAAAATGAATCGGGTCAATTCCGAAATGAGCCAACATTGGAAAGATGACTGGCAGAGTAATCAATATTATCGAAATTGACTCTAAAAAAGTCCCTAAGACAAAAAAGAGTAGATTGACAATAATTATAAACAGCCACTTATTTAATTCGCTTTCCCCAATCCACGCTCCAATTTGTTGGGGAATTTGGCCAAGTGTCAAATATAGGCCAAACAATTTTGCTGATCCGATAATAAGAAAGATCATGGATGTGAGGCTGATGGTTTCTTCCATAATTGGTCGTATATCTTGCCATTTCAAGTCCCGATAAAAAATGACTGAAACAACAATAGCATAGGCTACAGCAACCACGGACGACTCCGTTGGCGTTACAGCACCGGAATAAATACTCCCTAGGATTAAAACAGGTAAAAATAGAGCCCATATTGCTTTAATAGATACATGGAATCTATCCTTCAGCGATGTCTTCCCTGATATTCCATATCCTCTTTTTTTCGCATAAAACATGGCGGATACAATTAATGTAAAGCCGAGAATTGTTCCTGGAATGACACCGGCCATAAACAATTTTCCTATGGATTCCTCCACCGTAATACCATAAACAATTAACGGTATGCTTGGAGGCAGAAGAATCCCTAATGTACCAGCAGCAGCAATTAACCCCATCGTGTATTTCTTGTCATAGCCTTCCGCTACCATGGCTGGGATCATAATCGCTCCAACAGCAGCAGCGGTTGCTGGACTTGATCCTGATATGGCGCTAAATATCATACAAGCTAAAATAGTTACCACTGCAAGGCCGCCCGGGAAATGTCCGACCCACGCCCTTAGTGCCATAATCAAATGTTTCGACAGTCCACCACGGGCCATGACAACACCTGCTAAAATAAATCCGGGAATTGCCATTAAGGGAAAACTCGTGAGGGAGGAAAAAATCCGTACAGGAACCATGCTCATGTGAAAGTTATCATGAAATAAAAAGAGACTCGTTGCAATGGCTAAACTAATTGCAATAGGAATCCTCATCAAAATCAAAATCAAAATGAAAAAGAGCAGGAAAAGTATCGTGAGAGACATTATTTCTCTCCCTCCCCTTTTAAAGCTATCACTAATTTTTCCACAGACCGCAGCAAAAACAGAAAACCTGAAATGGGTAAAACGAGATAGACAATCCACATTGGGATGCCCACATCCATCGATGTCATTCCAGATGGATATCGTTCAATGACCAACTGTAATCCGTAGTAAGTAAATGCGATACAAAATATTACACACACTCCATTCGAGAAGATATCCATTAGCCTTTGCTTCGACCCACTAAGCTTGTCATAGAGAATGTCAATTCGGATATGCTGATTATTCCTCCATGCAATGGGTACTCCCAATAAAACTCCCCAAACGATCGAATAGGTAGAGATTTCCATGACCCACGCTTTAGGATCGCTAAATACATATCGCATTAACGCCCCGTACAATATTAGTGTGATTCCCACTGTCAAAAAAGTTCCAGCTAATAAATCTTCTGTCAAAGCCCACCATTTCTTTGCGCGGTCCATCCTCATCCCCTCTTTCGGAAACGGAAGTATGTTCTTTTTAGAATCTTTTTCTACACTTTTTCTCTTTACCAAGTCTACGGTCATGCCTTACTTTAAACTTCGGATACCATCGATTACCTCTTTTGTAATAACCATTTCAAACTCTTCGTAGACAGATTGAAACGCCAGTTCGAATTTTTGCCGTTCCTCTTTTGTGAGTTCGATAATTTCCAGATTGCCAGATTCCTTTATGGCATGAAAACTTCTATTATTTTCTTCCTGAGCAATTGAATTCATATATTCTGTTGCTTCCGCAAGTGCTGCTTCCACTTGAATACGAATATCCTCCGGCATCCCTTCCCAGAAAGGCTGATTTACAAAAACTGCCCAATCGATACGCCCATGGTTGCTAATTGTTAAATAGTCCTGAACCTCTTCATAGTTCTGAGTTTCAATATTATTAAACGTGTTTTCCGTCCCATCCACCGTTCCCTGCTGTAAAGCAGCATACGTTTCGCCAAAGGATAACGTAGCTGTTCCCGCACCTATTGCACGGTAAGTGGACTCTAAAACACTACCAGCTTGTACCCGGAAAATAAGTCCTTGGAAATCCTCCGGTTCTCTCAATGGTATTTTCGTACTTGTAAACTGCTTAAAGCCATTTTGCCAGAATCCCATTCCCATCATATTATTGTTTTCTAGAATTTCTGAACGAAGCAAATCTTGGGCAATTTCGCTATCAAAAAATGCTAAAACGTGTTCTTCATCTTCAAATAGAAAAGGCATGTCCACGTATTGCCATCTCGGATCAAATGTAACCATTTTTGTTACAGAAGGAGCAATCATCTCCAAATTCCCAGCCGCCACAGCGTCAATCGATTCATCATCATCATATAACTGACCTCCCGGATAAACTTCCACTTTGACACGTCCACCGGTTTTTTCATGAGTCAGTTCTGCAAACCTTTCTGCCGCTAATGCTTTGATACTCATGGGAGCGTTTACAAAAGAAAACCGAATAAGAATGTCATCACCTTTGGAATCCGATCCTTCCATCTTCGTTGAACCCTCTCCTCCACACGCAAACAAAGTACTAAATAGAAAGGCCATACTTAGTGCAATCCAACACTTCCTCATATTGCCACCCTCTTTCCTGTTGCGATTTTTTGTGAATTAATTCACATAAATAACATGAGCAAATCAAAGATTTGAATATATCAAGATTAGAAAGTCCATCAAAACTATTTCTTTGAGTAGCAATTTCTTTTATCTTTGCTAATAATCCTCTTTTTCGCAGAAAGTTTAATAAAATATTCACAAAGTTTAAATGGTAAAGGGGGTAAGGGGAGTGAAGGAAAGGAAGTAGTGACAAGGGCATAGAGAATTACCCTTCAACTGTCACTACTTCGAAAGTCACTAAGCATGGGGATTCGATCAAGTATCTGTTTTCTCCTTTGCACCTTCAGGATTTAACAAGACAATCCTCCCATCCTCAAGAACAACCTGCAGTTTATTTGAATCTTTTATTCCAATGGAATCCAAATAATCTCTCGGGACTTGAATTCGCCCTGCACGATCTAATACAGCATACTCAACATGGGTATCTTCTTCCATGGGATCTGAATCATTATGTGTTTCATCATCCTCTTGTTGCTTATAGACAGGTCTTCTAATAATTTCACTTGACGTTTTTCCATCACGAATCGCCACGACACGGTCCATTTTCCTCGAAAGTTGCATATCGTGGGTAACAATCACAATGGTCACACCAAGGGATTGATTCAATTCACGAAACACATCCAGAATGATATCCGCAGTTCTTGTATCTACACTACCCGTCGGCTCATCTGCAAGTAACAGACTTGGACTATTGACAAGGGAGATGGCGATAGCAACTCGTTGCTGTTCCCCTCCAGACAACATGTGAAGTTTACTGTGAATTTTGCCCCCGAGGCCCACCATCTCCAGTAATTCCATGGCCCGCTCCCTTTTATAGCGGCCTTTTAACATCATCGGCAGTTCCACATTTTCCACCGCTGTTAAATACGGAATTAAATTTCTAGCATTGTTCTGCCAAATAAATCCAACCGTATCCCGTTTATATATTACTTGTTCTTTATCCGAAATTCTCAACAAATCCTTCCCATCCACAAGAAGTTTTCCCGCTGATGGACGGTCTAGTGCTCCCAACATGTTTAATAATGTGGATTTCCCGCTTCCACTATTTCCGATGATTCCTACCATTTCACCATCGTTCACTTGCAAGTCAAGTCCTTGTAATGCAATAACCTCATGTTCATCATCAATTTTATAAATCTTAACCAAGTTTTCACATGTTATCATTTAATCCTCACCTAACTTTATGGCTTGATGGATCTTGATCTTCTTCAATAAAATTACGAGTATGGAGATTCCCACAATAAACAGAATGGAGACAAAGATATAAATCTTCATTTCATCACTTGCATCAAATATAACCTGAAACGGAGGTACCATTGTCTGACTTGAAAAGGAGTATTGGAATAATGGTACAAAGAGCTGACTTGCTGCTCCTCCTATGATGATTCCCAGAAAACAGGCAAATCCTGACGTCATTACTTGCTCCCAAATCAAAATACTCAATAGTTTTGGCATTGGAATCCCCATTGCTCGGTACACTCCATACTGTAATGTTCTTGATTTAATAGTGACGATCCAATAAATGAGAAATCCGATTAGAGTTATGAAAAGGGAGATAATAAACCCTAGAGACAACGTCCCATTTAAGCCTAATAAGAATGCGCTATTCTTTAGATCTATAATTTCTGGTTGGACATCATTCATATTAGAAACGGGTATTCTTTCTTCTCTAATTTGTTCATATATATCATTACGGGAACTGTCTTGCTGGACATTTAGCCAGACTTTATAAGGTTCTAACCCCATGACATTCTGTACATAAGGGAGATTAGCAATGATTAATGTAGGATTACTGTCCCCTTCCCTCTGCTTATTTGGATTGAAGGACGGCCAGTAATCCACAATACCATAGACCACAAATTCAGCTTGATTCGAACCACTCCATTGAAGGGTAAGATAATCCCCTTCCTTCACTCCTAACCCATTGGACACAGAACTGGAAATCAAGACTGAACTTGGTTCGGACGCCATTAAGTTTAAATAGGCGTACCAGTGATGAGGTAATAGATTCGGTTTAAACCAAGCTGTTTCTCCAAACTCCTTCGGTTCAATGGCCATTAATTGAGCCGAGAAGATACTCTGCCCTTGTGATTCTGCCTTTACCCCTTCTTTATGAAAAACTTTTGTTGCCTGCTCCACACCATTCAAATCTAAAAACGGTTCAAAAGGAGGTTCGATATAACTGACTTCCGGCCTTTCTCCGTTGAGGGAATCCTCATCTGTTCCAGCTTCTAACTCTTCACTGGCTGAACCAGTATCATAAGCCGACGCTGTGGTGACAGTTTCTGTACTTTCCCATCTAATTTCTATTGCAATATCTGCCCCATTTTGATAGAGGATTTGTTCTTCCATATTTGTATTAATGGTTCTCGCGGAACTAGCACTGTATACACCAATTCCTATAGTCATAATTAAAAACAACATGAAGAATTGATATTGTTTTGCAGATCGACCAACTTGTAAAAAAGTAGAGTATAGGGAAATGGACCAAAACTTCTCTCCAAGCTTATAGATTCCTCTCAATATCCAAGGATAGATTCGAAGAACGAATAAGCCAAGACCAATAATAAAAACAGCAGGTAAGAAGAAAAGAACCGGATCAATATATAGATCTCCCCCTTGAGAGGATGAGATCATTTGTTGATTTCTTTGGAAAGTATATAATCCATATATAGACACAGCGATTAATCCTAAATCAAAAAAGATGGAGTACCATTTGTACTGATTTATGGATGATGCTAAGTTTTGTTTATGACTCACAATGCTTTTTTTCGAAGCAAAGTAAACCGGCACCATCACCATAAAGATCGAGGCCACCACTGCATAAAAAGCATACAGATAGGAGTCTGGCAATATTTCAACAGGTAATGCGGTTCGTTGGACAAATTCCAGGAAACCGTTTGTCGCTCCTAACAAATGACAAAATAGAAGTCCGATCCACGGGCCGATTAGCAATGCGATGGTTCCTAGTAATATCATTTCTATGAAGTAAATGAGCAGAATCTGGGATCTCTTAGCCCCTCTGCTAGCAAAAACAGCAATTTCATTTAATTGACGTTGAATGATTAAACGGGATACCATAAATAGATAAATTCCTAACATCACCAATACAGGGGCTATTAATGACCACAACATTGTTTGGAGCTGACTGCTCCTTTGGTCATATGTTTTTAATATATCTGCCACCGGAAAATCTGTGAGGATAATGGTTTCCATCAAGGCACTTGTTTCCCGGTTAACTATTCGATCAAGGGCAAGTAATGAAGCGATATCTTCACTTCTTATAAATGAATAATCAAAGGCAGATACGAACCTTGAAGTTTCCAAAAATTCCTTATTATTTTGAAGGAGTTCATTCCGAAAAACTTCTTCGTCCACGATGAAATCTCTACTATAGGAATCTGCCGATAGTATCCAATAAGGATGACTAGGATCATTTGGCGTAAAAGTCCCTACTGGTTTCACTATTACTTTTTCGTCACCTTCTCCAATTTCAAAGGTGGTTCCAATTACCATATCCCGCTCCAAAAGTGCCCGTTCAGGTACAATTGCTTCTACTACACCTTCCTCTTTTTTATTGGATGGTAAACTTCCATCTGTTATGGAGATGTGTTCTTCTATGCCGGAAAAGGACATGATCCTTCCACTTAATCTTGTACTTGCTGAGTTATCTATCCCACTTACTCTCATGGGTGATGTACTTAATATCTGAAGTTCCGCGATCGTGGGAATTCCAGTGTTGCTGATCATTTGTTCCTGAAAATTTTCAACCTCGTCCAATACATCTAATTGGTCAATACTATCATCCTTTGAAAAATTTATAGAAAAGGAATAAGTAGTCGGATACGTATTTTCGGCCTGTTGAAAGTCTTCTAAATCACTCACAAGTAACTTATGCATCACACTTGAAGTATAAGTAGGAATGCTTGAAACGAGAGAAACTGTGATCAGTAATCCGAGAAATAAGCTGACTGTCAGCCAACGATTATTAATCATTTTCCGTGCTATTATTTTTAAGAGTGTCATGCTTATCCCTCCTTACTTCAGTATTACTTTATCCCCTTCGTTCAACCCCCGAAGTACTTCAACCTCCGTTGCTGAAATAATGCCAGGTTCGATATCAATTTCTCTTCTTGTATTATCCACGAGAACGTGAACATAATTTCGGCCAAAGCCTGTACGAAGTCCATTCTTCGGAATAATTAACGTATCTTCCTTTTCAGCTGTTATAATCTCAATACTTGCTGAATCACCAGTATTAATTCCATCTGGAGCGTTATGTAAATTTATGATAATACTTCTGCGATACATATCTGGATTATTGTTAACCACATCGTCAGGAATTGTATCTGGTGTTTGTACAACTTCACCTTCCAGATCTTCCCCGTTCATGGTGATGTTTACTTCCATCCCAATTTTCACATCTGCCAGGTCATTTGCAGCGATAGCAGAATAGATTAATTGTAGTTTAGACAGATCTGCCACCTGAACTAATGATTGAAATGCATCCACATAATCCCCTGGTCTTTGGTCTGTTACAAACGTAATGATTCCATCCATAGGAGCTGTTATTTGGGAAGTGTCCAACTGCCTTTGAAGTTGTGATAACCTAAGTTCTAATCCTTTCTTATCCAACTCTGCAATTTGAATTGTATATTTATCAGCATTCTGAGCCCTTAATTGTTCTAGACGAATATCTGCCTTTGCCAACTCAATTTCAAGCTGATCCACATCATATGCCAGACTACCACTGTCCACTTCTATTAAGATTTGCCCTTTTTCCACTAAATCCCCTTCTGCTACATAAATTCCCTCTAGTCTACCTCCAGCCTGTTCATAAAAAAGATTCTCACTTTGAATTGGTACAAAGCTGCCTGTTCCGGTTACTCGCCTTCTTATGTCTCCCCGTTCCACTTCTACTAAATCATAATCAATACTGGCCGGTTCCACTAACGGTGGAGCAAGCATCTCTTCTTCTTGTGGGAGCAGGGAACATGCTGGTAAAACAGTTAAAAGGAAGAAGATTGTCCCAGTAAAGAAAATATTATTTAATTGTATCTTGTTCATGTTTTGCTTTTTCAATTTTCCCATCCTCCAATAAATAGACGTTCTCTAAGATTTCTAGTATCTCAGGGTCATGCGTTGTCATCATGATCGTCATATTTTTACTTGTCGTAAGTTCCTGAAAAACTTTTATTATATGGAATGACATGGCAGAATCCAACTCTGCCGTAGGTTCATCTGCTAGAATAAATCGCGGAGTCGGGGCAATAGCCCGGGCAATGGCAACGCGCTGCTGTTCTCCTCCTGAAAGCTCATACTGACGGTGTTTCGCACGCTTCGTTAAACCTACAAGATCAATGGAATCTGCTATTCTATCATTCCATTCGTTACGGGCTACGCCTGCAATCCTCAGTCCAAATTCGATATTTTCTTCGACTGTCATAAGAGGTACCAGTCCAAATGATTGAAAGATAATCCCGATATTATTCCGTCTAAATTCTGTACTCTCCTTGTCCGAGAATGTATGAATTGGATTTCCTTTAAAGAAAATTTCACCAGTTGTTGGCTTATCGAGACCCCCAAGTAAATTTAATAAAGTCGTCTTTCCCGATCCTGATCTTCCCCTCAAAGCGGTTAGACTATGTTGCTCAATCGACAAATCTATTCCCTTTAATATTTGAATCTCTTTATTTCCTTTTCCAAATGTACGACCAACATTTTTAACAGTAACAATTGGTTCCATTAGCTCACCACCTTCCATATTTACATGCTCCAACTCGTTTGATAGCGCTTTCGCAATTATAATCAGGAAACCGATTTCTTAATTGTGTCTAACTTAGCTGAAAATGTTCAAAAAGTCCAGCTAGTTTTTAAAAAAGTCCGTGATATAATTTCGTCATAAGGGTGAAAATTTTGTCAAAAATTGTTTTATTTGGTTTTGTAAGCGCTTAAATCAAAGGTTTTCATCCGTATTTCCTTAACGAGAAGGGAGAGAAGTAAATATTAAATTGAAAATTAATGCCGTTCTACGAAAGTTACACTTACAATTTTATAGCTTCCAGAGTTGCAGATCAATATTTTTTTAGTATCGAGCGAAATCGGTTTCGTTTTACCATTGTCATTGTCCTACAATTTATATTTTATTATTAGGAGTTAGCATTTAAGCATGATATGTATGTAATTGTGGACTGGCATGTTCATGCACCAGGCGATCCAAGGGCACCAATTTATTCTGGAGCTTATGATTTCTTTGAGGAGATTGCCAACCACTATAAAGATCATCCTAAATTCCATTATATCATTTGGGAAATTGCGAATGAACCAAGTAGTAATAACACTGGAGGCCCTGGGATTAAAAATGATGAAACTGGATGGAAGGCTGTAAAAGAATATGCAGACCCAATTGTTACTATGCTCCGTGAAAAAGGTGACAATATTATCCTTGTAGGCAGTCCGAACTGGAGCCAACGACCGGATTTAGCTGCAGACGACCCTATTATCGCAAAAAATATTATGTATTCTGTTCACTTCTACACTGGATCGCACGCTCCCTCAGCTACCAGTTATCCAGAAGGAACTCCTAGTATAAATAGATCAAATGTAATGGGAAACACAAGGTATGCTTTGGAAAATGGAGTTGCAGTCTTTGCAACTGAATGGGGTACAAGTCAAGCAGATGGTGATAAAGGCCCGTTCTTAGATAAAGCTGATGTCTGGCTAAATTTCCTTAATGAGAATAATATTAGCTGGGCAAACTGGTCTTTAACAAATAAAAATGAAACTTCAGGTGCTTTTATACCATTTGAATTAGGGAAGACAGATGCTACCAAATTAGATCCTGGTATTGACAAACTATGGTTACCACATGAACTTAGTATATCTGGTGAATATGTACGTGCCAGAATAAAAGGAATAGAATATAAACCAATTGATCGAAAGAAATTCTATAGCGTACTTTGGAATTTTAATGATGGAACTAGACAAGGGTTTGGTGTGAACGTAGACAGTCCCATTAAAGAAGGCGTAACAGTTAGTAACTTTGGAAACGCACTTCAAATATCGGGATTAGACGCTAGTAATGATCTATCTCCTGGAAACTACTGGGCTAATGTTCGGCTATCTGCTAATACTTGGGGAAAAAGTGTTGATATACTTGGTGCTGAAGAAATAAGGTTTGATGTCATCGTTGATGAGCCAACAACTGTATCGATTGCAGCAATTCCGCAAGGCCCATCAGCTGGATGGGCAAACCCTAAACAAGCAGTTCAAGTAAATGAATCAGACTTTAAGCCATATAAAGATCGCTATAAAGCAGTATTAACTATAACTAAAAATGATTCACCATCTCTTGAAGCAATTGCAATGCATACTGACAACAACTTAATGAATAATATTATTCTTTTTGTTGGCACAAAAAATGCTGATACTATATTACTGGATAATATAACAGTCGTTGGTGAAAGAAAAGAAATTGAAGTTATTCATGATCCAATAGGAACAGCTGAATTTCCAACATCATTTGAAGATGGTACCCGGCAAGGATGGGATTGGCATTCTGAGTCCGGTGTAAAAAATGCTCTTACAATCAAAAAAGCAAATGGAAATAATGCTCTCTCATGGGAATATGCCTATCCAGAAGTAAAGCCAACAGATAACTGGGCTTCTGCCCCTCGTTTAAATTTTACAAGGAATGAATTAATTCGTAGTGATAATGATTTCGTAGTATTTGATTTGTTTTTAGACCCAATTCGTGCCACAAAAGGTGGTATTGCCATTAACGCTATCTTCCAACCACCATCTGCGGGATATTGGGCTCAAGCACCAGATAGTTTTAATATACTATTTGATAATTTAAATGAGAAAACAAAAACTGTTGATGGACTGTATCATTACAAAGTAAAAATTAATATTAGAAACATTAGTACAATTAAAGATACAGACCCCTTAAGAAATATGATTCTAATTTTCGCAGACCTTGAACACAGTGATTTTGCTGGTAGAGTATTTATAGACAATGTTGGATTTGAAAAGGCTCCTGATGTTTCAGAACCACCACAGGATGGGGATACTCAACAACCGAGCGATGATCAACAACCGGGCGATGATCAACAACCAGGCGATGATCAACAACCAGGCGATGATCAACAACCAGGCGATGATCAACAACCAGGCGATGATCAGCAACCAGGCGATGATCAACAACCGGGCGATGATCAACAACCTATCGCAGAAAACATTGAGGTAACAGATATTAACGACTTTGTATTAGAAGACAATACCTTTAAAGTACAAGAATTAGCTAGGAATATTGCCATAAAAAAAGAAGTTATAGAATTAATGCCTGAGCATTCTACACTTCTTTTGTCCGTTGGAAATGCTTCTGCAAAGATACCAGTTACATTATTAAAAGGCGACTCTGATGTAATATTCAGTTTTGGTACGGACCAGTCTGAATCTGTAACAGTTCAAAATGCTAGAGCCGTTAGTTCCGTATATAATTTTTCAATTATTAACAGCACTGGTGAAAAAATATCAGAGTTTGATACACCGATAACTTTAACATTTAAAGTATCAAATGTAATGAACCCTGAAAATCTGGTAGTTTATTATATTGATGGTAAAACTATTGAAACTCTAACACATGATATCGTAGAAGATGTAGTTATTGTTAATGTTAATCACTTTAGTTTTTATGGTGTATTCGAGCTAAATACTGAAGAGGTTGATCCGGCTGATCCAGCTGATCCGGCTGACCCGGTTGATCCGGCTGATCCGGCTGATCCAGCTGATCCAGCTGACCCGGTTGACCCGGTTGACCCGGCTGATCCAGCTGATCCCGCTGACCCGGTTGACCCGGCTGACCCAGTTGACCCGGTTGATCCGGCTGACCCAGTTGACCCGGTTGATCCGGTTGACCCAGCTGACCCGGCTGATCCGGTTGATCCGGTTGATCCAGTTGACCCAGTTGACCCAGTTGACCCAGTTGACCCAGTTGACCCAGTTGACCCGGTTGATCCGGTTGACCCAGTTGACCCGGTTGATCCAGTTGATCCGGTTGACCCGGTGAATTCTGTGGTTCCAGTTAATCCTGAGTTATCTGGAGAGGGAGACGAAAATAGAACTGACAAAAAAGTAGAACTAGAAAAAGATACTGGTGGTAAATTACCAAACACTTCAACAAATATGTATAACCTACTAACAATTGGTTTAATGTTGCTAATTATTGGTTTAATTACCTTTGAAAAACGTAAGAAAAGAAACTTAATTTAAAAATTCTAAGACAGGATTAAGGTGAGACGACTCTAGGTTGTGAGTCGTCTCATTTTCCTAGTTATATCCGTTCAAAAAGAAAATCAACTCTCCGTTATCTTACTAATAAGTCTATATTGCAGTACACCGTATTTTTTAATCAGTATAATTTCCATCCATATTTAATCTACCTGACCTGCGGTACATATCATCTTGAGCACGTTGACCACGAATACGTTCCTGTTGTCCTTTAGCTCCACGGTCAAATCCCCTTCCCCGCACATCATACTCCCGTGTTTGGACATGGGTACCTCCCCTCCATGAAGAATTCATGGCGTTAGACTGAAAATGCGCATCATCCCTCCGTCTTTGATTCCAAATTCCTGTCCTACTTTGCCTTCGATCATTATCCATTTCAACGTATGGTGTATCGAAACCATGCGTCTGATTAGTGTTAAAACCAGTTGTTGTTTCATTTATTCCCCCGTCATTCATATCTCCACAAGCTGATAAACTAGAGAGAAAGAACCCAGTTGCAGCAAGACTAATTGCTATTATTTTCATTGTACCAACCTCCTTTTTTCTAGGGTGTCTTTACATATTACGGATTATTCTCAGAAGACAAAAAACAGCCGTTAGTCCAATTTGGACAAACGACTGTTTTAAACTCTAATGGTGTAGTATACTCATGCATTACATTTTATTATTGTTTTTATAAAGGTTCTTTTTCTGCCTTTTTTTCTTCTAACTTTCTTTTAAAATACTCTTCCATTGTATTGGTTACTTCATATGCTATATGATCTGATCGATAATTTTCAAATACATGCTCACATTTTTCCCTGTAAGCCATATCCTCATCATAATGGGCGATATGCTGTTCAATGACTTCCGGATCATCTCCCCGTTCTTTCTGGCGGTTCACCACAGTCTCGCGATCTGCATAGACAAAGAACCGAATAACTTTATCACCATAAAGGGATTTTAATATATCAGCACCTTCTGTATTTAATACAAGATAAATACACCCCATTTTTTCAAACTTCTCTTGAATATCCTTTTCCTTTATTCCATAAAGATTTCCATTTATCTCGACACTTTCGAGAAATTCGCCATTATTCTTGGCAGTTTCAAACTCCTCCCTAGAAATATAATGATAATCTTCACCCTCGGTTTCATATGCCCGTGGCTTTCGGGTCGTATAAGAAATAACGGTTTCCATGTGCAGAGTACTTTCCCCAACAAGCTTCGATACTGTTTTCCTTCCAGAACCGTCTGGACCGGTAAACACAAAAATCATCTCTTTTTCCTTTAAATTGTACATTGATTTTCCTCCCTTGGAATACAGACTTAAATCAATCCAAAACTGTTGTGACCTAAATTTCCTGTGTTCCGTGCAACACTTTACTATACTGTTTCTACTTCGTATTGGAGTAATCCTGCCTAAGAAAGAAAAATTCTAAATTTTCAAATAAAAAGAGCTAGTTTCTTATATGTATCTTTCTTTGTATTTTTTCAGACAATCTCTACAGATACATGTTTTTTTTGCTAGAGTGATAGGTAATTCATCAAAGATTTCATTCGGGAATTGCACTTCTCTGCACCAGCAATTGGAAGAATTTACGGAACAGTTATTAAATTCTCCACAAAGTGGACATTTTTTTTCATCAGAAGAATGATCCATACTACACCTCTCATTATGGAATACTATAGGAAAAGCTTAAGGCAAATATTCAGCCTCAAGCTACTTAGTTGATCAGTGCTCAGTAATATCACGTTCACGAATATGGTCATCAGCAGTGAAACCAATGGCGAATTTTACATATCCCCTGTTCAGTGATTTATCAGAAACACCCGAACCAATTTCATTTCCATTTATCGTAACCCTTTCATAAGGATACCCTGCTTCATTTAACGTTTGTTGAATAGTAACTGCCTCCTGAAAAACATCACTTTTGTTGGACGCGGTTGAATTCAATACAATAAAGAATGTGGGATCCCTATCAAAGGGAAGACTTTTATCCCAATTCACATTTTCATCAAGTTCTCCCCTTAAGACTTCAAGGTAGACATCTACGGCAAATATGCTTTCCACTTCAGGAGATAATAAATCGTAAATTTCCTCTCCTGCCTCTTCGGATAATTTGTTCATCAATGATGTATCTAACAAGGAAGTGCGAATAGGATCTATTCGCACCGCTGGTCTCGGTAAGCCACTGACGGTAAAAATATGGTTTCTCCCAATATCAGTTGTACTTTCAGTGCCATCTTCTTCAGCAATAGCATTTCCACTTCCTATTTCCACAATATGAAATACATATTCGCTAAATTTAAAATCAAAGTACTTTTCAGTGACACGGAATTCCCTTTCAGGATAAGTTACTTCCAAGTGATGATTTAATGCCCGTTCCGCAAAATATTTACTCACTGGATTACCATTAAATGAGTTATATACGAAAAATACAAAGGAAACTAATAATAATAGAAGAAAGCTAAGTATGATTTTTTTCACGGTTATCTCCGTCCTTTTCCTTAAGTTTTAAAATAATCCAACCAATAATACTTCCGATAAGAGCAAACAAATAATGAATAATGGTCATCATAAACGCTCCAAATAAACTGCTTCCAATAAATTCTGCTATTGTAATTCCATCGATGTAATGACCTCTCCAATAGACTAAAACACTATCACCGATAGACCACAGAAATATTGGTATGAACGTTATATAAAACACAATTTTCATATCCTTGTAAAAGAGATATGTCACTAAACCAAGAACTGTGTACCAAAAGATAAATCCAAAGCTATCATTCATGAGGGAAGTACTGATTGCGAGGATGAATGAGATCCCCACAAAAATGATTTGGAACAACGAAAGACGTTGATTGATTTTTTTAAACATTTTTTCATCGTTAACTGGTGAGTCAATGCTACCTTTAGGTAACGGTTTCTCAATCTGTTTCATTACCTCTTGAAGTTCTTTATTTTTTTTCAACTGTTCTTCTAGCCAGTCGGTTGTCTCAGGGCTTAATAACCCTTCCTCATACAATGGAAGAAGATCTTCAACTAGGTGGCGTAATTGTTCATCATTCATATTTCTCCAGCTCCTTTTGTAATTTGAGCTTTGCCCTGTGAAATGTAATTCGTGAGTAGTTTTCACTTTTCCCTATGAGTTGGCCAATTTCATGGAAGGAAAGTTCCCCATAGATTCTCAATGTGACAATTTCTTTTGTAACTTCATCTAATTTATTGATTAAATGAATTAAATGAAGCCGTTTTTCTTTTTGAATTATCTGTGTTTCTAAGGATTCTGTGGTTTGTAAAAGCATTTCATTTTGAAGTTTTGTTGCCAAATCTCCCTTATATTTATTGGTTCGAAAGTGTTTGAGTAAAATATTCTTTGCTATTGAAAAGGTCCACGTTTTGAGGGTGGATTTCCCAGAATAAGTATTATAGTTTTTGATTGCTTGATAAAAAACCTCTTGTGTCATATCTTCCGCAATCTCCTTATTCATCGTTTTCACATAGAAGAACGCATAGATGCTTGGTTGTATTTCTTTATATAATTCTTCTAGTTTCATCATTCCACTCCTCAAACAACCTGACTGCTGGCAGCATTGTTTCGCTCTCACATAATTAGTTCCTCAAACAATTGATTTGTTACAAAAAAATTTAAAAAAATATTAGAAAAGCGCAAGCGCCTAAGCTCACGAGCGTAGGGCAGTGCCTCTTCCTCTACAAGCATCGCTCCGTTGTTTATCCGTCCATCGGGCAAAACGCCACGTCCTGTGGCATGCCCGATATTAGGACGTCCTGTCCGTCGAGGCAACTCGAAGCTAACTCGCGAAGTAAACGCTCGTTGGACAGCGAATTCGAAGAAGTAGCTAGAAGTCCGATCTTTGACTTCGGTTGTCACTTCCGAAGTGCCCCGCAGCGAGTAGGCGATGGAGCTAGACAATGCCCGAAGGTGCAAAAACTTATACTTACCTTTAAATAAAGTTTGTATCTTCCTTTATCATAAAGTAAATTTTTCCACTGCATAGTATTTTTTTGTCCACTATATAGGTCAGGGCTGAAATCCATTGTCATCAAATCTACATGTTTTATCGATAATGGTGTTTTTTTTTCTATTAAAATGATAAGTAGATTACACTGAAGGGAGTAACAATGTGGAAAAACAGAAAAAAATTTTTGGCCTATTATTATTTGTAGCGTTAACTGTAATGATTTTGATGGGATGTGAGGTCTCAGGGAATGGACAGTCAGATTCGCGTGGAGAAGTGGATGAATTAACATCCATTGCTCAACCCCTTTACAACAGGTCTTGTATAGGCTGTCACGGTACAGATTTAAACGGGGCTTCCGCACCTGGTCTTTTAAATACCGGTTTATCGAGACAAGAGTTTATTGATTTTACATATGAAGGAGTGGGTTTGATGCCTGGAAAACTCGTTTCATTAGAAGATGCGGAAATTATTACAGATTGGATCATTCAGATGGAAGAAAACATGAATAAGTAATGATATGTATCTCTTCAGCATGGATCAGGACTGTTCTTTAATAATTTAATAAATCAAGTTGTACCCAAATGAGGAGGCCGAGACGGATTTCGGTCAGAAGTTGGCTCAACTTGTGCCCGAACGGGTCGCTCCACAAGGGTTTCGGTCGGAAGATGGGGCAAGTTCTTCCCGAACGGGAGCTCGAGACGGATTTCGGTCAGAAGTTGGCTCAACTTGTGCCCGAACGGGTCGCTCCACAAGGGTTTCGGTCAGAAGTTGGAGCAACTTGTGCCCGAACGGGTCGCTCCACAAGGGTTTCGGTCAG
>NZ_JAHQCS010000101.1 GCF_019042215.1 Evansella tamaricis | reverse complement strand
ACTTCGGAAATGACAACCGAAGTCTAAGAGCGCACTTCTAGTTGTCATTCCTCCACTGCCCTACGCTCGTGAGCCTAGGCGCTTGCGCTTTTCTTTATACTAACCATGACACCATCACCTACCGGGTATATCATGGAAGAGAACCTTGTATCCCTCATTAATCTTTCATTATAGCCCCGGAGTTTATTTGCCATTCCTTCCAGTCGTTTATGGGGAGCTGGTTTCTCCCCTGATACAATTCCTTTAAATAATACATTGTCTGATATAATGAGCCCGCCTTTACAGACCATAGGTTCATACATATCAAAGAAGCGCTCATATTGACCCTTAGCAGCATCAATGAACACTATATCAAATGGACCAAAGTCAGAAACGGCACTTTCCAGTTCTAATGCGTCCCCTTCTAGGATGACTATTCGGTTCTCAAGGCCTGCTTTTTCGATATGTTGTTTCGCAAGTTGTATTCGCTCCAAATCCCTTTCTAAAGTAACAATGGTGCTATCAGTCAATCTTTTAGCCATACGAATCGCAGAATAGCCAATAGCGGTGCCAACTTCAAGAATTTTTTTTGGTTGATGTATTTCTAATACTTGGAGTAGAAGGGCTATCCCAGCTGGCTCCATGATAGGTACTTGATGTTTTTGCGCGTATTGTTCCATCTCGATTGTTAACGGATCATTAATTTCGGGTAAAAGTTTGTTAATATATTCGTCTATATCCATAAAAAAAGCGCCTCCTTTGGCTGCCCTTTTCTAAAAAAAAAATGCCCTTCTAAAACTTTTATCGATATATTTTAACACATAAAAACAGAGAATGCGAATCATCACATTCTCTGTTCCTGTATATTAACGATACTGCTGTACTGCGCGGTTATGCTCGTCCAACGTTTCTGAGAAATATACATTCCCACTTGGAGCATGATAGAAATACAAGTATTTATGATCTTCCGGATTTAACGCCGCACGTATCGATGCTTCTCCCGGATTATTAATTGGACCAATTGGTAACCCATTAATATGGTAAGTGTTATAAGGAGATGCGAATTCTGTATGTTCAATTAATGTTCTAGAGAAATGCTCTCCATGTGCATAGGCAACGGTCGGATCCATCTGAAGTGGCATACCGATCCTTAACCGGTTTTCAATAACACCTGAAATTCTTAAACGCTCTTCATCATTCCTTGCCTCACCTTCAATAATAGAAGCTATCGTCAAGATCTCATGATAAGAGTAATCGGATGAACCGGCACCATTGTCCGTTAATACGGTTGCAGTACGTCTTAGCATCGATTCAATCATCTGTTCCACTTCAATTTCTTCTTCCACAAAGTCATACCGGGAAGGGAACATATAACCCTCTAGAGGCCATCTGATCTCTTCATCTAAAATTACATCCTCGAGCATTTCAAAACGGCTAATAAGTTCTGTAAGATACTCTTCATCATTTACCTTTTCTGTTAATTCTTCTTCTTCCAGATTGGTTTCCGATGCAATTCTCGTAATGACATCCTCTAACCAACGTCCTTCTGGAATTGTAAAACTTAGTTGATATTCTTGATATATCGTACCTTCTTTTAATTCGTCAATAATTTGATCCAAGTTCATAGATTTTGTTAATTCATAATCTCCTGCCTGAAACCCAGTTTCATTCTTAAAACGGACGTAATACCTGAAAATGGACGAGTCACTTATGACACCATTTTCCTCTAAAATTCTTCCGATACCCGTACTTGTGGAACCAATTGGGATAGTAACATGCACAATTTCATCATCATTCTCATCTACAGGGCCAATGGCACCAGTTACATAATGATAACCAGCATATGCCCCTCCTGCCACTCCCAAAATGATAAGTAGAAGGCAAATCATTACTATTTTGCGTACAACGCTTGCTTCCTTTTGCCGTTCCTCTAATTTTTTACGATTTATAAGCTTTGCTTTGTTTTTTTTGTCAGACAAACCTTAGTCCCCCTTTCACCCCATCTATTATACTATACAATAAATATTTTTCGATCTTTCTTGCAAAATAGTAAAGCATCTGGACATTAAGTGTGATAAAACACTATAATACGATTTTATTTTCTTGTTCATACAATAGCAAGCATTACTTGAAATTGATTATGTTACTGATATAATGTAGATATAAATCAATTTTTTTTGATATAAATGAAGGAGGTTCCTATGAATCCATTATCTATTCCTCTCACAAAAGGAAATACCGATCGGCCAGATGCTGAATTCTTTCATTCCTACGAAAAAAAATTTAAAGCACTCGCAGATAAAAAACGTCTAGAGATACTTTATTTGATTACAAATTCAACGTCAGTTTGTGTATGTGATTTGAGTGAAACAATTGATATGCAACAATCTAAACTTTCTTATCACCTTAAAATATTATTGGATGCCAACTTGATTACAAAAGAAACAAAAGGGACATGGAGTTATTACCAGATAAACCAGAAAGAAATGAATGGATTATTATCCAATCAACTGTGTTGTATTTTTCGAACAGAAGATAGCACTTGCTGTTAATCTGCAGTTATTAAGAAAAGCGCAAGCGCCTTTGGTCACGAGCGTAGGGCAGTGCCTCTTCCTCTACTAGCTAACGCTCCGTTGTTTATCCGTCCATCGGGCAAAACGCACTAGCGTTGCACGGATTCCAGAAATAGTAAATTATAGAAAGATATATGTAGACAAACATAAAAAAAGCTCCTATTGTATTTGTTAGATGTTTGTTCCCAAATACAAACTATCTACAATAGGAGTTAAATAATAATGAATAGGAGTATATTATCTCAAAAAAACGTATTAAGTCAATGCTTGGATTATTTACCTACCGAGGATTTGGCTTGTCCGATCTTAAATTACAATAATAGTAAGTTAACTATTGAAGCACTTGTTAAAATTTTTGTCACCGCTCAGATTCAAAAATGGGAGTCATACTCTGTATTTGACATAGAATTGCGTGCAAAAAAGGAACTTATGAAATGTATTGATGTGGAAAGTATAAGTAGTTCTCAATTAAGTCGAAGAATTAATGAACTGGATACTGCCATTCTTCAAAAATTGTTCCTTAAAGTAGTCGCTCAACTTAACTTTCATACTAGAAGTATGGTTGGTCTTCCTCCTTATATAGGTAGACTACGCATCGTTGATGCGACACGACTTGGACTGCCAGCTTTTTTGTCTAGCTGGGCAAATGTTTCTAAAGAAAATACTGCTGTAAAGATGCATACAAGGCTAATTGTAGCTTCACCAGATGTTCATTATCCGGATAAAATCGTTCCATCAAACGGTAAAGTTCAAGATCATGAAGGAGGCGATATTTTAATAGAAGTTTCTGACGAAACCTATGTGATGGACCGGGGCTATATGGATTTCTATCGTATGAACGAGTGGATAAAAAAAGATATTAAATGTGTTATTAGACTTCGAGACCCATTTAAGATAAAGGTGTTAGAGGAGTACGAAGTACCAACGGGATCTAACATCAAAAGAGATGCCAAAGTTATTCTGGGTGCAGGTGCCAAAATGGAGCCAATTAGACTAGTGGAGTTTGAGGATGAAAAAGGAAGATTGTATAGACTTGCTACTACTAGATGGGACTTAGAGGCACAATATATATCTGAAGTATACAAGAATCGATGGATTATTGAACTGTTCTTTAAATGGATAAAACAATCTTTAAGGTTCGTTAAGATATGGAGTACAAAGCCGCAAGGCATTTGGAACCAAATGTTTATTGCAATGATCACATACTTAATAACACTTATCGTGAAGCTGAATACAAAATCGGATAAAACTATGCTAGATATTTTGAAACATATTAGAGCTTACATCTGTAATTCATGGAAACAATTCACGGCTGCGTTAGCATATAAGCCTAAAAAAACATCTAAAGGAAGGCAAAAAATTCCGGAAAAACCAAAAAAAGATGTTGTTTATGGTAGTGTCGCGCTGATTGTGGACAAAAGAAAGAAACGTATTAAGAAAAAGATCAAATAAATAATTTACAAAAAATGGGAACAAGCAACAATCTTATTCCAGATTGTCTTTTTTGCTTCTGATGATAAAATACGCATGGTAAATTTTACTTTATTTACAAATTAATTTACAGTTATGCAACGCTAGTGGGCAAAACGCCACGTCCTGTGGCTTGCCCGATATTAGGACGTCCTGTCCGTCCATCGGACAGAACGGCCACGTCCTGTGGCATGCCCGATATTAGGCCGTCCTGTCCGGCGTGGTAACTGGAGGCATATCGCTGCAACCGGGGAAACGCTCGTCGCATGAGCTTGACACATATAATTTTCTTTATAAAAATAGAGACTGGAACAATTTTGTCCCAGTCTTATTTTATGTACTACATTAGCAGATTTTAGAGGAAACAGTTGAACGGGAGTTTCTTCTTGATTTGAAAAAAGTACTGACTCCTTTTTGGAGTTTTTTCACTGCTATTAATATTAATCCATTTTCCTTACTGACAGTTGAGTACGTTCGTTTTACTGCTTCTTGTCTGTATGCAATTTCAGCCTTCATCCCACTCATATGATAATGATTCATTGTAATTCCTCCTTCCAATTTCCCTTTTATTAAATCAATTATTTTTGATTAATTAATCAAGTTTTTTTGATCTAATGTCATTTTATATGAATATGGTAAATTTAACAAGTCTTTTAATCAATTTTTTTTGATTTAATTAATGTTTTTTTCTTTGGACCAATTATATAAGCGTTAGCCCCTCGGTCACGGGCGAATGTCACTGTCACTGTCACTGCCTCTTCCTCTTCTAACTTTTCGAGGATGCGTATCCGTTCATCGGGCAAAGCGCCACGTCCTGTGGCATGCCCGATATTAGGACGTCCTGTCCGTCCATCGGGCAAAGCGCCACGTCCTGTGGCATGCCCGATATTAGGACGTCCTGTCCGACGTGGTAACTCAAAGCAGACTCAAGGGCAGCATCGCTCGTGTGATGCCACTGAAGTAAACGCTTATCGCTGGAGCTGGACAACTTGCACGAGGGTTTCATATATTCTTACCTTTTAACAGAAAAAGCTACATGGTGTAATAAATATAACTACACCATGTAGCCCTCTCCTTTAAAATAAATTATTCCTCTTCCTCTGTAAATGTAGACAGTAACTCCTCTACCATATCCCATTCTTCATCTGTTTCTAAGGGATATAAAGCAAGGTCTTCCCCTTCAGGCTCTTCAAAACGGAATGCCGTTACTTCCACTTCATCTTCCTCGGATTCATTGGATCCTTCTGGGACTAAAACCATATAAGACTTCCCTGTTTCATCCACGTCAAATGTAAATAGTACCTCAAAAAGGTGTTCATCCCCATTTTCGTCTGGAATGATTATTCTCTCTTCGTCTTCTGCTGGACGTTGCATTTGATATTCTGACATCGATTTGCCTCCTTTTCCACTGATAAAGTTCGTTATTGCCTCCGATCTAAAAAACCTTGCAATATTATTACAGCGGCCATTTTATCAATAACTTTCTTACGTTTTTTTCGGCTGACATCAGCCGATACTAACATTCTTTCCGCTGCGACTGTAGATAAACGTTCATCCCATAATTCTACCTTTAATTTTGTTGTATCTGCTAGTTTTTCCGCGAATATTTGACACAATTCTCCACTGGGGCCAATCGTTCCGTTCATATTCTTCGGTAAACCCACTACAATTGAACTAACGTCATGTATTTTAATTAGTTCTTTAAGCCGTTCAAAATCCTTTTCTTCATTTTCAGGATTTCTTTTTATCGTTTCTACACCTTGGGCAGTCCATCCTAAAGCATCACTAACCGCAACACCAATGGTCTTCGTCCCTACATCTAATCCCATTACCTTCATACTTACTCCTTCTCTTGTTGAGATAAATAAGACCTTACTAACTCTTCAATGATTTCATCCCTTTCAATTTTCCGAATAAGGGAGCGGGCATCATTGTGACGGGGAATATAGGCCGGATCTCCAGATAATAGATAACCTACAATCTGATTAATTGGATTATATCCCTTTTCATCTAATGAAGAATAAACCGTTAATAATATTTCTTTCACATCTTCATCTAAAGAGTCATCGTTAAAATTAAACTTCATTGTATTGTCCATTGAACTCATAGGAAACACCTCTCTCCATTTTTGAAAGAAATGGCAGGGAATTAGTAAAGCGCAATACGCCTGGAGCTTTACAGCATACTTTACTCTTGTACTAAAAAATATACTTATCTTTCCAAAAGCAAGCTCCTTAAAAACGGACGATGGACTGCCTCTTTCTCTACACCAAATAATATTTCATTTATTCAATAATTATTCAACGACCATTGTCTACCCTTGTACTTTATTGTACACGAATTAGCAAGATTTAGTAATTTCTTTTTACTAATTCAGGAACTATTTTTAAAGCTTCCCCAAGTTTTTCAGGATTTTTGGCTCCGGCCTGTGCCATATCTGGGCGGCCTCCTCCTCCTCCACCGCAGTGTGTTGCCACTTCCTTAACAATATTACCTGCATGGTGGCCTTCCTTCACTAGATCTTTCGAAACGCTTGTTACGATATTAACTTTACCATTGTTTACAGAAGCGAGAACGAGAATACCTGAATTTATTTTTTCTTTTAAAGAATCTGCCATTTGACGGAGGCGATTCATATCTGTAACATTTACTTGCTTGACTAACAATGGAATACCATTTATTTCTTCCATTTCGTCAAGAATATTACCTGCCTCTAATTGACTGAGCTTTGCTGCAAAGGATTCGTTCTCCCTTTCCTTTTCTTTCAACTGCTTTTGTAATTGTTCAATTCGGAATGGAACATCATTCAACTTTGTTTTCAATAAGTCTGCAGCATTTTTTAGCACATCTACCTGTCCATTCATAAATTCATATGCTTTTTTTGCTGTTACTGCTTCAATTCGACGCACTCCCGCTCCAATTCCTCCTTCCGAAACAATCTTGAAGAGGCCGATTTCTGCTGTGTTGTTCACATGGCATCCTCCACAGAGTTCCAAACTATATTTCCCCACTTGTACTACCCGGACGGTTTCTCCATATTTCTCTCCAAATAGAGCCATAGCTCCCATATATTTAGCTTCTTGAAGACTTCTGAACGTAGTATGGACTAGGATCCCTTCCCAAACCTTTTCATTTACAATTGTTTCTATTTTCTCCAATTCTTCCTCTGTTACTTGCCCGAAATGAGAGAAGTCAAAACGTAATCGATCCTCTGCCACAAGAGATCCCGCTTGATTAACATGTTCTCCAAGTACATCTTTCAACGCCTGGTGGAGAAGATGTGTTGCTGTATGATTTTTTACCACACCTTTTCGGCTCTTTTCATCTACCTGTGCTGAGAATCCCATTTCTGTTTTTACAGAACCTTTTACAACTTCTGCCGTGTGAAGGTTTTGCCCATTTGGTGCCTTTTGTACATCTGTTACTCTCAGTTCATGATCTTTTGTAAATAAGGACCCTGTATCTGCGATCTGTCCACCACTTTCAGCATAAAAAGGTGTTCTATCTAAAATAAGTTGAACAATATCTCCAACATAGGCTTCCTCAACAAGTTTTTTGTCTTTAACAATCGCTTTCACTACTGTTGGAATCCCTAAGACATCATATCCTACGAATTCGCTTTCCACTTTTATTTTTCCTAAAGTTTCATCTTGTGTCTGCATTGATCCTGTATCTTGTCTCGCTGCCCTTGCCCGTTCTCTCTGTTGCTTCATCTCTGCCTCAAAGCCACTACGATCAATTTCAAGACCAGCTTCCTGCACGTACTCTTCCGTTAGATCCACTGGAAAACCATATGTGTCATATAATCGGAATACGTCTTTACCTTCCACTTGAGAAGCATTTTCCCCTTTAACTTTTTCAATGATGCGATTTAGTATGGTTAATCCTTCATTTAAGGTTTCATGGAATCTTTCCTCTTCATTCTTAATAACCTTTTGAATAAATTCTTCCTTTTCCTTAACCTCAGGATAAAAATCGTTCATTATCTTTCCAACAACGGGAACCAATCCATACATAAATGGGCGTTCAATTCCAATTTGCTTTGCATAGCGTACGGCACGACGTAGAAGCCTCCTTAAAACATATCCTCTACCTTCATTGGAAGGAAGTGCTCCATCGGAAACGGCAAACGTTACTGTCCGGATATGGTCAGCAATAACTTTAAATGCTGTATCCCCTTCGGCAGTATTACCGTATTTGGTGTTAGCAATCTCTTCAGTGGCCTCAATAATTGGAATAAATAAGTCTGTATCAAAATTGGTTCTGGCATCCTGAATGATGGATACCATCCTTTCTAATCCCATTCCGGTATCAATGTTTTTCTTAGGAAGAGGAGTATAACTTCCATCTGGATTGTGATTGAACTGGGAAAAAACAAGGTTCCATACTTCTAAATACCGTTCATTCTCACCACCTGGATACATCTCAGGGTCATGAGGATCATTCCCATATGATTCTCCACGGTCATAAAAAATCTCTGTATTTGGTCCACAAGGTCCTTCTCCTATATCCCAGAAGTTCTCTTTTAGTCGGATGATCCTCTCTTTAGGAAGACCTACCTCCTGATGCCAAATATCAAATGCTTCATCGTCCTCAGGGTAAATAGTTACGGAAAGTTTTTCTGCATCAAATCCAATCCACTTTTCACTAGTTAAAAATTCCCAAGCCCAATGAATAGCTTCTTTCTTAAAATAATCTCCGATGGAGAAATTACCAAGCATCTCAAAAAAAGTATGATGACGGGCTGTTTTACCTACATTTTCAATATCATTTGTTCGGATCGATTTTTGAGCATTTGTTATCCTTGGATTTTTAGGTATCACCCGTCCATCAAAATACTTCTTTAATGTTGCTACTCCACTATTAATCCAAAGTAACGAAGCATCATCATGTGGAACAAGGGGTGCACTAGGTTCCACATGATGCCCTTTTTCTTTAAAGAATTCTAAAAACAATTTTCTCACTTGTGCAGATGTTAACTGCTTCATTTCATTTCCTCCTTTTTCTTTCCAGTCCAGTACAGACAGCTTTGGTTCACCAGGGAACTTTTGAAAAACAAAAAAAACACTCATCCCTAAAACAGGGACGAGAGTTATCTCACGCGGTACCACCCTGGTTACATAGAAAACAGTATTTACAGTGTTTTCTATATCACCTCTCTAACGGTTAACGGCCGTGTACCGGCAGGGTTTTCCTGCTCTCAGGAGTAGCTGATTGCTAACCTTCATCTGAAATTTCTCCCAGCCATGGAAATTTCTCTCTGATAAGCCGTTGATAAGCTTTAAGTAGATGGTCTTTAGCAATTTCGGTTCCGTCATCAATTTGATGATTTTTTGCTTACTGATGTCATTATAGAAATTGGAAATGTGTTTGTCAATAATAGAACCCTTTTCTTTCACGAATCATTCTTCTTACATGAACCAAAATGACCCTTATCACTGTTAAAATTGGAACGGACAATATTAAACCGATGACACCGGCAACCTCGCCTCCAACAACAAGGGCAAAAATAATAAGTGCCGGATGCATATGCAGGCTTTTTCCAACGATGATAGGAGCTAGTAAATTACCCTCGATGACCTGAACAATTAATGTGACAATAATAGCCATTACAACTAATTGAAGGGATTCTGTTAACGCAATGAAAATTACAGGGACTACTCCTATAATTGGTCCGAAATATGGGATTACATTTGTCAGGCCGATAAAGACAGCAAGCAGTAAGGCATATGGCATGTCAATGAGGATAAAGCCAATATAAGCAAAGATTCCTACTGCAACACAAACTAATAATTGTCCTCGAATATAGTTCCCCAGGGATTCGTCAATTTCTTTTATTAACCTTTCCCCTTCTTTACGGTATGGTTTCGGAGTTATATACCAGCAAAGTTTTTTTACTAATTCCATATCCTTCAACAAATAAAATACAAGAAAAGGAATTACCACAAGAATAAACATCCAGTCCACAAGTTGTCGTATAAATGCCCCTATTTTCGTTAGTGTTTCGGCCATATATGCTTCCCCTGAAAGAAGCCACTCCTCCGCACGGTCTTGAAATGTCTCTGGCAATACTTCCGCTTTCTCATGTATGGTATTCACAAAAGTTCCGTATGTTTCAGCCATGTAAGGTAGTTGCTCTAGAAGTTCTTGACCTTCCAATAAAATATATGGTGTACCTTTAAATAGTACCCAAATAAAGAGAAGTACGAACAGTGTATAGATTAACAAAATCGAAAGTGACCTTGGTACTTTTTTATTTTCCATTTTTTTAATAATAGGGTGTAGTATGTATGCGATTAAACCAGCAACAAAAAAAGGAACGATTACTCGCAGAACTATTTCAAACACAGGTCTCATGTATGATCCAATTAAGAAGAGCATATATAAAACAAGGCCACAGAGAAGAAAAAATGATAGCTTAATGATCCATGGCAAAAGGCGATTTTCCACAAATGTTCCTCCTATAAAAGTATAGAATTTCAAAAAAATAAGAAAGAAGAGGGATTACCCATCAATATAGTAAAATGGATAATCACCTCTTTATAGAAAAATCAGGAAATGATTTTCATCATTTGTTTTCGGAACCGTTTTATTGTCCGGCCTTTAGGGATTATCCCTTCAATAGAAGAAACAATCGGCGTCATACGCTTTTGTAATTGTTTTCTCATGTTTTTATTCCTTGATACAGCATATGCACCTGCACCTATTGCAACAAGAGATCTCATTCTCATTCGTTGTCACCACCGTTTCACAGTTACTCCATGTTTATTTGCCTTTCCGTTTCCTCAAAAAGATCGTCAAGGGAGCTTAACGACCCATCCATTTCCACCTGATGAAGGCAAAACCTCCCGTCAGAAATTGACAGTTCAATGAAGCAATTCCAACAGTAATATTGATTTGTTCCAATTTTTCCTATATCTTTTCCTTTACAATTTGGGCAACGCATCGAAGATATCCTCCAGATTCTAAACTAATTTAGCACGATTAAGGAAGACTCTGTTTCAACGAGTGGTGACGAAGGCTTAATGACCTTTACACCATATTTAATGTCAGAGTAAAGTCCTTCCGATAGTTCATACCCTATAATTTTTCCCGAATCTGGAAGAAAGTATACATCTTCTAGAATACCAATCATTGCCCCATCCCTCTCCTTAACGGGTTTTCCGAACGAGTGGCCACTGCCGTCTGCAAAACGTTGCGTAAAGCTAACTACCGTTTTAAGAGAGGTGTCTTGTTTAACATACATACCATCTGCATCTTCATGGACTACTTTATCAAGGGGGAGAAAGTGCCTCTTAGACCACCAGCGGTGATCATTGACCCAATAGCCTTCCACCATATTTGTCTTGTGTGAAAGGACTAAATCAGTTATCTTGCCGACAGGTTTTCTTGTTTTTTCAAAAAAAACAGGTGCTCCCTTGACTTTTTCTAATGTTCGCAAAGGACTCTCCCTCCTCTCGAACATTCTTAGTCTTGGGAAACACCATCTTTTTCATGCTGGTATTCCTTTTCCATTGTAACAGTTAACTTTTCCAACAAGGTTGTATTCCTTTTTAAATCATTATCATTTTTTACAGCCATGTCTAATGCTTGCCATTCCCCACATAAAAGGAGAAATTCCTTTGCCCTCGTAACCCCTGTATAAATTAATTTTTTTCGAAGCATGCGATAATAGCCTTTAACTACTGGCATAATAACAATAGGGAATTCGCTCCCTTGTGATTTATGGATAGAACAACAATAAGCATGGGTAATTTGGGATAGGTCCGGCTTTGTGTATTGAACCTCCACACCATCAAAGGAAATAACGATTTTTAATTCTCTATCTGTGTTTTCCTTTTCCAAAAATATAGAAACTATCTCACCCCTGTCCCCATTAAATACATTTTCTTCTGGATTATTAACCAACTGAAGGACAACATCCCCAACTCGAAATACAACATTCCCAAACGGAACTTCCCGTCTCTGGTCAGAGGGGGGATTAAATAGTTTTTGCAGTACATCATTTAAATTCTCTACCCCTGCATTCCCACGGTACATTGGAGCAAGGACTTGAATGTCTTTTGCAGTAAAGCCTTTATTCATTGCCCGTTGACATATTTGACGTACAGCCTCAGGGACATCATTTTGTAAACAAGGAAAGAAACGAAGATCTTTACTACTTGAATCAATTTGATCTGGTAATATCCCTTCTTTAATTCGATGTGAAAAGTCGATGATTTGGGAGCCTTCTGACTGTCTGTAAATATCTGTTAGCTTTACTGCTGGAACAATATCAGAAGCTAATAAGTCCGCTAATACCTGACCAGGACCGACCGAGGGAAGTTGATCTTCATCGCCAACAAGAATGACCTGCATATTTGTTGGAATCGCTTTGAATAACTGATTAGCAAGCCATGTATCCACCATGGACATCTCATCGAGAATAATCAATTCCCCTTCTAACAGTTCCGAATCATATTCATCCATATTATCCTCCGTGCCTTTTAACCCTAGGAGGCGGTGAATAGTTGATGCAGGCAACCCTGTGGATTCACTCATTCGTTTTGCAGCCCTACCTGTCGGTGCTGCCAGTAAAACAGGGAATTTGTCTTTCTTTCCATAATCATCAGGATTCACGGAAATTCCCCTTAATTGACCAAAAACTTCAATTAGACCTTTGATCACCGTAGTCTTTCCTGTTCCTGGTCCTCCCGTTAAGATCATGACAGGGGACTTTAGAGCTTCGCTAATTGCCTCTTGTTGAGAAGGGGCATAACTAATTCCCAGTGTCTCCTCCACTTTTCCCAACGCCTTAAAAAACTCCGATTCAGGAAAGGTGTCCAGATCCTGACCCTTCGTTAATAGACGGGTTACATTTGTTACAATGCCCTGTTCTGCAAAATTCAACGTTGGGAGGTACATCCTATTCTCTTCAATAATAACTTTACCCTCTTCTCCTAAAGCAATCACTTGATCAGCAATATCAAGAGGGGTAATTATCTCTCCTCCACCAGTCTCCAAAAGTTCTTTCGACTTTGTCACAGCAGTTTCATTTATTACAAAGACATGTCCCTCATTTAATGAATACTCTGTTAACGTAAAAAGGATAGCAGCTTTTATCCTGTCAGGATGATTCCCAGTGAGCCCCAGTTTCCTCCCGATCATATCTGCCTTTTGAAATCCAATCCCCACGACATCCTCAATCATTTGATAAGGATTTTCTTCCATAATAGTTAATGCGTCCATTTTATAAACTTGATATACTTTCATAGCCAACTGTAAACCAAATCCGAATTCATAAAGGCGCATTAAAACTTGTTCAATTCCTTGATCCTCTAATAAAGTCTGATAGATTTCTTCCGCTTTATTAGGTTTAATACCTTGAATACTGTCTAAAGCAGAACGATCTTGAATAATAATGGAGATTGCTTGTTTTCCTAACGTGTTGACAATCTTTTCTGCTGTTTTTCTTCCTATTCCAGGGAAACGGTCACTGGATAAATATAAAATAATTCCTTGATCTGTCTCTGGTAATTTTTTTTGAAACTGTTCCACTTTAAATTGTCGTCCAAATCGGGGGTGATCAGAAAAATTCCCCCGGAAAAGATAGGTAATGTCCCTCTCTAGTTTTGGCATAATACCAACGATTGCCGTTTCCTTATCTTCCATAGGTAAAGAGGATTCTATTACTTTAATTTTTGCAACTGTATAAAGGGTTTCTTCATTATGATAAATGGTATGAAGTAATTCCCCTTTAATATCGTCTTTTCCGTCTAATGAGATTTGTGTTTCATGCATATGGAAACCTACTTTCTTTCGTCCCCTTGCTGAAGGAGTTTCTCCAACTGTTTTTTTCCATTGGCACTTAATATGTGATCCGGCTGTAATTCAAGTGCCTTATCAAACATCATAACTGCTTTGTCCAATTGTTCCTGATAGGAATAGGCCACCCCTAAGTTAAAGTAACTGTCCGCATGAAGTGGATTCAATTGAAGGACCTTCTCAAACATAGTAATGGATTCCTCTATTTGCTCCAATTGTGCGAGAGTTAACCCATATTGAAAATGGGCATCTACATCCGTAGGATTAAGTTCTGTTGCCCTTTGTAAACTAGGTAAGGCACGGGAAAGATCACCATTTTGATAAAAACTTAACCCAAGCATATAATAAACGTCTCCCTCTTTAAGATCTCTAGCGAGCGCCTCCTGATAAGCATCAATAGCTTCTAGATATAGCCCTTGATTGAACAGCACATTCCCTTTCCCATAATAGGCTGTTGCCTGATACTCATCTAATTCGATCGCTTTATTAAAAAAGATAATTGCCCGTTCTTCCTCCTGAACAGCGGATAATAGATTTCCGAAGTTTACATATGCCACAGGATTCTTTGGATTTTCTTCGATTGCCTCATTTAACAACTTTGCCGCTTCTTCCAAATTTCCATTTTCCATTTCTGTCACAGCTTTTTTATTTTTATCCATTCTTAAACTCTCCTTGAAAAGTATAGAACCATCCGAAAAAAGGACTGAGCCTTTACGGTTTATCAGTCCTTTAAAACCTCATCGATCACACCGCCACCTAAACAGATTTCTCCGTCGTAAAACACAACAGACTGACCAGGCGTGATGGCTCGGTCAGGATTATCAAATTCCACTCGTACCATGTTATCACCTAAAGGGATCACCGTCACCCCTTGATCCTTCTGACGATATCGGAATTTTGCAGTACAGTGGAAAGAATCTGTTATTTCCTTACTGATCCAGTTAACATTACTGGCTATCAACCCTTTGGAATATAAAGCAGGATGATGATAACCTTGTCCTACAATAAGGGTATTATCTTCTAGGTCCTTGTCCAATACAAACCAAGGTTCTCCTGCACCACCTATTCCTAACCCTTGCCGTTGCCCTAGTGTATAATACATTAAACCATCATGCCTTCCTTTTATTTCTCCGTCCAACGTTTTCATGTCACCAGGTTGAGCAGGCAGATACTGACTTAAAAATTCTTTAAAATTCCGCTCACCAATAAAGCAAATACCAGTGCTATCCTTTTTCGTTGCAGTAGCCAATTCTGCTTCCTTTGCAATCTCTCGTACTCGAGGTTTTTCAATTTCACCAATGGGAAATAATACTTTCTCTAATTGCTTACTATTTAGGGCATTCAAAAAATACGTTTGATCTTTATTATCGTCTACTCCCCTTAATAGCTCCACTCCATCTTCCATATGTCTTACTCTGGCATAATGGCCTGTTGCCACATAATCTGCACCCAAAGATAAGGCATGTTCTAAGAAAGCATTAAATTTTATTTCCTTATTACACATAACATCAGGGTTAGGTGTCCGTCCAGAACGGTACTCTTCAAGAAAATAGGAAAACACTTTATCCCAGTATTCCTTTTCAAAATTCACCGCATAATAAGGAATACCTAATTGATTACACACACGGATGACATCATTATAATCTTCCGTTGCTGTACAGACTCCATTTTCATCTGTATCATCCCAGTTTTTCATAAAGATTCCTATGACTTGATAGCCCTGTTGCTTTAATAAATACGCAGCCACGGATGAATCTACACCACCAGACATACCAACTACAACTCTAGTACCCGCTGGATCCTTCAGTGTTGTCATGGTCATCCCCCTTTCTATTTCTTTTATTATCGTGATATCCGCTTAATTACTTTTACTGTACGAATAGCCGCTTCCTCTACCTGCTCTCTTGACAATCCATACCCAAAACTAAAACGAATCGCAGATTGACTTCTGGAAACATCTTTGTACATCGCCGTCAAAACATGGGAAGGGTCAATGGATCCAGCCGTACATGCGGAACCACTGGATACTGCTACCCCGTCCAAATCTAAATTTGTAAGGATGGATTCCACGTTAATTCCAGGAAAACTGACATTTAGTATATGTGGTAAGTAATGATGTGGATCCCCATTGAGGGTAAAGTGCAGTTCCTCCCTGCGGAATGTATCAAGAAGGATATTGCGATACGTTATATACGTTTTCCGTCTTTGCTGTCTTTCTGACAGGGCAATTTCTACAGCTTTTTGAAGTCCGACGACAGCAGCCACGTTCTCGGTACCAGCACGTCGTTTTCTTTCCTGTTCCCCCCCATGAAGAAGGGGATTAATCGTAATTCCTTTCTTAACATATAAAAAGCCAATTCCTTTCGGTCCGTTTATTTTATGGGCAGACATGGCAAGGAAATCCACACCAAGCTCTTTTATATTTATTGATTCCATCCCAAAGGCTTGTACAGCATCCGTATGGAAAACCGCAGGATGATCACGTAATAGAACTCCAATTTCTTTAATTGGTTGAATGGAACCAACCTCATTGTTCCCAAACATACAAGAGACGAGAATCGTCTCAGAGGTAAGTGCCTTATTCAATTCATCAAGGGATATCTTCCCGGTTTCGTCCACTTTTAAATACGTTACTTTAAATCCTTGTTTCTCTAAAAATTCGAATGTATGAAGAACGCCATGATGTTCCACTTCCGTTGTAATGAGATGTTTACCTTTATTTTGGTGAGCAAAAGCGTAACCCATTATCGCTAAATTATCCGATTCCGTTCCACCACTAGTAAAGACAATTTCCTCAAAGGAAGCCCCGATTGCCTTGGCTATATATTCCCTTGCCTCGTCTATACCTCGCCTTGCTTCCCTGCCGAAATGATGAATACTAGACGGGTTCCCGAAAACCTCATCATAAAAAGGCTTCATTGCCGCAAAAACTTCCGGATGGACTGGGGAAGTTGCTGCGTGATCTAAGTAGATTCTCTCCATAAATACACACCTTCTAAATAGTAACAGTCGTAAAGAAAAGTGAGGATATCCTCACTTCTCCCATTATAACTATAGTTTTGACTAAATATAAAACATATAGTACTCTTGCTCACCTTTATCTTCATAATTTGCTAAATCTGCTAATGTTGTACTATCTAACACTTCTTTAACTGCATCTCTAATCTTAATCCATAAATCTCTTTTAGCAGGTTCTTCATCTTCCATAACTTCCACAGGGCTAATAGGACCTTCTAAAACTCGGATGATATCACCTGCTGTAATGTTCTCAGGGGGTTTTGATAACATATACCCCCCATATGCTCCCCGGACGCTTTTTACTAACGTTGCATTTCGTAATGGTGCTATCAACTGTTCTAAATAGTGTTCAGATAGTTGATAATCTTTTGCAATCGACTTTAATGAGATGGGACCTTCCCCATATTTTTTTGCTAATGCTATCATTATTGTTAGACCGTATCTGCCTTTAGTGGATATTTTCAACTTTGACCCCTCTTTCCATTCTCCGATCAATCCAAGTTTGACACCATGATAATGAAATTCCTGTCACATGTCCAATCGAAAGACTAAATAAAATAGTTCCAATAAAAACTGGACCTCCTAATAACCATCCTGCAGTCAGAACAAATACTTCCATCATCAACCTAACCCGCGCGACCGAAAACTTTGTTCGTTCCGAAATAGCTATCATAAAACTATCCCGCGGTCCTGCACCACACCTGGGAGAAATATAAACTCCAATGCCAAAGCCAGTCACTAAAATTCCAGTCACCAGCATTACTCCTTGTAAAAATAAATTTGATGGAGTTTGGAGCAAAAATAAAAAAATATCTACAAATATTCCAACGAGCATCATATTTAAAAATGCCCCTAATTTGGGGAATTCCTTTGTTAGAATTGATGCACTGGACAAAACAACAAACCCCATAATGATAGTCCAAGTACCAACTGTAAGACCAAACTTCTCTGTTAAACCAATATGGAGAACATCCCACGGCGCACTGCCAAGATCAGCCACAATAGTTAATGCTATTCCAAAACTCATAATAATTAATCCTAATAAAAATACTCCCCATCTAAAATTAGAAACATTTTTATTATGTTTTTCTCTTCTCTCTCTTTTCACACACTCGTCTCCCTAAGAAAAATAGTATACTATTAATTACTCTGTCTTTCTTTGAACAATCCTGTTAGATTGTTCAGTATTTTGCTCCAATTATACCACAGAATTGCTTTTTTAGTGGTAACTCTGTTTAGGATTCATTTACCCAATTTAATTACCCATATATAATGTAGAATAGAATGAAAGAACTATTATATCCTTCATACGATTGAAGAAGGGGGACTATCCTTTGGATCTATTTGATCTATCTAATGAAAAAGAAACGCCGAAAGGACCTTTGGCGGCAAGAATGCGTCCACGGACATTGAGTGAAGTAATTGGTCAAGAAGAAATTATTGGGGAAGGGACACTCCTAAGAAGGGCGATCGAAGCAGACCGTCTCACACCGATGATCTTTTATGGTCCACCAGGAACTGGGAAGACGACATTAGCTAGAGTTATTGCCAATACAACCTCTGCTCATTTTGAACAATTGAATGCAGTTATTGCCGGGATTAAAGAGGTAAGGGAAATCGTACAACGGGCAAAAGACCGTTTGAAATATGATTCGGAAAAAACTGTCCTCTTTATTGACGAAATTCACCGCTTTAATAAGGGACAACAAGATGCACTACTACCCTTTGTAGAAGATGGAACTGTAATCCTAATAGGTGCCACTACGGAAAATCCAATGTTCGAAGTAAACCCCGCTTTACTTTCACGATCAAGATTATTTCGATTACAATCACTAAATAATGACGATTTAAAAAGAGTTATCGAAGTGGCCATTGAAGATAAGGAAAGGGGATTTGGAAACTATAAAGTCTCCATAGATGATAGTGCTGTCCATCATCTAGTTGATGTATCAAACGGTGATGCAAGAACAGTACTTAACGCATTAGAACTTGCGATCTTAACAACAGATCCTAATGAAGAAGGAGTTATTTTAATTGATCTCCCAACGGCGGAAGCATCGATTCAAAAAAGAGTTCTTCAATATGATAAATCGGGAGATCAGCATTATGATACCATCTCAGCATTTATAAAAAGTATCCGTGGTTCAGATCCTGATGCATGCATGTATTGGCTGGCCAAAATGATTTATGCTGGAGAGGATCCTCGTTTTATTGCCAGAAGATTATATGTACATGCCGCTGAGGACATTGGTTTAGCTGATCCAAATGCCCTGCTAATTGCTCAAGCTGCAGCTTATGCTGTCGACTTCTTAGGGATGCCGGAAGCCCGGATTCCTTTAGCCGAAGCAGCACTTTACTTAGCTACTGCCCCTAAAAGTAATGCAGTTATAACAAGTATAGATCACGCGCTAAGTGTAGTTGAAAAAGAAAGAACAGGTGTGGTACCAGTACATTTGAGGGATGCACATTATAAAGGAGCTTCGAAACTAGGACATGGTGTAGGTTATAAATATCCACATAATTATGAACACCATTACGTACCTCAACAATATTTACCGGACCATCTAGTAGAAAAGAAATTTTATAACCCTTCTGAAAATGGATATGAAAAGACAGTGCAAAAACGATTAGATTATTTTGAAAAACGGAAAAGGAATGAAACATAATAACAAACAATCTATGTTTAATTCTATTTATATACGTTTTTTTCTGTCAAACTTTTATTAATTATACTCAAATCCTATGAAGTTTTTAATATGTTGGTATATTTTTTTCCAAGCATGTCCATCTTAGTAATAAACAATTTTACGCAAAAGTTTATGAATAGAAAGGATTTGGAAAAAATGAAAGTAAGACAAGATGCATGGTCTGAAGAAGACGATCTTTTACTTGCGGAAACGGTATTAAGACATATCCGTGAAGGGGGAACACAATTAAAAGCTTTCGATGAAGTTGGTGATGCATTAAACCGGACTTCTGCTGCTTGTGGTTTCCGATGGAACGCCGTAGTGAGAGATAAGTATGAAGATGCAATCAAACTAGCAAAAAGGCATCGAAAGGATAGAAAACGCCAAATGGCTCAAGAAGCAAAGCCTTCTACGTTTACTACCCAACAATCGCAGCCAGTATATCATTCTAGTGCTATTGCTACTGATCCTACTCCGGAAATCAACGTGTCATCAGTTAAAAAAGAATTGACATTACAAGACGTCATCCAATTTTTACATCGCATGAATGAAAGCGGGCAGCAGGAAGGACTCTTAAAGCATGAGAATGAGGCATTGAAAATGGAAAATAATCGTTTGAATGAAAAAGTTGCAGAGATGGAACAAAAACTAGCAAAGTTAAAAGAAGAGCATCAAACGATCGAAGAAGACTATCAATCCATTATTCAGATTATGAATCGTGCTAGAAGAATGGCTATCTTAGAAGAAGAAACAGACGACCGTCATGCCCCATCATTTCGGATGGATAAAAATGGAAACTTAGAGAAAATTGCAAAATAAATTAATCGTAAATACTGCCTGTCAGACAGGTAAAGGCTGTCTCCCTAGATTTGTATTGACTGGGTGACAGCCTTATTTTGATGGGCAAGATAGTGGGAACTTCCACAACCCTATTCTAATGTCTAGCTCCAGAGACCGCTACTTAGTATTCTTCTTTTTGTTTCAACGGATAAATACTATTTTAGTTAAATATTCAACTTCACAACTCTTGCGAACTGTTTGAAGTGGGGAATCACTAAGAACAAAGTAGAGAAGGTTTTACTCACTTACACTACATTTTTGCGATGGAAGAAGGGGTCGTTTGTCGGAAAACGATAAAAAAAGTCCCATGAGTGCCGTTTATTCTTCCTTGTTTTGAACCTGCTCCAGGCAGGTGGGTGTCCCGTTCACTATTTCAAACTTCCTCACGGTAAATTATGTAAGGCTTGCTTTCCATACTGAAACATGAGACTCCCAAAGTTGATGTGTTGGCTCAAAACGTAGAGTTGTGACGAGCACCCCAGGACTATTTTCTTTATTTAATTTTACAAAAATGGATGATAAAAAACAATGACATTCTCAGTAAGATCCGGTGACAATTTTATTACAATTATTATCCCCAAAATAAAGCTAAAACAAACGTTAATTAAAAAACAGACTGAAAAGAATGAGGGCACTGTAAAAGTGGAAAAACCACACTTTTTCAGTGCCCTCAAAAGAAATAGTCATCTTTTCAGTCTGCAGATAATCCCTTGTCTACTTATCTTCTTCTTTTTTCGGAACCACTTTTAAATTAAGTTCATTTAATTGAGCATCACTTACACCACTTGGGGCATTAGTCAACAGACAACTGGCACTAGCTGTCTTAGGAAATGCAATGGTTTCACGGAGGTTGCTTCTTCCTGCAAGGATCATGACTAAACGATCTAGTCCTAATGCAATTCCACCATGGGGTGGTGTACCATATTCAAAGGCGTCCAAAAGGAATCCGAACTGACTTTTAGCTTCTTCTTGGCTAAAACCAAGGGCCGTAAACATTTTCTCCTGTAAGGAGCGTTCAAAAATACGCTGTGATCCTCCGCCTAACTCATAGCCATTTAAAACAAGGTCATAAGCCTCGGCACGAACATTCTCTGGGGAAACTTCCAGGAGCTCCTCATCTTCTTTAACAGGACGTGTGAATGGGTGGTGTTCGGCAACATATCGATTTTCATCCTCATCATAAGAAAGAAGTGGGAATTCTGTTACCCATAAGAATTGAAACTCATTAGAATTCACAAGCTCCAAATCCTTGGCAAACTTTATACGTAATGCCCCGAGTGCATCCCAAGCTACACGTTGTTTATCTGCCACAAAGAACAATACATCCCCTGCCTCTGCATTAAAACCTGAACAGAGTGTTGCTGCTTCTGTTTCATTAAAAAATTTCGCAATCGGTCCCTTCAGGGTATTCCCTTCTTCTACCTTTAGCCAGGCTAATCCCTTTGCTCCATATACTTCCACAAATGAGCCTAAGCCATCTAAATCTTTACGGGAATAGTTTTCTGCAACCCCTTTTACACAAATACCTTTTACAACGCCACCATTTTTGACCGTATTAGCAAAAACTTTGAAATCGCTATCTTTAACTGCAGCGGATATATCCACCAATTCCATCCCATATCTTGTATCTGGTTTATCTGAACCATATCGGTTCATTGCATCCTGATAGGTTAATCTCTGGAATGGTGTGGAAATCTCAATACCCTTTAATTCTTTCATTAATTTTGCCATTAATTCTTCCATCATCGACAAAAGATTTTCTTTCCCCAGAAAGGAAGCCTCAATGTCCACTTGTGTGAATTCCGGTTGTCGATCTGCACGAAGGTCTTCATCACGGAAACAGCGGGCAATTTGATAGTAACGTTCAAATCCAGAGACCATGAGTAACTGTTTAAATAATTGTGGAGACTGCGGCAAAGCGTAAAACTCACCGTGATGAACCCTCGATGGGACGAGATAATCCCTTGCCCCTTCCGGAGTACTTTTTGTTAACATGGGAGTTTCAATTTCCATAAACATATTATCATCCAGGTAGTCTCGAATTATTTTTGTTGTCCGATGACGCAATTTCATTGTTTCAAACATTTTTGGGCGTCTTAAGTCCAAGTATCGGTATTTTAAACGGACGTCCTCGGAAATTTCCACATTATCCTCAATTAAAAAAGGTAGTCCCTTAGCAGCATTTAATATTTCAATTTCGTCCACAAGTACTTCAATATTCCCGGTTGGGATTTTTTCGTTTATGTTGCTTTCTTCCCTTTTTACCACTTTACCTTTTACTTGAATCACATATTCGTTACGGATTTTTTCTGCAATATTTAAAGCAGCAGGGTTAGCCTCACCGTTAAATACTACTTGGACATGACCTGTTCGGTCACGCAGGTCCACAAAGATCACTTGTCCCAAATCCCGGCGCTTCTTCACCCATCCCTGTAAGACAACATTACTTCCAATTAAATTCTCTAATACTTCTCCACATGAGTGTGTTCGTTGGCTCATGATGATTCCCCTTTCTTCTCTTCCTTCAACTTTGTTACTAGACTACCCACTACCTCTTCCATAGGAATAGTATCTTGTTCCCCAGTTAATAACGATTTTAAAACAATTTGATTTGTGTTTAATTCATCTTCTCCAAGAATAATGGCATATCTTGCATTCACTCGATCTGCAGCCTTCATCTGCCCCTTCATTTTTTTCCCTAAATAATCTGTGTCAACAGTAATTCCATTTGTTCTTAAATCATGTAATAGTTTTGGCGCCCTAGCCTTTGGATTTTCTCCTAAAACAATCAAAAAGGCATCGAGTCCTTCCTCCAGTGGAAGTGCAATCCCTTGGGATTCCAAAGCCATTATGAGACGCTCTATACTTAAAGCAAACCCAATTCCTGGTGTTGTCGGGCCACCAATTTCCTCTACTAGACCGTTGTAGCGTCCTCCACCACTTAATGTGGTAATAGCCCCGAACCCTTTTCCTTCAATCATTATTTCAAAAGCTGTATTGTTATAATAATCCAATCCCCTTACTAAAGTTGGATCAACCACATAAGAAATTCCCATATCGTTTAAATAAGTTTGGACATTATCAAAATAGGTTTTTGATGTCTCATTTAAAAATTCTAGTATGGATGGAGACGTTCCCATTAACTCATGATCTCGGTCCACTTTACAATCTAGAATACGTAGGGGGTTTTTTTGTATCCGGTTTTGACAATCTTGACAGAATTCAGCAATTCTTGGTTCGAAATGTTTAATCATTGCTTTTCGATGATTCGTACGGCTTTCTTGATCCCCTAGACTATTAATGACTAGTTTTAAATTGGAAAGGCCAAGTTCCCTATAGAAGTCCATTGCTAAACCGATTACTTCGGCATCAATGGCAGGATCGTCACTTCCCATTGCTTCTACACCAAATTGGACAAATTGCCTCATCCTTCCTGATTGAGGTCGTTCATAACGGAACATTGGACCAATATAGTATAGTTTTATCGGCTGATTTACCCAACCAAACATCTTATTCTCCACATAAGAACGAACCGTAGATGCGGTTCCTTCTGGTCGGAGCGTTAAACTTCTGCCCCCCCGGTCCTCAAATGTATACATTTCCTTTTGAACGATATCGGTTGTATCCCCAACGCCACGAGCGAACAATTCTGTTTGTTCAAACATCGGTGTTCTAATTTCCTTATAATTATATCTTCGGCACAACTCATGAGCTTTTTGTTCAATGTACTGCCATTTCAACGATTGTTCCGGCAAAATATCTTGTGTTCCTCTTGGAATCTTAAAATTCACTTTTTTTCCTCCCCTTTGTTCATCATCTTTCCATTATGTATTTCACAGTTTGGTTTTGTACAAGAAAATAATGGTGCTAGACAACTTGCCCGAAGGTGCCAAAACTGATATTTTTTAAAAACAAAAAACTCCCGTCCCTGAACAATGTCAGGGACGAGAGTTTATATTCCCGTGGTACCACCCTAGTTGAAGCATTCTTGCTTCCACTCGATCAGTTAACGCCTGATTACGCTCTCACCTACTTAAAAGTTTTGTTCAGTGAGAAACCTAAGGAGTGTTCATTCATGAAGATCCATGTAGAAGTGCTTTCAGCCCAAGTGGCACTTCCTCTCTGATCACGGTGAGACTTCACTACTGTTCTCCCTCATTGGTTTTCATTAATTTTGTTAATTTGCTACTAATATTACGAATTGTTTTAATTCATGTCAAGCTTTTTTATCGATTTTTGGGTAAAAACTTAGCCCCTCTCGATTCTCTTTTTCAAGGATTTAACTTCTTTTAGGGACAATCCAAACTCAGTAGCAATTTCATAGTTATCAGCATTCTGCTCTAATTCTGTGAATCGGTGTAAATTCACTCCAAGTAACTTGGAGTTTGGATTTGTAAATCGTTCTTGTTGATGTCCTGACCGCATAGAAAACCCTCCACTTTTTTTACAGTTTGACCAAAAAAAGCAAAGGTTACTCCTATTTAAGGGACATTTTTCACTTACTTTCCACGATTAATGTAACAGGTCCATGGTTTGTAAAGGATACATCCATCATTTCACCAAAAACGCCTGTTTCCACCTGTATTCCTAAATTTCGTAATGAATTGTTAAATTTATCATAAAGCTTAACAGCATACTCAGGTTTTGCTGCGTTCATAAAATTTGGACGGCGACCCTTTCTACAGTCTCCATACAACGTAAATTGGGAAATGGAAAGGATTTGACCTCCCACATCCTTTACGGAGAGATTTAATTTTTCATTTTCATCCTCAAATATTCGGAGATTGGATATTTTCTCTGCCAAATAATGGACATCTTCTTCGGTATCATCATGAGTGATCCCCACTAACAGAACTAACCCGTGGTTTATTTTACCAGTTATCTCGTTATTTACAGTGACAGTTGCCTCCAAAGAACGCTGAACTACAATTCTCACAGCAGAATACCTTCTTTCAAAAAAAATGTTTACCCTCTTCCTAGTGCATAATCCGACGGACGGAATAAATATCTGATATTTGTTTAATTCTTTCCACAACCCTTTGTAGATGGGCTACATTTTGAATAGATATCGTCATGTGAATCGTCGCCATTTTATTTTTATCAGAACGGCCTGAAACAGCATTTATATTTGTCTTTGTTTCCGCTACTGCCTGAAGAACCTCATTTAACAAACCTCTACGATCATAACCTGAGATCTCAATATCCACATTATAATTTTTGGATTGTTGTTGATCCCCTTCCCATTCCACTGGTAATAACCTTGTTTGTGATTCATCGTTATTGATGTTTGGACAATCACTCCTGTGGATAGATACACCACGTCCCTTTGTTATATACCCGACAATATCATCGCCGGGGACAGGATTACAGCAACGTGAGAGTCGGATAAGCAGGTTGTCTATCCCTTTAACTCTGACCCCAACACTTGTTTTCTTCTTGGAATCGTAGGTCTTTAATTCCTCAACTGCTTCCGTTAATGTTAAATTACTTCCTTCTTCATCCTGCTGTTTACGAATATTATCTGTTAAACGGGTAACAATTTGTGCAGCTGTGATACCTCCGTAACCCACTGCAGCATACATATCTTCTTCTGCCGTAAAATTAAATTTCTTTGCCACCCGATCAATGTTTTCAACCGTCAGAACATCTTTTAGGGAATATCCCTTTTTCTCGACTTCCTTTTCTACCAGTTCCTTCCCTTTTTCCACGTTTTCTTCCCGTCGCTCTTTTTTAAACCATTGACGGATTTTGTTTTTCGCGTGAGAACTTTGGGTCAACTTAATCCAGTCCTGGCTTGGACCATAAGAATGCTTAGATGTCAAAACCTCAACGATATCTCCTGTGTGAAGTTTATGATCGAGGGGAACCATCTTCCCGTTCACTTTTGCTCCAATACACCGGTTTCCAACTTCCGTATGAATCCTAAAAGCAAAATCAAGAGGAACGGATCCCTTAGGTAATTCAATGACATCACCTTTTGGGGTAAAAACAAAGACCATATCGGAAAATAGATCAATTTTTAAAGATTCCATAAACTCTTGAGCATCGTTTGTATCTTTCTGCCATTCAAGAATTTCTCGAAACCAAGACATTTTTGTTTCGAGGGACTCTTCATTTTTTACTGTCTTTCCTTCTTTATAAGCCCAGTGGGCAGCAATACCGAATTCTGCCACTTTATGCATTTCTTCTGAACGTATCTGCACCTCAAGGGGATCCCCCTTAGGACCAATTACTGTGGTATGAAGGGACTGATACATATTTGCCTTCGGCATTGCTATATAATCCTTAAATCGACCTGGCATTGGTTTCCAGTGCGTATGAATAATCCCTAAAACGGCATAACAATCCTTTATACTATCGACCACAATTCGCACTGCCAATAAGTCATAAATCTCATTAAATTGTTTATTTTGAAGGGCCATTTTACGATAGATACTATAAATATGTTTTGCTCTTCCGTGAATGTCTGCTTTTACATCCACATTCTCGAGGCGCTGACGAATCTGATCCTTAACTTCTTCAATATAATCTTCACGCTCTGCACGTTTCTTTTTCATTAGATTAACTATGCGGTAGTACTGTTGAGGATTAAGATACCGTAACGCTGTATCTTCGAGCTCCCATTTTATTTTGGAGATCCCTAACCGGTGGGCAAGTGGTGCAAAAATTTCTAACGTTTCATTTGCGATTCTTCGCTGTTTCTCTGGAGGAAGATGCTTTAATGTCCTCATATTGTGTAGTCTATCTGCTAGTTTTATCAGTATAACGCGAATATCTTTTGCCATCGCCACAAACATTTTTCGATGGTTTTCCGCCTGTTGTTCTTCTTTTGATTTATATTTAATTTTACCTAGTTTTGTGACTCCATCAACAAGCATGGCCACTTCCTGACCAAATTGCTGTTCAATTTCTACTAATGTAACTTGTGTATCTTCCACTACATCATGGAGAAAGGCAGCAGCTATTGTATTGGGGTCCATTCCTAATTCCACTAAAATTCCAGCAACTTGTACTGGATGCCAAATATAAGGTTCACCCGATCTTCGAAACTGTTCTCGATGGGCCTCCTCCGCTATTTCATAGGCTCTTCTTAGAAAAGCCACCTCTTTATCAGGAAGATATTCACTTGCTTTTTCCAGTACTTGCTCACTATTCATGAAATCACCTTAACATCCATATATTTCTTTAATTAATAATCTATTTCTCGCCTTTTGTAAAGTGTATCTGCCTGCCAGAAAGCTTTTGATAAAAAAAGCGTCTCTTCCGTAGAAAAGACTTTCATTAAGAATAACATATTTTTTATAAAAACATAATGAAAATGGTATTTTAAGTAGAAATTACACTGGAAATGATAATCTTTGTATTGATGTGATCAAGTTAAAGAGTAGGACGTATGGAGCTAATAAATAGGTGGCTCTTTTCGTAAACTTTGTTGCTTTTTGAGAAAAGCTTCGAAAAGTGAAAGGCGGCAAAGAAGACACTGCGAAGAATGAGCAGATGTCGCACTTGTACCTTGTGTGAAAGCGTCCGCCTGGAGTATATCCAAGCAAGAATGTTGCTTTATAAAGAACAATCTATGCGAAAAGAGCCAAATAGGTTAAGGTTGTCCCCTTCGAGACAACCTCCATTACTAATATTTCATTAATGAATAAACTTCATATTCCTTTAGTTTTTCACGGCCATCTAAGTAAGTCAATTCAATCAGAAAAACAATTCCAGCCACGACTCCCCCAAGTTCCTCCACCATGTTAATCGTTGCCTCTATCGTTCCACCAGTAGCTAACAAATCATCAGCAATTAACACTTTCTGACCGGGTTTTATGGAATCTTTATGCATGTTTAATCGATCTTTCCCATATTCCAGACCGTAGTCAATACCAATCACTTCCCTCGGCAACTTTCCTTCTTTTCTGACTGGAACAAATCCAATTCCCATTGCATATGAGATAGGGCACCCGACTACAAATCCGCGTGCTTCAGGACCAACGACCACATCAATATCCTTTTCTTTTGCAAAATTTGCCATTTCATCAATTGCCTTTTTATATGCTTCACCGTTTTCCATTAGGGTTGTAATATCTTTGAATCGTATTCCTTCCTTTGGAAAATCCGGTACTACAGTAATAAATTGTTTAAAATCCATTTTCTTTCCTCCTAGTTAATACCTTCGTCATCTTTTTCAACCTTTATACTATTGTACTTGGACAGTTTCCTTTTGTTGAAGTAAACTGTTAAAAAATTGTTTCAGTTCTGTTGTGGAAGAGTAAAATAATCTGTCTTCTAATTCACTTTGTTCGATCCGCTCTTTATACGTTTTCGAATCACTTAAATCCCTTTTTTGCGGATTTTCCATTAAAGTTACTATGCCGTTATCTATTTTAACAAATTCTAAATCAGAAAACACCTGACAAATGAATCGAACCCCACTTATTGACCAACCTTTATATTTCGCTAAATCTTGCCCGTGCTCCGTTAAATTGAAGAAACCTCTTTTCGTCAGAAAAGCATAGAACCATTTAAAGTGTTCCCGGGTTGGCATCATTTCAAAAAAATAATCTTGATCATGGAGAAATGCAGTATAAATTCGTTCAGGTTGACTTCCACTCAATAAATTCTGAAGGTACTCCATCCTTTCAGGTAAATCAAGCAATAGGATATACTTTGCTGAAAGGGAATTTGTCGCTTTATTTTCTTGGTGGTAATTTTTAATTACCTCCCAATTTTTAGGTAGTTTTGACAAGTGAGATTCAGATGCTTTTTGAAACAGGACAACAGAAACCTCCTGAGCATTCAAATTATTTAGTACTGTCCAAGGCTCTTTATTACTTCTAAGATCAAATAACTGCCACTCTTCCACCTTTAGATCTTCTATAACAAGTTGAGGTTTTATATTCCCGTTCCATTCATTAATGGATAATTGACCTACAACAGATACTTTAGCCAGAGGGGACACTTCCCCTTGTAACTCACCCATTCGAAATCCAATACCGTCCAACACCGTATCCCTATTACGAATGGATACCTTTAGATGATCTTGTTTTGCTCCAATTTTTTTAATTGAAGAGAATTCAATATTTTCCAGTAATACTTTCGGGGCCGGGTTTCCAACTCCAAAAGGAGCCATTTGCTGAAGGTCCAAAATAGCTTCCGTGGTCACCTCTTCCACTTCCACCGGTAGATCAACGGAAAGAGACCGAATCCAATCTTCAGGTTTCATGGTACTCTCAGCCAATTTCATTAATTTACCATGTAGTTTATCAATATTAGCTATTTCCATCGTCAATCCAGCAGCCATTGGATGTCCACCAAAGTGGGGAAGCCATTCACGACATTGAGATAACGACTGAAACATATCAAACCCTTCAATGCTTCTAGCAGATCCCTTCGCTAATCCTGTTTCATTATTTAAACTCAACACAATAGTAGGACGATAATACTTCTCTACTAATCTGCTCGCAACAATACCGATAACACCAGCATTCCATCCCTCTTGACCAACAATGATCACTGGGGGAATCCCCTGTTTTTCCACCTGTTCTTCCGCTTCTTTTGCCATCTCATTAACTATTTTTTGTCTTTCTTTGTTGTAGTCATCAATCATCATCGCTAACTCTTCCGCTTCATAAGGGTCTTCGCTAATGAGTAAATGAATTGCTGGATCTGCTGAATCTAGTCTTCCTGCAGCGTTAAGTCGTGGTCCAATCACAAATCCTATTTGTTCTTCACTTACTTCCTGAGCTTGTACACCACACAAGTCAAGTAATGCCTTTATTCCAACCCGTTGCCCTTGCCTTAGTTTATGGACGCCAGCGGTAGCCAAATACCGATTTTCACCTTTTAATGGGACTAAATCAGCAATAGTACCTATGGCGACTAAATCTAAAAATTCATCAGGAGACCTTCCGTATAAAGCATGGGAAACTTTAAATGCCACTCCTACTCCCGCTAACGAAGGATTAGGATAGGTACAATCCTCACGTTTTGGGTTCACTACTGCAAAACCGTCTGGTATTTGTGGAGGTGGTTCGTGATGATCCGTAATGATTAAATCTATTCCTAGCTCTTTGGCCACTTCCGCTTCATGAACTGCTGATATGCCAGTATCCACAGTGATTATAATGGATACATCTTCTTCCTTTGCTTGTCGGAATGCTTGTTCATTTGGTCCGTAACCTTCCGTAAACCGATTCGGTACATAATACCCCACTTGGGCGCCTAAATCTTTCAACGTTAAAAACATCAATGATGTACTTGTAACCCCATCCGCATCATAATCTCCGAATACAAGTATTTTTTCCCCTGCCGCTATTCCTCTTTTTATACGTTCAACAGCTTTCTCCATATCCTTTAGTAAAAAGGGGTCATGTAAGGAGTTGTGATCCGTATGTAAAAAATTCTTTGCACCTTCAACGGTTGAAAAACCCCTCTGAACTAAGAAACGGGCAGCAATTTTAGATATATGAAGTGCACGTGAAAATTCTTGTACTTTATTTTCATCCGGTTTTATAATTTTCCATCTTGATTTCGACTTTAACATAATTAAACCACCCCTGACCAAGTAATTATACATAAGGTCGAAAGAGGTGGCAATCATAGATATCAAGATTTTCGGTATGGATTTATTTAGATTCTCGCTCTTTAGTAGGTGAATCTTTTTTATTCTTAAGATTTGATTCATTTTCCGGTTGTATTTCAGTTGGTTTAGGCCTTCGAAGTTTTTTGATTTCTCTTTGTAGTTGATAAATTTTGTACATTCCAACACTTCCAACAATAATTCCACCCATTAATACGGAAAATATGATGACGATCACTAACGGCCATTGTGCTTGTCCAAATAAGAAATTTACTTCTACTGGATCCACATTTATAACGGAAAAAACCGCAATAATCAGCACCATGACAATTCCAAAAATAAGACCCCATTGTCCTTTCATTTTCCCACACTCCCTTCAGTCTATTGGTTTTCTTTTGAAGTCACTTCCACATCAAAAGCTAACTTGTTTCATTAGAATATGGATTAATATGAACACGAACATCGTGAACATACTCATCTTCCATTATCCTTTCTTTCACTTCTTTACCGATAGTATGGCCCTCCTCCACTGTGATGGATGGATCAACGGAAACTTTAATATCGACGATAACATAATGTCCATGCTCCCTCGCCAATAATTCATCCACTTCATAAACTCCCTCTACACTCTCTGCCATTTTTATCATATCTTTCGTGTCCTCATCATGTAATACGTGGTCGAGTGTATTATGAATCGCTTCACTGCCAAGTTTCCATGCCATTTTCCCAATTAGTATAGCAACAAATAATCCAGCAAGAGGATCAGCATAAACTAGCCAAGGAACTTCAATCCATCCCCCAATAATAGAAGCACCAATACCGAGAAGGGCCGCTATTGAGGAAAACACATCTGAGCGATGATGCCAAGCATCAGTAATTAATGCATCACTCTTATACTTTTTACCCAAATATATTTTATATCTAAACATGATCTCTTTTACGATAATTGAAAAAATCACTGCGTAAATTGCAATTATACCTGGAACTGCAATTGGTTCAAAAAAAGCTTTGATAGCAGACATTGCAATTTCCAAACCAACAATAAAAAGAAGAACAGCAACGATAATTGCCGTTACAGTTTCTGCTTTTCCATGACCGTATGGATGATCACGATCTGGTGGGAGTTGTGCGGCACGAATTCCGATTAGTACAGCTACTGATCCCACGACATCTGATGCAGAGTGAACAGCATCAGCAACAAGAGCTCGACTGTTCGCGATAATCCCTACGATTGCTTTTATGAGAGCTAAGACAATATTTCCGATAATTCCAATCCATGCTCCAAATTTCACTTTTCTATATCGTTCATCATTGGATTTCACTTCCATTTTACCCATTCACCCACCAATTCATCTCATTAACATTACTATAACATTATTTGTAAGTTACTACCTATTTTATGAGTAATTCATAATATTTACTTATCTAGTCTCTATTCGAAACTAAATAAGTGAAGCTCAAGTGCCTATGAGACAACTGGAAGTATAGTCATGAGCAGCCACCGAAGTGAACGCTCGTCGGTGGAGCTAGACATCTTGACCAATGGTCCAAAACATATAAAATTCCCTTAAAAAAGGCGCCCCATTTGAATAGGACACCTTTTCTACAAAATTATAGTTATATTTAATTATGCCTCACTCTGTTCCACAGGCCGTTTCTTTCTTTTTTCCAATTGCTTCGATTTTAATACTAACCAAAGCTGTGCCGCGATAAAGAGTGAAGAATACGTTCCTGCTATAAGGCCAACAACCAGGGCAAAGGAGAATGTCCGAATTGCTTCTCCACCAAAAAAGAAAAGTGCAGAGGCTGCAAACACGACTGTAAGAACTGTATTTATTGAACGTGCCAATGTCTGAACTAAACTCTTGTTAACAACTCTCGCTAAATCTTTGAAATCTTTCACTTTCTTCTCTAAACCCATGTTTTCCCGGATACGGTCAAACGTTACGATCGTGTCATTAATGGAATAACCTATTATCGTTAACACTGCTGCGATGAATGGAATGTTTACTTCAAATCTAAAAATACTGAATACGATTAAAATAAACAATGCATCATGGAATAATGCAACAATCGCAGAAATCCCATATAAAAACTCAAATCGTATTGTCACGTAGAGTATGATCCCCACAGCAGCGATTAATACAGAAATAAAAGCGTTTCTTGCTAATTCCTCCCCTACCATAGGGGTTACAGTGCTTACCGTTGGCGTCTCACCGTAAACTTCTTCAAAGTGAGCTTGAATCTCTAATGTCTCTGCGGAACTTAAGGCTCCAATAAATTTAACCCGTCCTATTTCATTTTCATTACCTGCAATTGTAATGTCATCGGGGTTATAGCCTAACTCAGCAAACTCTGTTGAGATTTCTTCGGAAGAGATTGGAGCATTATTTGTTAACACATCAATAGTTGTCCCACTACGGAAATCAATTCCCAGATTTAAACCAATAGTGGATAAAAGAATAATACCTATAACGATCATTGCTCCTGAGAAGATAAAAAATTTATTCCTGTGCTTAACAAAATCAATTTTGGTATTATCATGATCAAAGTTCACTTATTTCGTCCTCCTTCACGCCAAACATACGAGGTCGCTTATTCAAGATTCGACTATTCACCCAAAGTCCCAGTAATAACCTCGAACCGAATACCGCTGTTAAGAAACTTGTCAGAATACTAACGATTAACATAACCGAAAATCCTTGAACAGCGCTTGTCCCAAAATAGAATAATACAGCTGCTGCTAGGATCGTTGTGATATTGGCGTCAAGAATGGTGGACAGGGACCTTCGGCTTCCGGCTCGGAAAGCACTCATGGCTGATTTACCAGCACGTATTTCATCCTTTATCCGCTCATACGTTATAATATTGGCATCCACAGCCATCCCCACACCAAGAATTAATGCTGCAATACCTGGAAGCGTAAGGACCGCATTCATCCAATTAAATACTACTAAAACAATGTAAATATAAATACTTAGTGTTATAACGGCCATGACACCCATGAATCGGTAATAAAAAATCATGTAAGCAAAGATCAAAGCAATTCCGATAAAGCCTGCAAAGATCGTTTGCTCCATTGCCCTTTCCCCTAAAGATGCACCCACTGCATGGGAATAGATTTCCTCTAACTCAACAGGAAGGGCTCCAGCATTTAAAACACCTGCTAGATGATCGGCAGATTCAATAGTGAAATTTCCAGTAATCATAATATCCCTTGTCCGTAAAGTTTGTGTCACAGACGGATCGGAGATTATTTTAGAGTCTTCCTTCATTATTTCTTCGTAATAGCTATCCCCTTCGTCAAAATCAAGCCAGATAGCCATCCGGTTTTCTGGTACTGTACGCCGCCTTATTTCATCGGTGATATCACCAAATTTGTTCGCATCATCGATTGTTACTGTAACTATGGGCGCATTCGTGTCAGGATGAAAACTTTGTCTTGCGCCGCCCTCCACGAGATCAGAACCATCTAAAAGTACATTATCGTCAACATCACGAATGGTGAGTCTCGCTTCTGTAGAAAGAAGTTCCCTTGCAGCTTGCTGATCAGTGACCCCTGCCAACTGAACCCTAATCCGGTCATCTCCCTCTATTGTTACATTTGGCTCTGAAACCCCTAACACGTTAATGCGAGCATTTAAAGATGCCACCGTATCGCTCAATAAATCTCGATTAATTTCTTGTCCTTCTTCAATAGGCCGGACTTCATATAATACTTCAAAGCCCCCTTGCAAATCTAACCCAAGACTAATTTCATTGGCATGATCCATAACATTCGTTGCAATCAAAGCTACAAAAGCTGCTACGATGACAAAGAATACGGCAATTCTGCCCTTTTTGACCCCTCTATTTTTTTTCATGAACGAACTAATCCTCCTTTATATACACAAATGAAGCACCCTAACACGATGACTCGGTTAGGGTTTTTATTATGTAATTCACTAGTATATCAGTTACTATTATAGCGATGTTAAAAATTGACTGTCAATGTTAGGCTTTCTGACCATTTTTATCTTTTTTATTCAATAACGAATGCAGTGGATCCCCTTCAGAAAATAAGTTTGGACCTTTATATGCCTGGAGAGTTAACCAATTCATATAATCATTTGCCTGCAGATGGAATAATTGTGCAACAATCCAGTGATAACGTATTCTATCAGGTACATCTAATCGGGGAAGTTTGGCTATAAAACAATCCCAAACATCATCCTTTGATACTCGTCCATAACCGAAGATATGCCATTCTTCTGCTTTACTCTGCAAAACAATATCCACTTCTCTTTTCCAATCCTCCCATTTTACCTCGTCCACCTAGATTCCTCCTCACGCTTTATATATCTGCATTATCTTTTGCACCAAGTAAAACAGCAGTTACAGCCCCTGCAATAAAAGTTATAACGCATGGGAAAATAACAATTGAACTACTTATTCCTGGGTACACCACAACTGTAGATCCTAAGACTAAACCAATGATAATTGCGTAAGTCATATAAGGGAAATTATTTAACAAAAATTTAATTAACCTACTGCACACAATAAAACCAATGATGACACCTGATCCAATTACAGCGATTATTGGAATGTTAAAGTCGGAAAGTGCCCCGATGGCAGTATAATAAGAACCTAAAATAAGTAAAACAAAAGAACCACTAATCCCTGGCAATAACATAGCCATACTTGCTAACCATCCAGAAGCAAATAAAACAAAACCGTTATTCATTGTGAGTGTTTCAATAATAACTTTTTCTCCTGAATCTGCAAAGAATCTCATACTTGCAACTCCAATGGCACTCATTGCTATTAGTAAAAAGTGTCCTATATTAAACGTTGTCTTCACTTTAGCCCTTCGGAATAATAAAGGAAGAATCCCAACAATCAACCCTAAAAAGAAAAACTGAGTCGGTTCAAAATGATTTTCCAACAACCATTTCATCAACCTGCTTAAAGAAAATAAGGCAATAAGCATTCCGATACCCAATGGAAGTAAGAAGGCTACATGCTTTTTCCACTCTTTACTAAATAGTCCGTTAATAGCTGAAATTAATTGATCATAAATACCAAGCAAAATGGCAATCGTTCCGCTACTAACACCTGGAATTAATTCTGTTATTCCCATCATAGCACCACGGTATAAGTTTTTCCATTCCACGCTTCCATTCTCCTATCTTTTGTTTTATCTTATTTAGCCGTTTTTTTATCTCATTCTTTTACTCTATCCCTTGTTATTTAACCTATTATATCTAAATCTTTAACTAGCCATCTTTTTTCTAACATCTTTTTTATCTAACATCTTTTTTATCTAACCATTAATTTTGAAAGTATTCAATAGAAAATTCCGTAGTAAATAGTAGAAATACTTAAACTTGTCATGCTTGGCCCCCTTAAAAGCATATACATGTTTAGAGTAAATATCTATGATTTATCGAGAGAAAGTAGGGGCTGTTTATGACAAAACAATCCTTTTTAAAAGGGGCGTTTATTCTAATTTTAGCTGGATTAATTACTCGAATATTAGGATTCGTTAACAAAATAGTCGTTGCGAGAATTATGGGTGCAGAAGGTGTGGGCTTATATATGATGGCTGTCCCCACCTTACTACTCATTATAACTCTAACACAATTAGGTTTACCTGTGGCCATTTCTAAACTTGTTGCGGAAGCTGATGCAGACAATGACAGGGCTAGAATAAAACGTATCTTAGTTGTTTCCCTTTCCGTCACTGGAATATTAAGTATTTTTTTTACAGCTTTAATGATATTAGGTGCACCATTAATCTCTCAAACACTATTAACGGATTCGCGTGCCTTCTATCCTTTAATCGCCATTTCTCCAATAGTTCCAGTGGTTGCCATCTCTGCCGTTTTAAGAGGTTATTTTCAAGGATTGCAGAATATGAAACCGACTGCCATTTCACAAGTGATTGAACAGGTGATTCGAATTACACTCGTTGCCACCTTCACAACTGCATTTTTACCTTATGGACTGGAATATGCGGCAGCAGGGGCGATGATATCCGTTGTACTTGGGGAGTTAGCTTCCTTAATCTTTATGATCACAATCTTTAAGAGAAAGAAACGATTTCGAATGCGAAGACAATTTTTCACCTACGTAAAAGAAGGGAAAAAGACGCTTGACGATCTCCTCGGGATCGCCATTCCAACAACAGGCAGTCGTCTAATCGGGTCTGTTTCGTTTTTTTTCGAACCAATTGTCGTAGCTCAAAGCTTAGCTATTGCAGGTGTTGCAACAAGTCTTGCGACAGCTCAATACGGAGAGCTTTCAGGTTATGTTATTCCCATGCTGCTGCTTCCGACTTTTATTACACACTCCCTTTCAGTTTCATTAGTACCTGCCATCAGTGAGGCAGCCTACCAGAAAAACTATGGACTTATTCATCATCGCCTTTCACAGGCACTCCGGTTAGCTTTAGTGACCGGTGGAGGTTCTGTAGTTGTACTCTATGTATTTGCTGTTCCAATTATGGATTTAGTTTATAACGCACCAACTGTTGCTACCTACTTGAAAATTATGGCACCATTCAGTATCTTTTTATACTTTCAATCCCCTCTACAAGCAACATTGCAAGCGTTAGGATTAGCAAAAGCTGCCATGATAAATAGCTTTATTGGTGCATTTGTAAAGATAGCAGCAATTTTTATTCTTGCATCTCGCCCCGAGTTTGGAATTATGGGTGCTGCTTTAGCCATTGTTATTGGGTTTTTACTAGTGACATTTTTACACTTTGCAACTATCGTAAAAGCCATCAGCTTCACTTTAAATATTCGTGATATAGTTAAAGTGGTTGCCTCCATTGTCATCACAGGTGGTTTTGCCACATGGTTTTGGAATCAGTCAATTTTTATCAACAGCCTTTTACATAAAACGATAAGCAGCATTTTACTTGCCGGTATTGTTTATTTGGTGTTAATCACTGTCCTAGGTCTAGTAAAAAAAGAAGAATTGGCTCGTGTTCCTATTCTCAATAAATGGATTACCTGAAACTACACACTTGTTAGAAGTTAATTCCCCCTCAAATTGCACATATACTAACTTATTCAACATAAAAAGGCTATCCTTAAAAAGCTCTACTAAGAACTTAAAGGATAGCCATCATGAATTTCTAACCTTAGTCATCTTTTAGATCCACAAATAACGTGTCATTTCTTCCTAAAGAGCAAAAGGATATCTTCTTAATATCCTTAAACCCAAGTTTCCTCAACTCCTGCCGTAACCATAAGGGAGTTTTTTCAATTTGTCTCAAATGGTCTTCTTGGACTTTTCCGTCTAATACTAGCGGTAATGGTAAGTAGGCCCCTTTAGGGTCCTGACCTTCCTCTTTTTTCACTACAGAGAGATCTCCAGAAGGTTCCAGAATTGCAAACTCCACATCTGATAAATATGTGATGTTATTCTGGCGAAGTTGCATCATTAAATCATCGTAGTTATACCTTTGTTTACGCATTTCCCTTTCATCAATTCTTCCTCTTCGGATGAGGACGGAAGGGGAACCATCAATTAACTTACGGAGTTTATCACTTTTTAAGGAGATAAACGCAAGACTTATTTGAATGATCATTAAAACAAGCATAGGAATAATTTGTCTAGCCATTGGTGCTTCTACATTTTCAATGGAAATAACTGCTAACTCAGCCAACATGATGGAAATAACAAAGTCCACTACAGATAATTCACCAATTTCTCTCTTTCCCATTAAACGAAAAACAAGGAGGATCACAATGTATATCAGTACCGTTCTGGTTATGAGAGTTCCAAATTCCACGTGTGAACGCCCCTTCTTCATCCTTTTACAACACTATTTTTCCCAAGGTAGTGGTAATTAATAATTGAAAAGGATTGGAAGGTAGGAATTTACTGGAAAAAGATCAAATATCGAAAATATAAATAAAAACTTGAAATAATGAAGGAAATGATAGCTGTTGGTGCACCAACTTTCAGAAAATCCATATATGTAAACGGTTGTTTTGCCTTTACTGCTAAGCCTGCAACAATGACATTGGAGCTGGCACCGATAAGCGTTCCATTTCCACCTAAACATGCACCTAGGGCAAGGGCCCACCATAATGGATCTAAGTTGCTCATCCCATATTCCTGAAATTCCAGAATTACTGGAATCATAGCAGCAACAAATGGAATGTTGTCCACAAAACCGGAAAGAATACCCGAAGCCCAAAGGATTAATAGTGCTGTTTTTGGTAAATCCCCTTCGGTATAATGGATAATTGATTTTGCTATTTCGTCTATAATACCAACCTCTTTCAATCCACCTACTAGCATAAACAATCCAACAAAGAAGAATAAAGTAACCCATTCGACCGCTTGGAAAACTTCTTCCGTCTGTTTATCTTCATGAGTTAAAAGCATCAAGAGAAGGGCACCTGCCATTGCTACACTTGTCAGTTCCACATTTAAAAGAGGTTGTATAATAAAACCAACCGTTGTCAATGTCAAAACAGTTACTGATTTAAATAGTAACTGTCGATCCCTTAAATATGTCTTTGGATTAACCCCCATTAATTCCCTTTGATAATGTGGAGAGACATCAAGCTGATTTCTATAAAGAAAACAAACACCAATCATAATCGTGACATAAATGACTACAACAATAGGTCCTAGATGTATTAAGAAGTCATTAAAATTGAGGTGATCAACCGCCTGACCAATCATTAAATTTGGCGGATCCCCTATTAGAGTTGCTGTTCCACCAATATTTGATGCCAAGATTACTGAAAGTAAATATGGTATTGCAGATATATGCAAAAGATTTGTTAATGTAAGAACAATTGGGACTAAAAGTAATACAGTCGTAACATTATTTAAAAAAGCTGAACCCACTGCAGTAAGTGTAGAGATTACAATTAAGAGAGGGATTGGCTTTCCATTCACCATTTTTGCTAATGTAACCGCTACAAATTCAAAAAAACCACTCTGACTTGTTATGGAAACAAGAATCATCATTGATAATAGAAGAACAATTGTATGCCAATCGATATGATCTAAAAAAGCACCATTTAAATCTAATACCCCTGTAAATAGCATTAATACCCCACCGAGGCATGCGATGAGGGCTCGATTTAGTTTCTCTGAAATGATAAATACATAACTTACAATAAAGATTACTAAGGCTAAAAACCAATCCATAAACATGTCCCTCCCCATCCTTCGATACATTGTATGAACAAAGAAGGACAAACATGTTCCCTTTTACCTTTTTGAATCTTTTTAGTCCTTGAAACGAAAAAGCTCGTCTAATTTTTTTCCTTCTGAATATGAATGAAATAAAGAAAGATTAGGGGAGGGAGAATGACCGATGCAACATCGTCTAATAAGCAGTGCACTTTATGGTATTTTAACCATACTTATACTGGTCATTTTAGCCAGTTTGATTAGCTCTACTTTGTTACGTTTTACATCGTTAGAAGAAGGGAGCTTAACCTGGGTACTGCTAGGAGTTTCATTTTTAGCTGTATTTTTTGGTGGCTTTATATCTGGAGGTCGATCAGGTCAAAAGGGGTGGTTAGCTGGAGCGACTACTGCCATTCTTTATACAATCATCATTTTCTTTGTTCAGTTCTTAGGGTTTAATGAAGGGTTCGATATTCAACAGTGGTTAGTCCATAGTGGGTACTTGGTTGTTGCTGTATTAGGGGGAATATTTGGTGTTAATGTTCGAGGAGAAACGTTTTGAAGGAAATAAGAATTAGCGTCGAGGCAACATTCTTCTCTTTTAAGAAAAACCGACTTCCAATTGGAAATCGGTTTTTTTTCATCATTATCAGTCTTGATTCGTTACTTCACGAATTGCTTGGCGGTCAAAAGTTAATTTTGTACTGCCAATATCAATTACAACAAGGTTTTCATCAATTGCATCGATCTTACCATGTAAACCACCGATCGTAACAATTTTATCACCTTTTTGAAGCGCAGCATGCATTTCTCTAACCTTCTTTTGTCTCTTTTGCTGCGGTCTGATTAAAAGGAAATAAAAGATCGCAAACATCAATAATAAAGGAAGTATTGCACCAAAGATACTACCGTCTCCCATATGTATTCACCCCTTTCCCAGCTGACAAACACCCTTACCTTTGCTTTTATATTTTAGCGCAAAGGCTTACTTATTTATCAAAATTCATTTTATTACTATAGTTGTCTCTCCTGTACTATTTTAGACAATATCTACTGTTAAAATCAACTAAAAGCTTTAAGAAAACTAATTTATTTACAATTAGAAATTTTTGGCATTAGGTTTATTAAATCCATACAACTCAAAAAATTCTTCCCGATAATCCAACAACCGGTCTTCTTTAATAGCTTTACGTACATTCTCCATTAACTTTAGTAAGAAATATAAATTATGGTACGTAGTTAGACGTAAGCCAAATGTTTCATTTGCTTTTATTAAATGCCTGATATAAGCACGACTATAGTTTTTGCAAACATGACAATCGCAATTTTCATCCAAAGGACCAAAATCACGGGCATACTTTGCATTTCGGACTACTAAACGCCCAGCACTAGTCATTAATGTTCCATTCCTTGCAATTCTTGTAGGTAGTACACAATCAAACATATCCACTCCCCTGATTGCCCCATCAACTAAAGAGTCAGGAGATCCTACTCCCATTAAATATCGCGGTTTACCTTCTGGTAAGTGTGGTGTTGTAAACTCTAATACACGATTCATAACGTCCTTCGGTTCTCCTACTGATAATCCCCCAATTGCATATCCGGGAAAATCTAACGAAACTAGATCTTCTGCACTTTGTTTCCGTAATTCTTCATATTCTCCCCCCTGGACAATACCAAATAAACCTTGCTCATTCGGTCTTGAATGGGCCTTAATACATCGTTCAGCCCAACGGCTAGTGCGATCCACTGACGCCTTCATATAATCATATTCTGCAGGGTATGGGGGACACTCATCAAATGCCATCATAATATCTGGCCCAAGGGCATTTTGAATTTCCATTGCTTTTTCAGGACTTAAAAACATTCTTTCCCCACTGAGGTGATTTCGGAATTCAACGCCTTCTTCTGTTATCTTTCTCATATCACTTAAACTAAACACCTGAAAACCACCGGAATCAGTTAAGATGGGACGGTCCCAATTCATAAATTTATGAAGACCACCTGCCTCTTTAATAATTTCGTGTCCAGGCCTCAACCATAGATGGTACGTATTACTTAAAATTATTTTAGCACCTATTTCCTTTAACTCCTCTGGGCTCATTGTTTTTACTGTAGCCAATGTTCCTACGGGCATAAACATTGGTGTATCAAATGACCCATGAGGTGTATGGACAATTCCTAGTCTTGCCCCAGATTGTTTGCATGTTTTTATGTGTTCATATGTTATTGCCATTTAGATCACTTCCTTTACAATAAAAGCATTGCATCACCAAAGCTAAAAAAGCGGTACCGATTATCCACAGCTTCTTTATAGGCACGGAGAATATTCTCTCTGCCGGCAAATGCACTGACTAACATTACAAGAGTCGATTTTGGCAAATGGAAATTTGTAAGTAAGCCATTAATGCCAGAAAAAGTATACCCTGGGTAAATAAAGATATCTGTCCAACCTGAAGTTTCAATAAATTTTCCATCGTGAGTTGATGCAATTGTTTCCAGTGTCCTTGCTGAAGTGGTTCCTACAGCTATCACTTTCTGACCGTCTGATTTAGCTTTGTTTAACATTTCAGCAGTCTCTGATGACATTTGGTAAAATTCAGCGTGCATTTGATGTTCTTCAATTTTATCAACCGATACAGGACGAAAAGTTCCTAATCCCACATGTAATGTAATAAATACAATGTTTACCCCTTTGTTGCGTAACCGTTGTAACAGTTCTTCAGTAAAATGAAGTCCAGCGGTAGGAGCTGCTGCCGAACCACGATGTTTCGCATAAACTGTTTGATAGCGTTCCGTTTCCTCCAATTGTTTTTGAATGTATGGAGGTAATGGCATTTGTCCCAACTCATCTAATATTTCATTAAAGACCCCGTCAAAGGAGAATTGGATTTTTCTCCTCCCTTCATTCAATTCTTCCACACATGTTCCGATGAGTTTCCCTTCACCGAATTGAATTTTAGTACCTGCTTTCACTCTTTTTGCAGGTTTAACAAGAGCTTCCCATATATGATCTCCCTCTTCTTTTAACAAAAGAAGTTCAATCTTAGCCTCCGTATCTACCTTCAGCCCCATTAACCTAGCTGGAATTACTTTTGTATCGTTTAATACTAGAACATCCCCTCTTGAAAGATATTCTTCAAAATCACTAAATTGACGGTGCTGTATCTCGCCGTTATTTTTATTTAATACTAACAATCTTGAGCCTGTCCGATTTTCCAAAGGAGTTTGTGCAATTAATTCATCCGGCAAATCAAAATCAAATTGTGAGACATCCATCAAACTCAACCTTTCTGTCTATCTTTTGCTGTTACATGTTTCCTCAGCGGAAACGTCCTAAAACAAACAATATTAGTGACAAGAGAATACTAATTACAATAGAGGTTACAATCGGAAAATAAAAAGTTGAATTTCCCCGTTGTATAAAGATATCGCCTGGTAATTTCCCTAAAGAAAGATATTTCCCTCCTACTTGCCATAAAAGCCCAGCAATAACCAGTATTACTCCTATTGTTACCAATATCTTCGGAAATTGTGTCACTTTTTTGGCACCTCCAACTTTAAGTGCTTATACGCTTCAGGTGTTACCATTCTTCCCCTTGGAGTACGTTGTAAAAACCCAAGTTGTAATAAAAAGGGTTCATAGACATCCTCAATGGTATGGGATTCTTCACCAATCGTAGCAGCGAGTGTATCAAGTCCCACTGGTCCTCCACGAAACTTTTCAATAATATTTCCAAGTAATTTATGGTCAATCTCATCCAGACCTAATGGATCCACCTGCAAAAGTTCTAGTGCTTCCTTCGTGACTTTCACGTCCACTTCACCAGTGCCCCGAACTTGTGCGAAATCCCTTACTCTACGCAATAGCCGATTAGCAATACGTGGGGTTCCCCTCGATCGACTGGCGATTTCCCTACCCGCTTCATGGATTAATGGGACTTCCAACACCTCAGCGGTTCTTTCTACAATTTCACCTAATTCTTCATTTGTATAATATTCCAATCTACTCACAACACCAAATCGGTCCCGTAACGGAGCAGACAACATTCCTGCCCTAGTAGTTGCTCCAACTAAAGTAAACGGAGGTAAATCTAAACGTACGGACCGTGCTGTTGGACCTTTACCAATAACAATATCCAAGCAATAATCCTCCATTGCAGGATATAATACTTCCTCCACTGAGCGGTTTAACCGATGAATTTCATCAATGAATAAAACATCTCCCGGTTCTAGAGCAGTTAAAATAGCAGCCAAATCACCAGGTCGTTCTATAGCTGGTCCAGATGTTGTTCTTAAATTTACACCCATTTCGTTGGCGATAATCATAGACAATGTTGTTTTCCCTAATCCAGGCGGACCATATAAAAGCACATGATCTAATGTTTCTTCTCTCATTTTTGCAGCCTTAATAAAAACACTTAAATTATCTTTAACTTTCTTTTGACCAATATATTGTGTTAACCTTTGCGGTCGAAGACTACGTTCCTCCCATTCTTCTTGTTCATGGGATTCACTGCCTACAATTCGTTCCTCCATCCTATATTCCCCCGATTAATTACTTTAGCATTAACTGAAGTGCCCTTCGTATATAACCATCCGTAGTTAGCTTTTCTTCTTGGAGTTGTGGGATTACTTTATTTATCTCCCTGTCAACGTATCCAAGTGCCTTTAATGCTTCTAGCGCTTCTTTCAATTCTAAGTTATGTAATGACGTTGATGATTTTTCTTGGGTTATGTTTCCGAAGGAACTTCCATTACCCTTCGAGGTTATTATATCAGTTAATTTCCCTTTTAAATCAAGGATAATTTGTCTGGCGGTTTTTTTTCCAACCCCAGGAAATTTAACTAAAAATAATTCATCTTCATTTTCAATAGCGTGAATAACCATATCAGGTTCCCCTGTTGCAAGAATTGCCAGTGCCCCTTTTGGCCCTATACCAGATACCTGAAGTAATTTTTCAAATAACCATCTTTCTTCTCTTTGAGAAAATCCAAATAATTTAATGGAATCTTCCCGAACATGTTGATATGTATAAATAGTAATCTCCTGATGTAAGTTACCTTCAAAATGATAAGGGTTTGGACAGTAAACTAAATAACCTACATTATGTACATCTATTACGATGGAATCAACATCAATAAGTACAACTTTCCCCTTAAGAAATTCAATCATATCTATACCTCTTTTCAAAAAAAAATGAGAACACATATTTCTATATTAACACATGAAGATCAAATTCAATGAATACAAATAAGAAAAGCGCAAGCGCCTATAGTCACGAGCGTAGGGCAGTGGAGGAATGACAACAGAAGTCCGCTCTTTGACTTCAGTTGTCACTTCTGAAGTGCCCCGCAACGAGTAGGCGCTGGAGCTAGACAATAAGAAAAGCGCAAGCGCCTATGGTCACGAGCGTAGGGCAGTGGAGGAATGACAACAGAAGTCCGCTCTTTGACTTCAGTTGTCACTTCTGAAGTGCCCCGCAGCGAGTAGGCGCTGGAGCTAGACAATAAGAAAAGCGCAAGCGCCT
>NZ_JAHQCS010000100.1 GCF_019042215.1 Evansella tamaricis | reverse complement strand
GAACAAAATCGCTAACGCGACTTTCGCACGTCCCAAGTTAAGTACTATTTACTTGGGACGTCACTCGCTTCATGCATAGTTCCACTACAATAAGGACATTCAATTTCAACTTTCTCTCCTTCTTTTAAATCAACAGAGAAATCACCTACTACAAAATCAGGTACTTCATCTGTCTTTTTACAATCTAAACACTTAAAAATAATCACATCATCTTCTTGATCTTCATGTAATCCAAACGGGTCTTCCCCTTCTTCAAGCCATCTCAAAAAAGGGTCATTTATCGTATTATCCTGCTCTTTTTTTGATGACATCTTCTTCCCTCCTAAATTTAATACACTTCACCCCTTGCATATAATGAAAAATAAATCCATGATCCGCATGCCAAATTTCTGTTAAATCCATCTCGCGATGGCAATGAGGACATATAAAAGGATCTCTTTCAAACGCATCAATCATTCTTTGGCGATAGGTTTTCTTTCTTTTCTTCTTTTCTACCAACAAAGAGAGCTGACGAGTTCTTACATAAGCATAAAGTGATAGGATTTGATTCGTTTTCTTATGTGATTTTCTGCTATACAACCCAAAACGCCCAACCATTCGAAAATGCTTGGGAGGAATATGTTGTAGTAACTCAAAAAGAAATCGAAAAATAGGCCATGCCACATTTACCTTCTTACCAGTTTGATGATCTTCATACCAAAATCGAATCGTTTCTCCATCATAAGATTCAATTCTATACTCTGCAATTGCTGGTCTAGCAAGGTATCTACCTATATACTTAGCCGCGCCTTTTGCATTTTTCATTTTCTTTTCTGCGTTAACATAAAACCCTTTAGGATAGCGTTTATATAAATCATTTACTAGTGTATGGACCTTAGGATTAGTTGGGAACCACTCTTTTATTGCATCCATTACTACCTTTTGCCATGATTTTTCTTAGGTACTCATAAGGGATGAATTCACTCGGAACCCATTCTTTATTTTTATCAAGAGCGCCTTCTGTTACTAAGGCATGTATATGAGGATTCCATTTTAAATCTCGTCCAAATGTATGAATGACGGTTATAATACCCACTTTTAAGTCGCGTTTCTTACTTTTTCTTTGATAGTAAAAATGAAAGACTTCTGCCACTTGTTTACTCAATTCATTTAACTTTTTACGATCTAAAAAAAATACTGATCTTATCTCCTTCGGAATCGTAAACACCATATGACGATGTGGAACATCAAAAATCATTTCTTCTTGTTTATCTGACCAATCATCGGTATATTTTTTACCACATCTATGACAGAATCGACTTTTGCACGTAAAACCTACGAAGACTGGTTTAGGTTCTCCTTCACATCCTAAACATTCATATTTCGCAAAACCAATGTCAGTTGTGCCACACTTTATTGCTTTTTCAACGGCCTCCTGAACATCACCTTGATACTCTTTAGGGAAGCGATCATGATGAAGTCTCCAAAAACCATCGAAGTGATCCTTAAGTATCTTTTTTATCACTCCGCTACCGTGCTTTACCATGACTTCACCTCCCATAACAATATTTTAAACTAAAACTTATCCACAGTTCGAGAATTTTATAATTTCCTAAACAATTAAAAAATTCTTCTTCACTCCCGAAGAATACATTCACATCAATAAATTTTTCTACCCCATCATAGCCCTTTAGACGCTCTCTGTCGGTATATTGCCAAAAAGTCCAATCCCTTTGGTTGGGCAAGGTTGGTTCCGTAAATACATCACGAATCCAAATATCACAGTCTTCATAACCATCTTTGATAAATAGGTCGTATGCTTTTTTCGTTGTATAAATAATAACTGTCTTTTCATAATGATTTTCTAACATTTCCACCATCGTTTGCAATTCCTTGTCCACTAGACGCCGTTCTGGAGGATTTTTTTCTTTGTCACCATAAAACTCCACGTCGATAACTGGCGGTAAATCAAGTGGATTTTTAGGAACGGTTTTTATGAAATTTTCAGCCTGTGTATCACCTCCACTGTCATAACTGAAAAAATGGTAGGCACCAATACGCATCTTGGTTTTCTGTGCATTTTCCCAGTTAAAAGGAAAGTACCGATCCACAAATGAACTTCCCTCCGTGGCTTTAATAAAGGCAAAGTCAATTCCTTCTTCCTGAAGGATTTCCCAATCAATGTCTCCTTGGTAAGAAGAAACATCCACCCCTTTCACAGGATATTGATTTGCCTTTGTCTCATTAGGTATAAAAATGCCCTGATGCCATAATAGCAACACTAATAACAGGGAAATTACACTAAGGGAAAGAAAAATAAAAACTAGTTTTTTCCGAAAAGTTATTAGATTAATATTTGTCATTTTGAGCTCACCATTCCTATTTTAATTTGCTCTGTTACATGTTTTTGTAGATTTTTGCTTCTCCCGGTTTATCTCGGATGCCGCTCTATCAATTCTTTTAACGATCACTTTTAATCCTCAAAATACTCCCAAAGAACATCATTACTAGTAATAAGATATTCAATCGTTTGTAAGTGATTCGTATCGTTTAGTATCTCGTAGTGATCAATATAATCCTCATCTACATAAAAGGTGAAATGGTTTCTCGTTGTAATTTGTATACGGTACTCTCTTTCGTAAAATCGTAAAACATCATCACGTTTTAACTCCATATCTTTAAAATCATCCAATATCGTTTGGATTATTTTCTTATCATAGATGGATGCTACGGCTGTAGCCTGTGGAGTTTCCTTTGATACATCATATGTCCAGATGGTCATGCTCCAATAGGTAGATTCGTCGTCAATTTGATTTGCTGCTAAATTTTCGAACGTAATGAACTGACTCCTATATTCCATATAAACAACAAGGAAAGACAGGAGAAGTACTGAAATGAATGAAATAAGAACTGCTTTTTTCAGTTTGAAAAACAGTAATAACAAAATAATTAGTAATAGAAATAACATAAAACATAGAACTAGATTTACTGTATTGAAATAAAAGTCCATATGTTCCTCCAGTTAAAATATGGTATAACCAATTAAAGTAGTTAACTCCTGTTGTTTTTGTCTTTTTGAGGTAAACCTAGTCTTACTCATCCACTTGGGAGCTCCTATATTACTTTACACCTAGTGATACTATAAAGAGGGAGGAGAATCTGGAAGACTATTGACTAGAATTATGTAGACGATAATAGATACAGGCATTGTCACTAAAAATATTAGTCTGATGCTAAGAGAAGAAATGCCAAAAAACTCAGCAATACCTCCACAAACCCCATACAATGATTTCTCCTTGGATGATTTTTTCAATTGATTTTTTTTCATTTCTATCCCTTCCTAAAATCTCGTTTTTCAAAATGCTTGCCTTAAACGAATCAGGTCCCTGCATTGTATTCCATTTTCAAATATTTCTTCTTTGTAATTGTCTTTAAAAAAGTCAGGAATCACACCTATAATGCGGAACCCATTTTTTTGATAAAATGCCAACTGGTCGATACTGGAATTTCCAGTACAAACTTCAATCGCTTTATAACCACGGTCTTTGACGGTTTTTATTGCATATATCAGAAGTTTTTTCCCAACTCCAATTCCCTGGAACGCCTCCACAACAGCAATATTTGCAATTTCCATTATATCATGCGATGTTTTTATTAGGACAATCACACCAATTACATGATCCTGATCCTCTATTATAAATACCTCTCCTATAGTACAGTATTTTTCTATACGTTCTTGTGATGGATCCGCTAATAATAATAGATCCATAGGGAGGGATTCCTGTTTTTTTAATGGCCTAATTTTCATGCATGATGTCCCCCTAGACTTTTAAACTTATTCTTGATCTTTGATGTCCATCATCGTTCTAATTTGATATTGAACTACTTCCTTTGTTTCCTTAACGACCAGTCTCAAAGCTATAGCATTCAGTACGGAGAAGGACAAGATAGTAAATAACATGGCAGAAAATTCTCCATTAAATAATCTGCTAATAATGATGATTACTAATATAACAGCAACGATGAATAATAGGTTTGAAAGTTTACGTACACCATTAAAGTCTGGCATGATTTGATTTCCTTCTTTCTAATAATAAATGTAATTGTTGAATTCATCATGGAATTCAATAGGTTAATTTTAACAGTGAAATAAAAAACCGTAAAACAAAACTTTCACAAAATCGTGCGGGACCAGGTCCCGCACGATTTTGTGAACAGTTAATTATTTATTGACTTCTTTTCTAACTAATATATAAATTACCATTGTTAATATAGAGACCCATAAGATTAATAACACCACATTACCTAATTGAAACTCCACTTCAAATACAATTTTACACCTTTCCTACTATTACGGAATGGAATCCTCAACTGGTTCTTCAAATTCCATAGCTTCTGTTATGTGAATCATTTCTTCCCCAAAATAGTGATGGACTATTTGGGCATTCTCCTCAGTATATGGTTTAATTCCCAACTGCACTTTGTTTTCCCGTTGGTTTATAAAAATATCCTGTACTTCAAAACCGTATGATTCAAACATATTCTCATCCATCATTTGTTCCGCCAGTTCCTCCTGTTTTTTGGAGAGTTCTTCATTGGTGTAGCGGGATATAATAAACTCCACGGGAACTTTCCCATCCACAATTTCCAGAATGTCTTCTTTCCAATCCTCATGAATCGCTTCTGTCATAGCAACCACCATAACCCATCTGCCAAGTTCCTCATCCCAATCATAATCAGTATTCGAATAAATGTCCGTTTCAGGACCTAGTTTACGAAGTAAATAGTTTTGAACCATCATCGTCAATTGAAACATTGCAGGTCCCCTGTTCTCCCATTGGTCCAGTTGATCGGAATTAGACACTACTAACTCAAATGACTCTTCCAGTCCAGCCCACTTCACCGTAACCTCAATGACCTGATCTTTATTAATATTATTACGACCACCGCTCCCGCCTCCAGAAGAAGCAAACTCTTTTTTTCTAAGTTCACCATCGGAAATCGATCGGGTCATGGAACCTCCACTCGCATCTTGTGACCAGTTGATTTCGATAAAATCAATACTCTCCAAATCAACTAGCTCTCCTTTATAAGTAACCACGATCTGATAGGAATGATTACCTAAGTGCTGTGGTACCCCAGCTTCATTTCTCCACACTGTCTCCTCACCATAATAGTAATATTCTCCATACCAATGTTCACTTTCCCCTTCAAAAAGAAATTCATAAACGGTAGCTTCCTCCTCTATAGGTAAACCAGTTCCTTCGTCTCCACGATGATCTGATTCCCCTAAAAACATCGTTGCCCCATAAACAAACAGTAAAAGGGCTGCAACGGCAGCGAAACCGCCAAGACCATGAATATATTTTTGAGAAAATGACCGCTCTTCCTTATTGGCTGATGACGTTGCCGACATGATTGTTTCATGCACTTTATATTTCTTATGTTCTTCAAGAGGTGGTTTTGGCATCGACTTTAATTCCTTATCCAATTCATCCAGATGATCATGCTTCTTCACGATATATTCCTCCCCCTAACTCTCTTTTTAAAGCATCCTTTGCACGGAAATAAGTTAATCGTACTTTATTTTCACTCCAGTTTAATGCGGATGCCGTTTCCTTTACGGATAATTCTTGTATACCTTTTAAAATCATCACATCACGGTAATTTCCTTTTAATTTTCGAATACCATGGTAAATCTGTCTTTTCCTTTCGTTCCACTGAAGTATTTCCTCCGGAGTTTCTTCAGACCGGATGTCATGTTTCGGTTCAAAGGAAATCATTTTTTGCCATATCCGTTTCTTGTTGCTCCTGTACTCATCTAGTGCAAGGTTTCTTGCTATACTTAATAGCCATGTCTTTGGACTGGCATCCCCGTTATAAGAATCCATCCCTTTCCATGCCCGAATAAATACTTCCTGCATAAGGTCTTCCGCTTCCCGAAACCCAATTCTGTAAATCAGGAAATGATACACGTCATCACTGTATTTATGGAACCATTCAGATAGTTGTTTTGTATCTGCCATTACCTCTCCCCCATTAGATGCATCTGATGAATTAGACGAATTGTATAAAAAAATATTTCACACAAAAAAAAGAATCAATTTTTGATTCTTTTCCAACTCTAGTATTCCTAAAAGTTTAACATATAAGAAATGAAGCTAGTACATATCGAAGCGAATGAATGGGGATCATTTCCTTCGAATTTTTCATGGGTGAAATCACTTGTTCCATTCTTTTCTAAAATTTATCATCACCACAGTAAAATAGCAGGTTTCTTTTACTTTCATTTTTATCCCTTTTCCTTAAAAATGATGCGGGAGGAGACTTTCATCCAATCCCTTCAAGTTATATCCTTCCTTGTGGAGGTTATCCAATAACTCCTGTAAATAATCAGCTGTCGTTTGTCTATCATGTAACAAAATAATAATAGGTTTGTTTGCCTCATGAACCTTTCTGATATCCTTCATGACTTTTCTAACATATTCTCCGTTCGTATATTTCCAGTCTTCACTGTCTACCGTCCAGTCCCACCTCAGAAACCCTGCATCAAATAGCACCTTCTTTTGGCTGGAGGTTAAATGGGGGGTAGAGCCATAAGGTGTCCTTATTAGATTCGTTGTTATACCCGTCAGTTCAACCAATGTATCCTGTGTTTGTTTCATCTCCAAAAGTGGTGACTGATCGGATTTGTAAAACTTCCTTTTGTCATGTGTTACCCCATGCAGAGCAGGAACATGTCCTTCCTTTATCGTTGCTTTTAATTGATTAGGAAACTTTCGCATATTAGGTTCTAACATAAAAAAAGTGGCTGTTGCACCGTAATCACCCAATGATTGCAAAATGGAATCAGTAGACAGGGAAGGGCCGTCATCAAAAGTAAGATATACCGTTGTTCCATTGTTCGATGGTGGTGTTAGTTGTTTCTTTTCTTCCTTATTTGTTTCAATGTCATCCTTTGCTAGGATGCTCTCCTCCTTTTCTGTTATTTTCTGTTCTGTAACTACTGTCTCCCCTTTTAAAGAATTATCAGGAACAATCTCACGTTTAGCCTGATCCTCAACTAAATCTATTATTCTTTGACTATTCATCTTTAATTCTTTCATTTCCTTCTCATATGTTATGGAAAACAAATCTGCCCCATGGATCGGTTTATCTTCCATACTCATCGCTTTTTGGTCCATAAATAGTTGGATATATACCGTGAGAACTGATAATAATACAACTATTAAACTAATCCATTTCTTACTACTTTTTCTGTTTCGTTTCTGTTTCATCTTTTTTCCCCTTCCATTCTATTTTTTCATTATATTAGTCCTATGCCAAAATGGTTTTAATCGGTGATTTTACAAAAGGACAATGTATTCTTCGAGGGCACTGAAAAAGTGGTAAATACTTTTTCAGTGCCCTCGTATTCTTCCGTAAGTTTTGTCGATTTTCAGCTGAAAAAGTTCCAATTAGAAAAGCGATAGCGCCTAAGATCACGAGCGTAGGGCGGTGGAGGAATGACAACTAGAAGTCTGCTCTTTGACTTCGGTTGTCACTTCCGAAGTGCCCCGCAGCGATTAAGAAGGAACTGAAAAAGTTTAAAACCACTTTTTCAGTTCCTTTTATTTGTATGGCAATGGCTGCGCTCGTCGCTCGCCTGATAGGAGAAAACCACTCCTATCAGGCTTTTTAAAGATTGCGACGGCTACGCTCATTGCTTAGGGACTGTAAAAGTGGAAAAGCACCACTTTTTCAGTTCCCTTGCAAGTAGGCGCTGGAGCTACAACTTGCCCGAAGGTGCAAAAACTTATGCTTTCTTACGTTAAAAAAAGACCAGACTGAAATAAGTCTGATCTGATAATTTTAAATGGACTTTTCTGTGAATAGTTGAGATCGCAGAAACTCCTTTAGAGGTTTTCTTTTGTCTTCATTCTATAATTCTATCAATAATCCCGTACTCTTTTGCTTCTGGGGCACTCATAAAGTAATCCCGGTCTGTATCGTGTACAACCTTTTTCAAATCCTGCCCGGTTTTTTCTGAAATGATTTCATTAATGTGTTTCCGGAGTTTAATAATTCTCTTGGCGGATATTTCAAGATCGGTCGCCTGACCGCGGGCACCTCCCAATGGTTGGTGTATCATAATTTCACTGTTTGGCAGGGCATACCGCTTCCCTTTCGTTCCTGCCAGCAAAAGCATGGCCCCGAATGATGCTGCCATTCCTGTACAAATTGTTGTAATATCTGGTTTTATATACTGCATCGTATCATAGATTGCAAATCCGGCAGTTGTGGAGCCACCTGGACTATTAATATATAGGGAAATATCCTTTTCAGGGTCATCCGCTGCCAAAAACAATAGTTGTGCCACAATACTATTCGCCATGTTATCATTTATTTCATTGCTGACCATGATTATACGGTCTTTCAATAACCGAGAGTATATGTCATAGGAACGCTCACCACGATTAGTCTGCTCAATAACATATGGAATTGTATTCATATATCCACCTCATCATTTATTTTATGCTGCCCTTAAGAGGTAGTTGGAAGCGTGTTGGCAGGTAAACGAAGCCTTGTCTGAATAAATTTGTTTCATTCCTTTTGTATTAATCATTTTTGGAATTAGCTTTATTAAGCGGGAAGGATCTTCTGACCTTAATGCCTCAACAAGAACCACACTGAATTCATCGGGATAAGTATATTGTTCATAATTAAAATGGTGAACTGATGTTTTAGAATGCGTTGATTCTTCTCTTAATTTTGATCTCGATCGCAGAAGCAAACCTTTTACAGCTGACTCTTTCATCTCTAAAAAATCTGCAATTTCACTGATTTTAAATTGAAATGCCTCTTTTAAGACGAAAGCAAACAGTTGTTTTCGAGTTAACTTCTCGATTAATTCATCTGCCATTTCAATTAGGTGCTCTTTTGTGGAGGATTTCCTAGCTAACGGCTCTGGTACCTCTTCTAAGGTTTCATTCTTTTGCTTTCTGACCTTATCAATCCAAGTATTATGGGCGATCCGTTTTAACAATGTTTGATTGATTGCATTACCCTCATAATTCTTCATCGCCTTAAAAAAGCATTCCTGAGCCAGGTCTTCACCATCCCATTTATTGCCTGATAAGGCATAACAATAGCCTTTCACCTTGGCATACATATTTACTAATTCATTGTCCTTTTCCCATTTAGGTTCTTTTTTTAAATTAGCAGACTTCAAAACCATTCCAATCACTCCTTTTTACCTCTCCTTATAAGAACGTATAAACGAATCAAAAAGATATGGGGTCAAAAAAATATTTTATGAATCAGTTTCTTTATAAGATTGATGAAATACATCACAATTACACAGTCTTAGTTAAACAAATGTTTAATGGAATAAAAAACCGACTTGCATCAAAAGGCAGTCGGCCTTTCCAAGGATAAATTATATGGTGATTATACCCCTAAATCCACGTTATGATAAACTTGTTGAACGTCTTCTAAGTCTTCAATAGCATCAACCATTTTTTCAAACTGAGCTTGTGCTTCTGGGTCTAAGGAGATATCGTTCTGAGCTAGCATCGAGATTTCTGCAACAGTAAATTCCGTTATTCCTGCTGATTTAAATGCTTCTTGAACAGCATGGAACTGATCCGGTTCAGCATAAACTATCACCGCGTCATCCTCTTCAAGAATGTCCCTGGCATCCACATCTGCCTCCATTAGAATCTCTAACACTTCATCAGCCGTTTTCCCTTCCAAACCAATTACTGCAGTTTCATCAAACATATAGGAAACGGACCCACTGACTCCCATATTTCCTCCGTTTTTACCAAAAGCCGCTCGAACATCAGATGCGGTACGATTCACATTGTTAGTAAGTGTATCCACAATAACCATTGAACCACTTGGACCAAATCCTTCATAACGTAGTTCATCGTAATTTTCTTCGGAACCACCTTTTGCCTTTTCAATGGCACGGTCAATAATATGTTTTGGTACATTATATGTTTTTGCCCGCTCAAGTACAAATTTCAATGATTGGTTCAATTCAGGATCTGGTTCACCCTGTCTTGCTGCCACATAAATTTCACGACCAAATTTTGCATATATACGGCTCGTATTTTTATCTTTTGCAGCTTTCTTTTCTTTAATATTATTCCATTTACGTCCCATTACGTTCCACTCTCTTTCCCCTGTAAGTCATACAATATTTTGGCTCTTTTCGCATAGATTGTTTTTTAAAATCAAAATTTTTGCTTGGATACACTACAGGCGGACGCTTCCACACAAGGTACAAGTGCGACATCTGCTCATTCTTCGCAGTGTCTTCTTGGCCGCCGGGCACGGCCTCAGCCTCCTCGACGAAAACCGTGTCTGCGGGGTCTTCATCTCGCGCTGTTCCCGCTGGAAAGAGCGTAACTTCTCTGTAAATACGTCGATTTGTCTCGACGGATATGCTCCAGCGAAATGCTCGCAGAGGAAGAGACAGTCATGCCGCCTTAAACTTCTCCAAGCTTTTCTCAAAAAGCAACAAAGTTTACGAAAAGAGCACCTCAAGATTAATTCTATTTCGTTAAAAAGGTGTTATGTATTCCTTTGCTAATTATACCTTAATAAACTGGAGTATTCGAGGAAATTTCGTAAAAAAGCCATTTCTTCGTAGAAACAAATACTGGCTCTCCCGTAATGGAAGAGCCAGCACTGTCAAGCCCACAAGGTATATTAGAACCTGCTCGGGTTGAGGTTGTGGAGGTACGAGAAGCTAATTAAGTTTAACTGTAACTGACGGACTAATCGTCTAACATATGGAAGTAGTGATACAATAAACTTGATTATACTTAGCATTCTTATCGCCTCCTGAGAAGTAGTGTACTCCAAATACAGACTTTTTATCAAAGTATTTAAAACACCTTCACCGCTTACACTTCCAACTGAATAAATACTCCGTTTGTTCCGTTGGTAAAGTAAGATTAGGGTCTTCTTGAACCCAATACCCGTCTATCCCTATTTCACTGCAGGCTAAGTGAAATTGGCACATGGCAATTCCCATATCTAACAACTGCATATCATAGCCAAAAGAACTACTATAATTTGGTGTATGTTCAATGTAAAAGTGACAGGCGGTTTTATCTTTGGATAAGACGAGTCGCCATGGCTGCTTGTTGGATGCAGACGGTCCAATTCTCACCATTTCGATGGGAATTTCTAATTTTTCTGCGGTGTTTCTCTCTAAAGTCATCTCAAATGTGTGATGAAAAAAAAGCTTTTCCCACGACTTCTTATTATCCGCTCTTACTACTTTACGAAGTGTTTTATCAAACAGACGCTGTTTTATTCTTGGATAGCCTATTGGTGATATACCGGGGATGAAATTACCGTCCCCTATAACGAGTTCTTTTTGAAAGGATTTTCGACTGAACGTCCCACCCATCCAACAATTTCCAATCCCAAATTTCTCTAATTGTAGAAGCAGCTTTTGAAATACATAAGCAAAGTCAATCAGCGGGTAAGTTTTATTTTCTGTGATACCTACTAAATATGCTTGAGGATTTTTTATGAAACCGTATGTTCCTAATTTAATTCCTTTATCAGTCACATTATTAATAACTGGAATATATTCTATCCTGCTTTTATTACCAAAAGGGCCTATTAAGTTTGATTCATTGTTTATGTACTCCTTAATATACTGATGGTGAACGTCTTCTATGGGAGTGGTTTCAAATGTTCTTACAGAATAACGCTTACTCATAATATCAATGCTAGATTGGTTTTCCATCAACATAGTCTCCTTGTCCAATAAAAATACCAAAGTCTTACGATAAAGGTTAACCGTGTCCGTTATACAAAATAATGCCAGGAGAAGAATTGGCTGGACAAATACAATTAGTCCACTCAGATCTTTACACTCCTGACATAAGGTCGATGGATTTAATTAGTCTTCATCGGAAAGTTTTTCTAATGCTTTTTGAGCAGCCATTTGTTCTGCTTCTTTCTTCGACTTCCCTGTCCCTTTACCTAATTGATTCGTTTCTAGCCACACTTCAGAAACGAACTCTCGACAATGGGCAGGGCCTTTTTCTTGGACAATTTTGTACTGGATATTCCCTTGACCTTCCCGTTGAATTAACTCCTGTAACTGGCTCTTATAGTCCATCATATGGGAGAAGGCTCCATCAGCAATTTGTGGATAAACATACTCCTCCAAAAACTTATAAACCGCGTCCATTCCAACATCCAGATAAAGTGCCCCTACAAATGATTCAAAAACATCAGCCAGTAATGCAGGGCGCTTTCTTCCACCTGTCATCTCTTCCCCTTTTCCAAGCAAAACATGGTCACCAAAGTTAAGTTCATCAGCTATTTTTGCTAAAGATGGCTCACATACGATGGCAGCTCTGAGTTTGGTCATCTCCCCTTCACTCATGTTCTCATAGTTCTTAAACAAGTATTGTGAGATGGCCAATTCCAAAACCGCATCTCCTAAAAACTCGAGCCTCTCATTATCATCGTGTGGACGAATCCGATGTTCATTCACGTAAGATGAATGAGTAAATGCTTGAATAAAAAGGTCTTCATTTTGGTACTCAATATGGATGGACTCTAAAAACTGAATATATTTCACTTTTTGTGCTTTTGTTAATTGCATCTTTTTCGGGGTGCGTTGCTTTATTCCCCTTCTTTGGATTTTGCGTGATTGTTGCATGAGAACCCCCATCGTTTCTCTCTCAGATTATAATTTGGAAAGGAGGCTGGGATAAAAGTGTATTAATCAATGAAAAATCCGAACAGTATGTTGATAGTTAATACAATCATTAGTTACGGAAATATACTTCCCTTTTACCACAGGCACAAGTGCGACATCCGTTCTTGCTTCACTTCGTTCGCAGTCACGGTGTCTTCTTTGCCGCGGGCGGCTGGTGAGCCTCCTCGTGCATACGCACTGTGGGGTCTCACCCTTGCCTTTAATCCCGCAGGAACGAGCGTCTACTTCCTTGCTAATGCTTCGAGTTGTCTCGACGGATACACTTCGTCAGCATTAGCTTTTAGAGGAAGAGACAGTACGCTCGTTTATTTCCTTCGCTATGGTTGTGTGTTGTCGGATTTTCAATTAAACACTTTAGTTTATGTCCCCAGCCTCTTTTAAAAACTATTGATGACGCTCTATGTATTCGATAACGTCACCTACAGTTGAGATCTTTTCAGCATCTTCATCGGAAATTTCTAAGTCGAACTCATCTTCTAGTTCCATAACAAGTTCAACAACATCCAAGGAGTCTGCACCTAAGTCGTCTTTAAACGTCGCTTCCGGTTTTACTTCTGCCACGTCCACACCAAGACGGTCTGTAACGATTTTTGCAATACGATCAATGACTGCTGACATACGCTCACCTCCTCTCAGTAATTATAGGACAAACTGTCAAAAAAAACTAGTTCGTTTTAAGTTTCTACAATTTACATGACCATTCCGCCATCCACATGAAGGGTTTGTCCTGTCATATAGGACGATGCTTCACTTGTTAAAAAGGTGACGACCGAAGCAATTTGTTCTGGAGATCCCAGTTTTCCAAGTGGAATTTGCTTGAGCATTTCTTGAGTCAGTTCCTCACCTAGTTTCTCTGTCATATCTGTTTCAATAAACCCGGGGGCAATAGCATTCACATGGATGTTACGATTTGCCAGTTCCCTTGCCATTGATTTGGTTAAGCCAATCACCCCAGCTTTACTTGCCACATAATTTGCCTGGCCCGCATTCCCAAGTACACCAACAACAGAAGATATATTGATGATTCGACCGTATCGCTGTTTCATCATTGGTCGGGTAACAGCTTTAGAACAATTGAATACACCTTTTAAGTTCGTATCGATGACTGCATCAAAGTCCTCTTCTTTCATTCTCATAACAAGATTATCTTTAGTAATTCCAGCATTATTAACAAGAATTTCCAGTGATCCGAATTCATCAATAACCGTTTTAACCATTGTTCCCACAGCATCCGAATCGGCCACATTGGCTTGTATCGCCATAGATTTTACACCGTGGTTGCGACATTCTTCGGCTACTGCCTCCGCTTTGTCTTTACTCCCAGAGTAATTAACAGCCACATTGACACCTTGTTTTGCCAAGGCAAGACATATGGATCTACCAATACCACGGGATCCCCCAGTTATAAGTGCGTTTTGTCCTTGCACGTTTCCATCACTCCTTACCCTTTAATCGTTGTGATTGCCTTTTCTAATGTTTCTTCATCATATACTGGTAATACTGTTGCACGGCGGTTCACCTTCTTGACCAGTCCACTTAATACTTTTCCTGGACCTAATTCAATAAACGTTTCAACCCCTTCGTTAACAAGTGTACGAACGGTATCTTCCCACAGAACTGGAGAGTAAATTTGTTCATATAGTAATTGGCGGATTGTTTCCGGATCTGTTACCTTTTCCCCAGTGACATTTGCAATCACCGGGATGCGAGGTGTTGAAATGGTCACCGTTTGTAAATGAGCTTTCATTTTGTCTGCAGCTGGCTGCATTAAAGAGGAATGAAATGGTCCACTGACAGACAGGGGAATGACTCGCTTTGCCCCCCGTTCTCTGGCTAGTTCAGACGCAGCCTGGACTCCCTCCACTGTACCAGATATTACGATTTGACCAGGACAGTTAAAATTAGCAGGCTGAACAGCTCCGGCAGACTCTGATGCTTCTTTCGTTACCTGAACTAGTTCATCCCTCTCCATCCCTAGGATGGCTGCCATTGTACCTTGACCAACTGGAACCGCCTCTTCCATCCATTGGCCTCGTTTTCTTACGGCAAGACACGCTTCCAAAAAAGTTAAGGCTCCACTTGCCACTAAGGCTGAATATTCCCCTAAGCTATGTCCTGACGCGTAATCCGCATCCACACCTTTTTCCTTTAATACTTCCCAAATGGCGATACTTGTTGTCAAAAGAGCAGGCTGTGTATTTTCTGTCCGCTTTAATGTTTCTTCGTCTCCTGCGAAAATAAGGTCTGATAAAGATTCCCCTAAAACCTTATCCCCTTCCTCAAAGATCTTTTTACAAACTTCATATTTTTCGGCTAATTCTTTCCCCATTCCAACCTGCTGTGAACCTTGTCCTGGAAAAAGTAACGCAATTTTCCCCATTCGTTATTACTCCTTTTCCGAGAGATTTTCTTGCAGCTCCTGCTGTATCGTCTCTACCACTTTTTCATCGTACATGGTTTTGGCCTGTCTGATTGCATTAAAGAATGCCCGTTCGTCCGAAGATCCATGGGCTTTTATTACAGGTGCATTTAATCCAAAAAGACCCGCACCACCATATTCGGAATAATCCATTTTGAGCTTCACCTGTTTAAAAGAGGGCTTAAGAACACCTGCAGCCAATTTATTTTTTAACGAGGAAGTGAGTTCCTTTTTTAATAATGAAAACAGGGATAAGGCTGTCCCTTCAATGGATTTCAACACCAGGTTCCCAGAAAACCCATCACACACAACCACATCCGCAACTCCCTCTAAAAGGTCCCTTGCTTCCACATTGCCCACAAATTCCATTTGACTATTTTCGAGAAGGGTGAACACTTCTTTAGTAAGTTCAGTGCCTTTTCCTGCTTCGGTTCCCACATTCAAAAGGCCGATTCTAGGCTTTGCCACTTTTCTCACTTTTTTCATATAGACGTCACCCATTAGAGCATATTGAACTAGATGAGAGGCTTTAGCATCCATATTTGCCCCCACATCCAACAGGAGAAACCCGTCCCCCCCCAATGTTGGGAGCATAGGTGATAATGCTGGACGTTCAATTCCCTTTATTCTTCCAACAATTAATAACCCTGCTGTCATGAGAGCTCCTGTATTCCCGGCAGAAATGGCTGCATCGGCCACCCCATCTTTAACCTGCTGAACAGCTAATACCATGGATGCGTCTTTCTTTCTTCGAACAGCTTTCACCGGAGAATCATCATTATCGATAATTACATCTGTATGTACTATTTCAATTCGGTCGGAAGCATTCGTAAATTTGGTGATTTCCTTTTCATTTCCAACCAATGTCACTTTTAAGTCTGGAAAAGACTCTAACGCAAGTTGGCAACCTTTAATAATACTTTCAGGGGCATTGTCTCCACCCATTGCATCGACGGCTAACTTCATACTGCGCTGCCTCCCTTTTTTATTGATCTTGACGGAACATGGAGAATTCTCCATGAAAAACGATTTCTTGGTCAACGTAACTATTTACTTCAACGATGGTTCGATCTTCTCCAATATCTGTCACATTCGCTTTGGCAACAACTCTCTCTCCAACTCTCACCCGACGTTTAAAGGAAACCTTTGCTTTCGCCGTTAAAGCTAATTCATCGTCAATGATAGCAACAGCTAAGGAGTTTGCCTGAGCGAACAAATGATGCCCACGGGCAATTCCTGTCCGGGAAAAAACATGTTCATCACGAATGTCAAGGATGGAAATGGCATGCTTGTCTAACTCTAGATCGATCACTTCTCCAATAACCTCTTCTAAGGGAAGTGCCTTCACCGTATCATATTGCTGTTGTGCAACATGTTTTATCCGTTCCCTCACTTCCGGAATATTTAATTCCAGTCGATCGAGACGAATCGTCTGAACACTAACTTCAAAAAAATCAGCAAGTGCATCGTCAGTAATAAATGGATTTTCTTTAATCTTCTCTTTCAACAGCGGTTGGCGCTGCTTTTTCGGCAATTTCATCTCATCACATCCACGCTAATATGACTAGGTACTAATAGTAGTATATAATTCGTTCCCGTTATTTTCAACCAATAATTTTCTGAGAGAATGAATCAGGAATGTACTGTTTTAGGTGTCAGTCCAATTTTTGATCTTGAAACACACCTTGCTCCTCTAATTTTTTCCGAAGTTTCTCATAATCATTCGATTTCCAAAAAGCCTCTGAATTCACGAGTTTAGCCGCATCCTGACGTGCCACTTCTAATACTCTGAAATCTTCCACAATATCTGCAACTTTAAAGTTTGGCAACCCGCTTTGTCTCGAACCGAAAAATTCACCCGGTCCCCTTAACTCTAGATCTCTTTCTGATAGCTCAAAGCCGTCATTTGTATCCGTCATAATCTGCATTCGCTCTTTTCCGACATCCGATTTAGGATCTGCCAATAGAATACAATAGGACTGTGCTTGTCCACGTCCCACCCGTCCCCTGAGCTGATGTAATTGCGCTAAGCCAAAGCGCTCCGCATCATAGATCACCATGACCGTTGCATTGGGTACGTTTACCCCAACTTCTACGACAGTGGTAGATACTAGTATGTGAACGTTGTTTTTTGCAAATTCATTCATGACACAATCCTTTTCATCAGAAGACAGCCTACCATGCATTAAGCCAACCGTAAATTCAGGAAAAACTTGTGTTAATTGGTGGTGTACATCAATAGCATTTTGGACATCCAGTTTATCAGATTCTTCAATGAGCGGACAAATGACATATGCCTGATGCCCTTTCCCAAGTTCCCTTTTTAAAAATTCAATCACTCTAGGTAACATATCATGTTTAGCCCATCTCGTATCCACCGGTTTTCTTCCCTTCGGCATTTCATTAATAATTGACACATCCATATCTCCAAAAACAGAGATGGCTAACGTTCGGGGAATCGGTGTAGCAGTCATAAATAAGACATCAGGGCGGAGTCCTTTGTTCCTTAAAATCCTTCGTTGTTCTACCCCAAATCGGTGTTGTTCATCTGTAATTACAAGGCCGAGATGATGAAAGTCTACTCCATCTTGAATTAAAGCATGAGTGCCAATCAACACATCAACACTCCCTTCCTTCAATGCTCCTAAAATCTCACGACGTTCCTTTGCCTTCGCTGAACCTGAAAGAAGTTCCACTCGTAAACCAAAAGGTTCTAACAATTCCTTTAAAGATGCCTTATGCTGTTCCGCTAAGATCTCGGTTGGAACCATGAGTGCCCCTTGAAAACCAGCTTTCGCATTTACGTAAAGGGCAATCCCCGCCACAATTGTTTTCCCGGACCCCACATCACCTTGCAACAGACGGTTCATGCGGTGATCGGCCGTTAAATCAGATAAAATCTCCTTTAAAGCCTGTTTTTGAGCACCTGTTAATTCAAAAGGGAGTTTGTCCATAAATACCAGTAAATCTTCTTTGTTAAATCTTTTTTGCTGGCCTTTTTCCCCTTGACGCTCCAGTTTACGAAACATTTGCATTTTCAGTTGAAAAAAAAGCAGTTCTTCATAGATCATTCTCCGTTTTGCCTGTTTTAACTGGACCGTATCTGTTGGAAAATGAAGTTGCTCTAATGTTTCTCTTCTGTTCAATAATCGATAGGCAGAAAGGAGCTGATGAGGGAGTATTTCACCGATCTGATCTCCAAACTGTTCAAATGCTTGACGAATATATTTTCGTAAAGTCGTTATTTTGATTGATCCCTTGACGGAGTATACGGGTTCTAGGCCACCTGTAACTTCCTGGTTCGATGTTTTCATTGTGCCACCTGAAATCATCAATCTATTTCGATCAAACTTTCCATTTATTGTTATAACATCCCCAAGATGAATTTGATTCTTTAAGTAACCCTGGTTGAAAAATATAGCTTGCACCAAGAGACCGTCCACGAGTACGCGAACGGTCAAGCGGGCTTTATTTTTCCCATAGTAACGAAGAGTAGGTTCACTATGAACCTTCCCCCTCACCGTCACTCTCTCATCATGCTGCACCTCCATGATCGGACGGATGGCATAATCTTCGTATCGAAACGGGAAATGCTCCAAAAGTTGTTCCACAGTTGAAATTCCCATCACTTCCAATTGTTCTACTGCCCGTGGTCCCACACCTTGAATATGGGAAACTGATTCCTTCATTTTTCATCACACCTTTTTCGTTGACGCACCAAAAATTTGCTCCTGATATTTACGCCCAGTAGGAGTGGCAGCAAGTCCACCTTCCCCTGTTTCCCTTAGTGTGAATGGCATCGTCTCACCAATTCGATACATTGCATCAATTACTTCATCACAAGGAATTCGGCTTTCTATTCCTGCAAGTGCCATATCTGCCGCCACAAGGGCATTAGATGCCCCAAAAGCATTCCGTTTCACACACGGCACTTCCACTAGTCCTGCTACAGGGTCACATACTAATCCAAGCATCCCCTTAAGGGCCATTGCCATGGCCATGGCAGACTGTCTTGGTTTTCCCCCTGCCATTTCCACAATTGCTGCCGCTGCCATCCCTGTTGCAGAGCCCACCTCCGCTTGACAGCCACCTGCAGCGCCGGAAATGGATGCGTTATTAGCAACTACAAAGCCAAATGCACCACTTGTAAAAAGGAAGCGGACCATTTGTTCCCGTGTTGGGTTCAATTTATCTTTGACAGCAAATAAGGTTCCCGGGACTACTCCCGCAGACCCCGCTGTTGGAGTGGCGCAAATTGTTCCCATCGCTGCATTCACTTCATTTGTGGCCATTGCTTTCGCCACCGCTTCTAGCATCAATGTTCCAGAAAGTGTTTCATTCTTCTGAATATATTCAAACAGTTTTTTACCATCCCCGCCTGTAAGTCCTGAAACGGACTTTACCTGCTCTTTGATTCCCCGTTCTACTGCTTTTTCCATCACATCTAAGTTTCGTTCCATTTGAGAAAATATGTCTCTTCGGGAGCGATCATGATGTTCCATCTCTTGCAGAATCATCACTTCTGAGATTGGTATTTCTTTTTTTTCCGCAATGGAAACAAGTTCTTCTACGTTGCGAAACATATGTCAGTTACCTCCTTTACGGATAAAATCACTCATGTATTTTCGTTACTTGTGTTACCAGTTCCATCTTTTCTATTTCACTTAATATATCTTTTCCGATATTCTGATCCACTTCAATCACCATTAACGCTTCTTTTCCCACTTCTTTTCGGGAAACTTCCATATGTCCTATATTAATCTGATGCTTAGCCAGTGCTGTGGAAACGGATGCAATTGCCCCGAAACGATCGTGGTGGACGACTAAAATGGCTGGATGGTTACCACTAAGACGAAGTTGAAAGCCATTCAGTTCTTTTATTTCAACCTTACCGCCGCCAATGGAAATTCCAACGAGTTCCATCTCGCTTTGTTTATCTCCGAGACGTATCCTTACTGTATTAGGATGGTCCGTTTGAGCCTCTTCCTCATGGAAGGAGACAATTAACCCCTGTTCCTCCGCAAATTTTAGTGATTCTGTAATTCTAATATCACTCGTATCATAACCTAAAACGCCTCCTGTTAGAGCCACATCTGTTCCATGTCCTAAATACGTTTTTGCAAACGACCCGTATAAATGAAACTCTACCCATGTTGGTTCCTTTTGAAAAAGCTGCCTTGCAACGAGACCAATTCGTGCCGCACCTGCTGTATGTGAACTGGATGGACCGATCATAACTGGTCCAATAATATCAAACACACTTCTATATTTCATGAGATATGCCTCCCAAGCTGTCCTTAAATATATTACTGATCACTTTTCCCATTACACTATATATAGTAACAAATAGTTGATGAATCGGCTATTATCAAATTTTACGTCAGTATCAAACCGTCGGAGAAAAAAAGTGTTATAATCCATGAAAATCAAACAAAATATTATATAACTAAGATCAACATTTTAAGAAAAGTGGTTTCAAAACATTTGCTGATTTGCTCCCCACTTATTAAATACATCTATTCCTACAACAAAAATGCCCCTAAAAGCAGTTAATTTTCCCACCACTTTTAGAGACATGATTTGTCTATTATATTTTGCCCTTGTACTATCTTAAACTTTGATTGCCTTTATTTTTCTTCCTTCCTCGTCATGGAAATGGAAATTGTACCTGGACCAACGTGAGTCCCGATTACTGGACCAATGTCAGTGATAACAGATTCTTTGACATTGAACTGATCCTTTATTTTTGCCATCAATTCCTCAGACTCTTGTTTCGCTTCCGCATGGGATATACCTACATGAATTGGGTCTTGTCCAAAGCGGTTGTCAAACTCTTGAAGAATTCGGGCTACAGCCTTCTTTTGTCCACGCACTTTTTCAAACGGATATACTTCCCCGTCTTCATTTAAGGAAAGAATTGGTTTAATTTTGAGCAAGGACCCGAGAACTGCTGATGCTTTACCAATACGGCCGTTTTTCTCCAAATATTCTAGAGTATCAACCATAAAGAATACCGTAGCCTCATTTAATAACGTGTCGATACGCTTCATACATTCTTCCTTTGTTGCTCCATTCTTTGCAAGTCGGGCCACTTCCACTACCACAACTCCAATGGCATAGGATGCCCTTTTAGAATCCACAACAGTTACCGGAACAGCATCCCCCAGTGTTTGAGAGGCGATGTAAGCAGACTGGAATGTCCCGCTTAATTTAGAAGATAAATGTATAGAGATAATGTCACTATCAGGATTCTCTTCAGCCAGGCGACGATATTCCGTTTCGAACTGAAATGGGGTAGGCTGGGATGTAGTAGGTATTTGATTAGCTGCCTTTAATTTTTCATAAAATTGTGATGGGGTAAGATCAACACCATCCTCAAAAGTCTCTTCACCAAAGTGTACTTTTAACGGTACGACAGTAAGTCCTAATTCCTCTTGTAAAGATTTTGGTATATCAGCTGTGGAATCTGTTACAATTTTTACGTTCCCCATAAACACAACCCCCTTTATATTTTTACCAGACTACTCGACGGAAATAATGTATGAGTAGAGTGGCTGGTTACCAATGTGAATCTCAACATCCACGTGATCATAGTTTTCTTCCAAATAGGCTTCCAGTTCCGCAGTTTCGTCCCCATTACGGTCTTCCCCTCGAATAATGGTGACGATTTCGCTTTCATCATCAATCATTTTATCTACTAATTCTTTAGCAACAGTTTGTACACTTGGACCCGTAGACAAAATATCTTTCTCAAAAATGCCCATGAAGTCCCCTTCTTTAATTTGTACTCCATTTAAGCTTGTGTCCCTTACCGCGTATGTAACTTCACCGGTTTTTACCGTTTTAAGGGCCTCAGTCATTTCAGTTTGATTATCCTTTAAAGAGTCTGTTGGATTGAACGCAAGAAGAGATGCCAATCCCTGTGGTACTGATTTTGAAGGGACTACCACTACTTCCTTATCAGTTACCGATGCTGCCTGCTGGGCCGCCATGACAATATTACTATTATTTGGGAGAAGAATGATTTTATCAGCATTCGCTTCGTTAATCGCTTTCACAAAATCTTCTGTAGATGGATTCATGGTTTGTCCACCTTCGATGACACGTTTCGCACCTAATCCTTTAAATAAATCAGCAATACCTCCTCCCATAGCAACCGTTATGATTCCATACTCTGTTTTCTCATCTTTCTTTGCCGGAGGCTTTGGAGGTTGCGGTCTTGAACCTGTTCCCATATTTTCCTGCTCTAAAATAGAGGAGTGCTGTTCACGCATGTTCTCAATTTTCACATTCACAAGGGAACCGAATTTTTGAGCTTCAGAAATAACATAACCAGGATACTCCGCATGTATATGAATCTTTAATAAATCTTCATCGGAAACCACTAGCAGGGAATCACCAAATTCACTGAGCACATTTCTAAACCGATCTTCATTATAAGGGTTTTCTGATACCTTGTCGTTTTCAAATTTAACCATCACTTCCGTACAATAACCAAATTCAATATCTTCAGTTGAAAGATGGCTTTGTGCAGACTGATGATGTTCCACTTGAACAAGTTCATTCATACTTGGGGAATTTTGAATAAGATCTACGATTTTTTCTCCCTTTAATACAGCGAGAAATCCTTCATAAATCGTAAGCAGTCCTTGTCCACCAGAATCTACTACTCCCACTTCCTTTAACACAGGGAGTAAATCTGGCGTACGCTCCAATGATTCCTTTGCTTCTTTAACTACGGCTTCCATTAAAGCAACCGTATCCTCATTTTTCTTGGAAAACTCCACCGCTTTTTTGGCCGAATCCTTCGCAACAGTAAGGATCGTTCCTTCAACAGGTTTCATGACCGCTTTATAAGCCATGTCAACGCCGTATTCAAATGCATTACTTAAATCTTTCGCACTGATTGTTTCTTTTCCTTCAACCGACTTGGAAAAACCTCGGAATAGTTGGGATAAGATAACACCAGAATTTCCTCTGGCACCCATTAATAATCCTTTAGCGAAAACTCCTGCTATTTTCCCAACATGATCCGTCTTTTGGCCCTTTACCTCTTTTACACCAGAAGTAATCGTCAAATTCATATTTGTTCCTGTATCCCCATCTGGAACTGGGAATACGTTTAATGCATCAATCGTCTTGGAATTATTGGATAGATTGTTGGCCCCTTCAATTAGCATATGGGCAAACTTTTCTCCTTCAATAATTTTGATTGTCACGACCTGCTCCTCCTAACTATACCTTATGGGTTTGTTACGCGAACTCCTTGTACAAATATATTTACAGAATCCACTTTAAGCCCTAGCATTTGTTCTAATTGATATTTCACTTTTGACTGTACATTATGGGCAACTTCAGAAATTTTTGTTCCGTAGCTGACAATGATGTACATATCAATGTGAACTTCTTCATCCCCGTTTTCACGGATAACAACGCCGCGACTCATATTCTCTCGGCCCAAAAGGTCAGTAATACCGTCTTTTAATTGTTTTTGTGAGGCCATCCCCACAATGCCGTAGCAGTCGATGGCCGCCCCACCTGCAATTACAGCCACCACTTCTTTTGAAACGTCGATTTTACCGTAATTCGTTTTCATTTCGATGGTCATGCAAAATGCCTCCTTTTGGTGTTTGCCTGCATGGCTACCGTCATTTTACTATAAACCTTACCATTTTAAAAGAAAACATAAGTCATATTTCCTAAAATATGAATATTTTCTATTGTGTCAAGCAAATTTACTTGAAGGATTGTTGCTAAATGACTTGAAATCTGAATATCTCTATGCTAAGATTACTTAGTGTTTTAATGATACGTAAAAAGTTAGATACGATAGATCTTTCTGTTGTGTATGAAGGAGGGAAAATCATGTCACGTAAATGTGTAATTACAGGTAAAGGACCAAGGTCCGGAAACAAGCGTTCCCATGCTTTGAATGCCACAAAGCGCCGTTGGGGAGCTAACGTTCAAAAAGTTCGTATTCTAGTTGATGGAAAACCAAAACGTGTATACGTTTCTGCAAAAGCACTTAAATCAGGTAAAGTAGAGCGTGTTTAATTTGCACTACTAAAAAACGGCGCATCCTGCGCCGTTTTTTTCTTTAAGTTATACACATGAATAAAAGTATAAGACAAACTAAGGCTTTCGCCATTAGTACTTGGCGAATAGCCAAGATCTTCTACCTCTTTAGGATGTTCATGGACAGAAAAGAATATAATAACAGACTACCCATGGAATCATTTTCAAATTATTATAGGTCTAGCCTTTTCGGAATGCGCCTAGACACGCTTTTACAAAACCGCCGATGAACTTAGGTAATTTAATCGTATAAAACTTCATTTTTCCCCCTCCTCGAATGAGCTGCCCTTGCTCCACAGGACATGATGAGTTAAAAAAACGTGCTTCGTTATTACCCATTATATTCATCTAGTTGGAAATAGTACCTATTTTTTAAAAGAAAAAAGGAAGTATTTCACTTAAACTCCAATTTGCTATTTTATTGGCTTATCTTTTGATTCAATTACTAAGAGAATACCGTCAGAAAAAGAATAGGAACCCGTTTCACCAATAAGTTCATTACTTATGGAGAGGCTCGATCCTTGTTTTAGTGTAGTATTTATAAGGGGATAACGAAAACCTGTCAACGTTAAATTGCTAACAGTAAGGGTTACAGGTAAAAACGAAACATAAGAAAATGCTGTTTTCTCTATAGAAAAATCTCCTGGATTTTTCACCAACAAACGATTCCAACTGTCTTCCATAACAATGTCCATTTGATGTGAAAGTCCACGCTGCAGGAACTGTACATTGATTAGCATATGATCTAATCTTCCACCTGTTCCACCTAAAATAACAATTTTTTCAGGTTTTTGATTGATCACCCAGTCCAATGCCAATTCCAAATCTGATGCATCCTTCTCTTTTGGAAAACAGGCAAGGTGCACAGATTGCCTGTGCACCAAGTCCATTTCTTCATTTGTAATAGAGTCAAAATCTCCGAAAGCCCGAACCGGGACAATATCATTTTCAATTAAGTAAAGTAATCCTCGGTCAACCCCAACCCATACAACTTCATCATAAACCTTTTCCACTTCGTTTAAAGGTGGGATATTTTCAATTGGTCCCCCTGCTAGGATAATATAGGTCATGAAATTTCCTCCTCACAAATACAATTAAGCGTTCGGATTCAGAATTCGTCTGTTTGCTTTATAGAGGAGTAACAACACCACTAAGCATAGTAAAAATGCAGGTCCCATATACGTCATATTATATGTGAAAGAATACCATGGAACTGGTGTCCCTTCAGGTGCATAAACACCAAACCAAACGATTCCTGCATAGAAATGTGCTAAAAATCTCCATAAACTTCCGATTAAAACACCTATTATTAAATATGGTATTGGATTGTTCTTTACACGTTCGCTATTAAAGTAAAAGATACCTGCTAACCCTACACCTAGAAAAGCAATAGGGTAATCCACGATCGCTTGAACAGGATGATAAATGGAAGGTTGAATTAACATGTTTAATAAACCTACAATTAATCCTGTCAATAAACCGTATTTCAAGCCCCGTCTAAATGCTACGACAAAAATAGGGAGCATAATTAATGAAACGGAACCTCCTTGTGCCCAAACTTTGAATGAGAAAAAATCTAATACAATTGCTAATGCAGACATGATTGCAACTTCTGCCATAATAACTAGTGGTCTTGAATTTCTCAATGTAGTACCTCCTCAATAGTAATATTGTTTACTTAAAAAACACCATTTCATGCAATATAGAATACCATCTCCCATACAATAGTTGAACGAACCACATTTACGCACTGGAGCTAGACAGCTTTTCTAGCGTAAAAAAGTTTCTTTTTTTCAAAGAAAAAAACCATTGCAGAATGCAATGGCCATCATTTAATAAAATGCTGACTCCACATCCCTACGCAAGTATAAACTTACAGGTTCAAAGGGTCGAAACGCCAAGTTTCCTCTCAGTCCTTCTAAAGACTCCCCTTGTGGTCCATGTTCAATTACTCCTAATTTTACATTGAATCACGAAGACTTTCAATAGCTTTTTTCCTATTTCTGCTTTTATAAATCGCAGAACCTGCAACAAGAACATCTGCCCCTGCCTCTATGCATTGTCGGGCTGTATCTGGATTAACGCCACCGTCCACTTCCACATCAATCGATTTCCCAACTTGATTCACAAGGCTTCTAACTTCTGTAATCTTTGGAATAACGGAAGGGATAAAAGATTGTCCTCCAAAACCAGGGTTTACAGTCATTAATAAAACAAGTTCCACATCTTCGATAATATGTTGAATAGTTGAAACTGGAGTTGCAGGATTTAATACTACCCCAGGTTTTGCCCCTGAATCCCGGATCAATTGAATACTGCGATGAAGATGAGGACACGCCTCAACGTGAACACTGATGATATCTGCACCAGCTGACGCAAAATCCTTAATATACCGATCAGGATTTTCAATCATTAAATGAACATCCAATGGAAGTTTCGTAATAGGTCTCACTGCATCTACTACAAGAGGTCCAATTGTAATATTCGGTACAAAATGCCCGTCCATCACATCAATATGAATATAGTCTGCCCCTCCTTTTTCAACATCTGCTATCTCTTCTCCTAGTTTTGAAAAATCTGCTGACAAGATGGATGGAGCAATTTTTATCATTTGTCAGTACCTCCGCTTTTGTGATTTAATCTCGCCTAAAAATTGTAAATAATGTTCGTATCTATGCTCTGCCACTTCCCCAGAACTTACAGCATCCCTCACAGCACATTTCGGTTCGTTCTCATGCATACAACCACGGAATTTACAGTCATTTATCCTTATTCTCATCTCAGGAAAATAAAGACTTAATTCCTCCGCTTCCATTCCCATGAAGTCAAGTGAGCTGAATCCAGGAGTATCTGCAACATATCCCCCTTCTTCAATGGGGATTAACTCCACATGTCTAGTGGTGTGTTTTCCCCTGCCCAAAGCCTTGGAAATTGCATTTGTTTCTAAATTCAACTCAGGCTTTAATGCATTTAATAGAGATGACTTTCCTACTCCTGACTGTCCCGCGAATACAGATACTTTATTTATTAAGTAGGGGCGCAAAGCTTCAATTGTTTCCTCCACAAATATGGATGTGCTAATAACTTCATAATTTAATCTTCTGTAAATCTCTTCATGTTTTTGAATCTCCGTTTCCCCAATGTGTCCCAACAAATCAATTTTTGAAAGACAAATAATCGGCTTGATATTATTCGCTTCCACATGAACAAGAAATTTATCCAATAACAATGGGCTAAACGAAGGTTCATCTGTTGAAAAAACAAGAATAGCCTGTTCCACATTGGAAATAGGTGGCCTGACGAGTTGGTTTAAACGTTTTTTTATATCTAAAACATAACCGTCCGTTTTATTTTCCGCTTCAAACTCCACCCAATCCCCAACTAAAGGGGTTATTTTTCTTTGACGAAAATTTCCCCTTCCACGACATTGGAAGATACCCTCATCGTTTTCCACGTAATAAAAACCACTTAATGCTTTGACAATTCTACCTTGCCCCATCCGTACCTCCATATAAAACCAACAAAATTCCTCCTTTGTTTATTTCATTTTCATGAGACATTAGATTTTGTTAATCGTATTGTTTTAAGTCCTCGTATCGGTACCTATATGGAGAGTCTTCATGTTCTTCTCCATTTATATACACCAATAAATACCCTGAATCTCCTGGGGCCACGGTCATAGGAACTTGAAACCTTTCCGTTTCCCTAATTTCCCTATCTACCACTTGTCTCGGTGTGCTGTGCATCATATCAATGACTGAAATGACAACCCTAACTGCTGGTCTTTCCCCATCTTCTTCCTCAGGGTCTCTATCATCCATTTCAACCCTAAATGGAACATTGACGGTTATAGGTTCCTCAACAGGTTCCTCTTCCTCAGGTTCCGGTCCTATAGAAAAGACAATTGTAACATTGGTCCGTTCCCGAATTTCTGTATTTCGTGCAGGATCTTGTGAGATAACTTTCCCTTCCTCCACTGTAGGATGGTATTCTTCCTCAAAATCCAACTCTAAAAACGGATGATTAGATAACGTTTCAAGAACTTCTTCCCTTGTCATTCCATAAAGGTTCGGCATCGTAAACGTAGGACGCATACTTAATGTTATTGTTACCACTGTTTCCCTTGGTAAAACCAATTCACCAGCTTCCGGATATTGTGCTAAAACTATATCGTCGTCATATTCGGTGGTTTCTTCATATTCAAATTCATAACCTTCAAAATCCGCCAATATACGTTCAGCCCATTCCTTCGTTTCTCCAACGAGATTTTCCATTTCCACAGGTTCTGGACCTTCACTGACAACAAGTCTAATTTCTGTACCCACTTTAACCGTTTGCCCAGCAAGTGGTCTGTGACTAATGACATGTCCCGCTTCCACTTCTTCATCATGACGAAGATCCTGCTCCACGATAAGACCCATTTCAGTTAATTCTTCGTTCGCTTCTTCGTATTCCATTCCTACGATATGATCTGGAATAGTTACATCATCCACATGAAGCCATCTAGGAATCAATGAAAAAGCCACATACAATACAGCTAGAATAAAAAATAAGATGGCAATACTTGTAATAATCCAAAATTTCTTTCCCTTTTTCTTTTTATCTTTTCCAGGAGGTTCTTTCCATTGAGGTTCCTGATTGCCACCTGAATTGACAATTGTTTTATCAAGATTTGAGCCATGTTGTTCACCGATTATTGGAATCGCTTTCGTTGCCTCACCATCGTGAGACGTTACCTCCATACGTTTTTCCTGGCTCCGTGAAGGATCAAACACGGTGACTAAGTCTGTTAACATTTCATCTGCGGAAGTAAACCGTTCCAATGGATCTTTAGCGGTTGCTTTTAATACTACATTTTCAATACTTTGTGGTATTGATGGATCCATGTCTCTGACAAATGGAAGGGGTTCTTGCAAGTGTTTAATCGCAACCGAGACAGCAGTATCTCCGTTGAAAGGAACTTTCCCTGTTAGCATCTCATACATTACAATCCCAAGAGAGTAAATATCCGATTTATACGTTACATTTCCCCCTCGTGCCTGTTCCGGAGATAAATAATGAACAGACCCTAATATGGAATTCGTATGGGTGATTGTAGCTTCACTTATGGCGCGGGCAATCCCAAAGTCTGTCACTTTTGCATTTCCCGATTCATCAATTAAAATATTGTGAGGTTTAATATCCCTATGAATAATCTGGTTATCATGGGCATGTTCTATTGCGGAAGTTATTTGCTCCATGATACTTACCACTTCATGAACAAATAGCTTGCCCTTTTTTTGAATATAATCCTTTAAAGTGTCTCCATTAACATACTCCATTACAATATAGTACAGTTTATCTTCTTCCCCAACATCATAAATATTAACTACATTCGGGTGAGAAAGACTGGTTGCTGCCTGTGCCTCTCTACGAAAACGTTTTATAAAATCCTCATCTTCTGAAAACTGAGGCTTAAGCACCTTCACTGCAACATCTCGATCTAAGATGATGTCCCTCGCTAAATAAACATCTGCCATTCCACCACCGCCAATTGGTTTAAGCAATTGGTAACGGTCGTTGATTCGTTTTTGATTCATTCGTCACTCACGTCCTTCTGAAGATCTGAATGACGTAACAGAGTAATGGTTACATTATCTTCCCCACCACGTTCATTTGCCATCTCAATTAAACGGTCAGCCATCATTTCTAGGGAAACGTCTTTTGAAAGCTCTTCATCTATTTCATGATCACTTAACTTGTCTGTTAGACCATCAGAACATAATAATAAATATGAACCTGGATCCCAATCAATAGTATTCACATCGACTTTAATCGATTCTTCTGTCCCTAACGCCCTTAGAATGACATTTTTTCTTGGATGATGCATGGCTTCATCTTCTGTAATTTGTCCAGATCGTACTAGTTCTCCAACAAGGGAATGATCTGCTGTCATTTGTTTAAGTCCAGCAGATGTTTTCATGTATATTCGGGAATCCCCGACATGAGCAACTGTTACAAATTGGTCACTGCATATGGCAGCAACTAAAGTAGTCCCCATACCTTCACACTGAACATTTTCTTTCGAATGTGTAAATATGTGCTCATTCACTTCATGGATGGAATCTTCAAGCCATTTTTCAGCTTCCTTTGGAGAGAATACCGTGTTCATTTCCTGCCACTTGCTAAGAAGATATTCCTTCGTCATTTTACTTGCAACATCCCCAGCCTGATGGCCACCCATCCCATCTGCAACGAGTGCCAATAATAATCCATTTTCCCCAATAGCAAAAGCCCCGTCATCTTCATTGTGAGGGCGCACCTGCCCCACGTCTGTTCGAAAAACCGCGTCCATAAATTTATCCCCTCGTTTCTTCTTTCCGCTCCTTTGCGCGAAGTTGTCCACAAGCAGCATCAATATCGTGCCCTTGTTCCCGTCGAATCGTCACGTTTATACCTCTATTTTTTAATGTTCTTTCAAACTCAAAAATCTGTTCTTTCGGGGTTCGTACGTAATTCCGCTCCAATACATCATTTACTGGAATTAAGTTAACATGACATTTAAAACTGTTAATGAGATCTGCTAATTTTTCTGCGTCTGCTATGGAATCATTTACACCCCCAAAAAGTCCGTACTCAAATGTAATTCTACGACCTGTTTTTTCCACATAATACCGAATCGATTCCATTAACTTCTCCACTGGATAAGCCCTGTTAATCGGCATAAGTTTCGATCGTGTTTCCGTATCAGCGGCATGTAAAGAAATGGCAAAATTAATTTGAAGTTGTTCGTCTGCAAACTGGTAAATTTTTGGAACAACACCACTTGTGGAGACAGTGATATGTCGCGCACCAATATTAAGGCCGTGATCATGGTTTACTGTCCGCAAAAACTTCATTAGTTCATCATAGTTATCAAAGGGTTCTCCAATACCCATGACAACAATAGAATCTACCCTAGAACCTTCTTCATCAAGAAATTGTTGCGCCTTTAATACTTGGGCCACAATTTCTCCTGCTTCGAGATTCCGCTTTAATCCACCTAATGTGGAAGCACAGAAAGTACAGCCTAAACGGCAGCCCACTTGCGTTGTCACACAGACGCTATTCCCATAATCGTGGCGCATAACAACTGTTTCAATGGAATAACCATCCCTTAATTCAAATAAAAATTTAATCGTTCCATCTTTTGACGTTTGAGATGTTATCGTTTTAAGAGTGGTTAATGCATAGTTATTCGCCAACTTTTCCCTTAAATCCTTCGATAAATTAGACATCTTTTCAAAAGTTGTGACCCTTTTTACATAAAGCCAGTCAAAAATCTGTTTCCCGCGAAAGACAGGTTCCCCATTTTTCTTAAGCCATTCGATCAACTCATCATATGTAAGTGAATATAGAGAAGGTTTTGCCTCATGATTCACTTCCGTTGTTTTTTCTTGTGTAAACATGTTGAACCACCTTTAATTTATTTTCTGTACAGCAGATATGAAAAAGCCATCCGTACCCTTTTCCCCCGGAAATAATTGTATCATTCCCTTGTCAACGTTTAGACAATCGCGAAATGATTCCGGCAAACGATCTTTTAAATCTCGATCAAACAGTGCATCTTCGTGACTGGATACAAAAGATGTGATAACATGATTATTTTCCTCCAAATCTACAGTACATGTACTATAAACTAATCGTCCACCTTTTTTCAACAATGGCCAAACGGAGTCTAATATATCTTTTTGAATACTTGAAAGACGAAAAATATCCTCTTCGGTTTTCGTCCACTTCACATCCGGTTTCCTCTGTATTACTCCAAGTCCAGAACAGGGGGCATCCACAAGAATCCGGTCAAAACTTTCTTTTTCAAAATTTTCGGTGGCTTTACGGGCATCTAGCAAGTTCGCATGGATATTTGTTAACCCTAATCGATTCGCTTGTTGTTCAATTAATCCCACTTTATGTTTATGAATGTCTAAAGAAATTATTTTCCCTGTGTTCTGCATCCTTTCAGAGAGATGGGTGGATTTTCCACCTGGAGCGGCACAGGCATCTAGAACCATCTGATCCTTCTCAGGAGAAAGAGCATGGGCAACCAACATGGAACCCTCATCCTGAATCGTCAACCATCCCTCTTTAAACGCTTTTGTTCCAATGATTGATCCCTTTGTAATAATGATGCTTTCAGGAATTTGATCACTTTTCTTGCTTTCAATTCCATCTTGTTCGAGGGAAAGAATAGCATCAACCACACTACCTTTTAAGAGATTAACGCGTGCACTATAAGTAGGATGCTGTAAATTAGCTTTTGCCATCAACTCTGTTCGCTCTGATCCATACTGATCAAGCCAACGGGAAATGAGCCATGTGGGGTGGCTTGTTCCAACAGCCATTTTTTCTACAGGGTCTTCGATCGAATCTATATTTGGCAGCCCCTCCCTCTGAATCGAACGTAAAATCCCATTCACCATTCCTGATATGCCTTGATGTCCCCGTTTCTTTGCAATCTGTACCGCTTCATGTATTGCTGCACGATCAGGGATCCGGTCTAGATATACCATCTGATATAGAGACATTCTTAAAAGAATGAGTACCCATAAATCTAATTTATTTAACGTTTTCTTGGAAAACGTTGACAAATAAAAATCCAATGTCCGTTTGTACTGTAATGTACCGTAAACTAATTCCGTTAGTAAAGGAACATCTTTCTCCAGCACCTTTGATTGCTTTATCGTTTCATTTAATAGCAGATTACTATATGCCTGATTTTTTTCTATCTTTATTAGAACGTCCAACGCCGCTTCCCTAACATTACCTTGTTTCATCACTTTCTCCTAACATCATTCCTGGATTCCAACGCTTTCCTGCTCCTTGGAGAAATGTTTTTACGTCCATCCGTTTCTTTCCGGAAGGCTGAATTTCCATCACTTTGAGTACTGTTTTTTCTCCACAGGCTACAGAAAAACTATCTTCTTCTAGTTTGATCACAGTACCAGGCTTTTCATCCGTAAAATTTTCTGTTTTTTCAGTCCACCAAATTTTTAACCGGTTTTTCTCGTGAAATGTATATGCAACTGGCCACGGGTTCAATCCCCTGACTTGGTTATAGATTTCCTCAGCAGAGTTTGACCAATTGATTATTTCTTGTTCTCTTTTAATGTTAGGGGCATAGGACGCCTCTGTTTCATCCTGCTCCTCTGCGACGATAGACCCCGCCTCTAATTCCGGTAACGTTTCCAGTAACAGTGTTGCTCCAAGACCACTTAGTTTATCATGCAAGCTTCCGGTTGTATCCTTCTCTTCGATCGGTATGGAACGTTGATTTAATATGGCCCCTGCATCGAGTTTTTCTACCATATACATGATAGATATACCAGTTTCCCTTTCCCCATCAATAATCGCCTGGTGAATCGGAGCTCCACCACGATACTTCGGTAGAAGGGAGGCATGCACATTCACACAACCTAACGGTGGAATTTCTAATAATCCCTTTGGAAGAATTTGTCCAAAGGCTGCTGTAATTATTATGTCTGGGTTAACTTCTTCTACTTTACGCCATTCTGTTTCATTCTTAATTTTTTCCGGCTGAAAAACCGTTAAACCATGTTTTTCTGCTGCAACTTTCACAGGAGGCGGAGTTAATGTCTGTTTTCTGCCCTTAGGACGATCTGGTTGAGTAACGACTAAACACACGTCATAGCCCTTTTCTATGATTTCTTCAAGGACTGGTACTGCAAAATCCGGTGTACCCATAAACACAACTCTCATGTTTGTTCCTCTCTTTCTATGAAATGACCTGTTAAAGCATCATGTAAGGATTTGTATCAATGACAATGGATAAACCACTCCGCGCCATCTCTCCTTGATACGTTTTAATGATTTCTTCAAGCGTTTCCGTCAGTTTCGGTTCAACTTTGTATTTTATCATGCATTGATAACGATATCTATCTTTGATCCTCGGTATAGATGATGCCACAGGACCGAAGATCATCGTTGTTTCGGATAGGCGTGTTCTTAAAAACTTGGCAATTTTCTCTGTCACATCCACCACATTCGTTAATTCCACATCACTCACATGAATGAGAGCTAAAAAATAGTATGGTGGATATCCCCGTTGTTTACGTATCATCATTTCTTTTTGGAAAAAAGAAACAAAGTCATGTTGCTGCACATCCTGTATACTATAATGCTCTGGTGTATATGTCTGGACGATTACTTCCCCAGTCTTTTCATGTCTTCCGGCACGTCCACTGACCTGTGTTAATAATTGAAAGGTCCTTTCTGCGGACCTGAAATCAGGGAGATGTAACATAGAGTCCGCTGCTAAGACACCAACAAGAGTAATGTTAGGAAAGTCCAATCCCTTTGCAATCATCTGTGTCCCTAATAAGACGTCCCCTTCCCCCCGACCAAATTTATCCAGTAATTTTTCATGGGAGCCCTTTTTCCTTGTGGTATCCACGTCCATCCTGATTACTCGGACATCCGGTAGAACTTTCACTAATTCCTCTTCCACTTTTTGAGTCCCTGATCCAAAGAAACGGATAGAATCCCCTTCACATCCTGGACAGCGAGTAGGGATCGTTTCCATATGTCCGCAGTAATGACATTGAAGTGACTGGTTTGCCCGATGATACGTCAAGGAAATATCACAATGGGGACATTCTGCTACGTATCCACAGTCTCGACACATAATGAATGTGGAATACCCCCTACGATTTAAAAACAAGACGATTTGTTCGTTTCGTTCAAGCCTTAGTTTCATCGCATCTAACAGAACATTAGAGAACATGGAACGGTTCCCATCACGAAGTTCTTCTCTCATATCTGTGATAGTGACTTCTGGCATTTTAACATCGTTTACCCGTTTCTCCATTGTCACAAGATGATAAACCCCTTTTTTGGCACGTGCGAAACTCTCAAGAGATGGAGTAGCACTCCCAAGAATAACAGGGCACTGATAGTATTTTCCCCTCTCTATTGCCACATCTCTCGCATGATACCGGGGAGATTCTTCTTGTTTATAACTTGTTTCATGCTCCTCATCAATAATAATCATCCCAAGGTTTTCAAATGGTGCAAAGATGGCCGACCTCGCTCCTACTGCAACCTTCACTTCCTTTTCCCGAATTCTCCTCCACTCATCATATTTTTCTCCCTTCGACAGTGCACTGTGAAGGACGGCTACTTCGGAACCAAAACGTTCTTTAAACCTCGTCACCATCTGCGGGGTCAACGAGATTTCCGGAACTAATACGATGGCTTCTTTCCCTAATGAAAGGGCTTTTTCAATTGCCTGAAGATATACTTCTGTTTTACCACTCCCTGTCACACCACGAAGTAAAAATGTCTCGTGTTTTCCTGATTGAAGTGATTTTAGAATAGTTTGAAGGACGACGCCTTGCTCGTCAGTTAGGGGAAGTGATTCACTTGGTGTAAATACTCTCCCCTCATAGGGATCTCGTCTGACCTCTATTTCCCCTTGCTGAAGGATTCCCTTTTGCACTAATGTTTGAATAGTGGATCTGGATGTCTTCAATTTTTCAATAATTTCCGTGACAGGGATTGGGTCTCTGTTTTCAATAAAAAAATGTATTAGCTCCTGTTGTTTTTTTGCTCCTTTAGACAATTCTAGTTTCCTAATTTCCAGCTCTTCTTTCGAAAGAACAGGCTCTACTATTACTCTCTTTTTCTTCGTTTCCTGGGTGCCAACCACTGGTTTGACTAATAGTATTTTTTCCTTTACTGCCTTTGCAATTTCTTTCCGTTGTATTTCATTTCCGTTCTTTTGGAGGTCATCCCAATCAACAGGTGTTTTCGTATCGGTAAAAATAGAGGCGATAGTATGTGGCAACTGGGGTAGTTGCTCTTCCCCGTTGATCCACAATTCCTTTTTATATTTCGCACGCATGGCAGCAGGTAACATCACTTTTAATACCGCAATGTAGAAAGACAAAGACTTTTCCTTTAGCCATTCCGCTAAGGTAAGTAACTCCCCTGTTAAAGGTGGTGTTACATCCACCAATTCTTCAATAGGTTTTAGCTTGTGTAACTCATATTCACTCGTTTCAGACAAGGCAACCACAAATCCTTGAACCTTTCTCGGTCCAAAAGGAACAACAACTCGAATGCCAGGAACAACGGTTTCCTGATAAACTTCCGGAATAATGTAATCAAAGAGACGATCCGTCTGATTCGTAGGTACATCAACAATAACCTTCCCGATCATTTCTTTATCTCCTTATGAATGATCATTATTTCATCAAGAATTCTCTTGGCCACTTCCACTTTTGTGTCCATTGGCACAAGGATTACTTCCCCAGTCCGTTTATATAATGTGACTTCGTTCGTATCCCCCTGAAAACCGGACCCTGGTGATGTAATAGAATTGGCAACAATCATATCCACATTTTTCGAGACTATTTTCTTTTTTGCATACTCCTCGATTTGTTGAGATTCTGCAGCAAAACCCACTAATGTCTGACCAATAGTTCTCCGTTCCCCTAGTCCCTTTAGAATGTCATTAGTCCGTTCCATTTCAATAGTCCATTCCCCATCTTGCTTTTTTATTTTTTGATCAAATGTGTTTTTCGGTCGATAATCAGCAACTGCAGCACACTTAATGACCATTTCGTTTTCCTGAAAGACAGAGTATACCGCTTGCCTCATTTGTTCTGCGGATTCCACAGAAATAAAATTTACGCCACGGGGTACTGGTAAATTGGTGGGGCCTGATATGAGTGTCACATTCGCCCCCCTTGCTGATGCTTCCTCTGCGATGGCATACCCCATTTTACCTGATGATCGGTTTGTGAAATAGCGAACTGGATCAATGGTTTCCCGTGTTGGTCCAGCGGTTACTAACATTGTTTTCCCATGCCATTCTGGATTTTCCCGTCTCGTAAAGTGGTGGTCAATTACTTGTAACAGTTCCTCTGGTTCTGCCAATCTCCCTTTTCCTTCATAACCACACGCCAAGTAGCCCTCATTAGGTTCAATAAACTCATAACCATAGGAAGACAAGGTACTCATATTCTTAAGGACTGCCGGGTGCTGATACATATGCACGTTCATGGCAGGTGCAATTAAAACTGGTGCTGTCGTTGCCAACAGAGTAGTGGAAACCATATCATCTGCCAGACCATTTGCCAGTTTAGCAATAATATTTGCAGTTGCAGGTGCAATTAGAACTACATCAGCCCAGTCTGCCACATCAATATGTTGAACATTTGCCGGGTCCTTCTCATCAAATGTATTTGTATAAACATGATCCCGGGATAATGCCTGAAAAGTTAGCGGCGAGACAAATTCCGTTGCAGATTTTGTCATCACTACTTTCACCAGATATCCCGATTGTATTAATTTACTCGTTAAGGCTGCCGCTTTAAAAACTGCGATGCCTCCAGAAACACACAGTAAAACTTTTCTTCTCTTCTCCACTTCAAACATCCCCTCCAGCTTCTAAGTCGTTTCTTGTCCCATTCATTCTCCCTAGTTACTAAGATACAGAAAAAACAGTAGAAAAACAAAAGAAAAAACAACCCTTTGGCAGGTTGTTTTACTCCTCTTTTTGTGTGTATGACAATTTTTCAGCTTCTATTTCTTCTAACGCCATCCCAACGAAATTTACAGATTTTGATTTCTCAGTTTTTTGTTGCATGCCTGGGTTTTCCCGTAACTGTCTGGCACGGTGAGCAGATACTGTCACTAACGTATACTTGGAATCAATTTTTGTCATCAATGAGTCGATCGATGGATTTAACATTGACTTCACTCCTTCACTAGTTGTTTGTACTTATCTATGAGGCGTTCCTTTTTACAGTTTTCTGCTGTAACAATTGCTTTAATACGTTCTACGGCTAACTCTACTTCATCATTTTCCACTACATAATCGTATTTGTCCATTAATTCGATTTCTTCTTCGGCAACAGTCATGCGGCTGTCAATTAAATCCTTTGTTTCCGTCCCACGGCCTTCAATACGACTTCTAAGTTCTTTTAAGCTCGGAGGCATTAAGAAGATAAATACACCTTCAGGAAAAGTTTCCCGGACTTGCAGGGCCCCTTGGACTTCGATTTCCAATATAACATCATTTCCTGCAGCAATGGTATCTTCCACATATTTTCTTGGGGTACCATAATAATTATCAACATATTTTGCCCATTCTAAAAGTTGATTATTTTCTATCATTCCTTCAAACTCTTCTTTTGTTTTGAAGAAATAATTTACACCGTCTATTTCTCCTTCCCGCGGTTTTCTTGTTGTCGCAGAAACGGAGTATCGTATATGTGTATCGTGTTGCCTTAAGGCACCACAGACAGTTCCCTTTCCTACCCCGGAAGGACCAGAAAGTACGATAAGCAATCCTTTATCTCTTTTCATATGTACTTAAACCTCCAGCCTTACATTTACATCTAGTGTCTCTACATGTTTTATCATTATTTCGAGGATTATTCAAGGGTATTCTAAGAAAATCTCTTCTTGGCTTAATTTCTTGAAGGGAAAACCGTCTCTAATAGTGAAGAAAACCACCGGATCACCCGATGGTATCGACTTATTAATTTATTCTTCTGAAACTTCTTCTTTATTATGAAAGACACGTTGGGCAACTGTTTCCGGTTGTACAGCGGAGAGAATAACATGGTCACTATCTGCAATAATAACTGCACGGGTTCTTCTTCCATACGTTGCATCAATTAACATGTTTCTTTCCCTTGCTTCTGTAATAATCCGTTTAATTGGTGCTGACTCTGGACTTACAATCGAAATGATCCGATTTGCAGAAACAATATTTCCAAATCCAATATTAATGAGTCGAATATCCATGTCCATTTCCCCTAACTTCTATTAGAATTCTTTCTATTTATATTATTCTTCATACTTCATGCTGATGTATTTTATCATAAAGAACATTGGAAGAATAGTCTTATTCTATATTTTGTACTTGTTCTCTAATTTTCTCCAATTCTGATTTCATGTGAACTACAAGCTGGCTTATGGAAATATCATTTGCTTTTGAACCGATTGTATTCACTTCCCTGTTGAGTTCTTGAACAATAAAATCCAATTTCCTTCCAACTACATCTGTTTCCTTCAGTATTTGCAGAAACTGTTTCAAATGGCTCTCAATCCGTGTCATTTCTTCCTGTATATCTGCTTTATCGGCGTAAATCGCCACTTCGGTCAAAATGCGGGATTCATCTACATTTAAATTACCTTGATTAAATTCCTGGACCCGTTTCATTAATCGCTCCCGGTAATTGTTTTGAACGGTCGGGGCATATTCCTTTAAATCCCTGTTCCAGGAAACCATTTTCCCTATACGATCCTGAAGATCTTCAAACAATTCCTGTCCTTCTTTTTTTCGCATAAGAATAAGTTGTTGAACAGCCTCATCGACAGATGCTAAGAGGGTATTTTCCAAATCCTCTGTTACTCCGTCAGATTCTTGAACCTCCACAACCTCTTCATGCAACAATAGTTGGTCAACAGGAAAGGATTGTGTAGTTACATAGGATTCCGCCATTTTTTCAAACGTTTTTTGGTACTGATGAAAGAGTTCCCAGTCCACTTTCAATGTCCGATTGACTATCCCTTCTCCATGTATGTTAATAAACACATCTACTTTCCCCCGCTTCACATAGCGGGAAATGACTTTTTTTATTTGGTCTTCCAGAAAGAAAATTTGACGGGGCATGCGAACGTTAATCTCACAAAATCGATGATTTACAGCCCTCATCTCCACTGTCACTTGACAATTCTCCATTTCCTTTAAAGATCGACCATATCCTGTCATACTCGTTATCATTTCTATCACATCCACATGTATATTCTAAACAATTTTACACTAGACAACAAGGGGGAGCTTTTGAATTATCTAGATTCTTTATGGCAATAACATAACCCCATATCATTTAATCACGTTCAGACGAAACTTACCATTGAATCTTTTATGTCAAAAATATTATATGGATGTAATAAACTTATTTTCTCTGATTCTCTCTGTTATAATAAGGGATGTACATTATATCTGATGAAAAGCTAATTGATAAGCGATTTGGAGGAATCCCCATGTCATTTGATGGAATTGTTACACGGGCAGTAACCAACGATCTACAGAATCAGATCGTAACTGGCCGTATATCTAAAATACACCAACCATTCAAAACCGACCTTGTGATGACCATCAGGGCGAACGGGAAAAATCATTCATTATTTTTATCCGTCAATCCTTCGTTTGCAAGGTTTCATTTAACAAATGAGAAATATGAAAACCCGAAAGAACCACCTATGTTTTGCATGCTGTTGCGAAAACACCTGGAAGGAAGTATCTTGGAACAGGTGGAACAAAAGGGATTAGAACGAATCATTACTTTTTCCTTTAAAGGGCGAAATGAGCTGGGAGATGTCTCTTACAAAAAATTAATCATTGAATTAATGGGACGTCATAGTAATATCATATTTATTGATTCTGAAAGCTTAACGATTATTGACAGCATGAAACATATTCCACCTTCTCTTTCTTCTTACAGGACAGTTTTACCTGGACAGCCATATAAAGAACCTCCCCATATCGATAAGCTTAATCCCTTAGAGGTAACGGAGGAAGATTTATTAAGAAAACTGAGATTTAACGAAGGAAAGATGGATAAGCAACTTCTCAACACGTTCAGCGGCCTGTCCCCACAAGTTATCAAAGAGATTTTATATCGGGCGAAATTTTCCAATCAAGAGACTGTCCCCCCTGCTTTTTTCGAAACATTACAACCGATAAAAGAGCATGTGTATGAACCTCAAATGATAGTGGGGGACCATGAAGGCTTCTCTGTGATTGAATTGACACACCTTAAAGGAGAACGACGGACATTTGATTCTGTTCACGAACTTCTTGACAGGTATTTTTCCGGGAAAGCCGAAAGGGACCGGGTAAAACAGCAGGCTAACGATTTAGAGAAGTTCTTAAGGAATGAATACAATAAAAACAAAAAGAAAATTAAAAAGTTGGAAAAAACATTGGTTGATGCGGAAAAAGCGCAGAAACAACAACGGTTTGGGGAACTTTTAACAGCCCATATGCATTTAGTGAAAACTGGGGATAAAGATGTTACAGTGATTGATTATTATGACCCAGAACAAAAAGAAGTGACAATTCCTTTAGATGAGCACAAATCCCCTTCTGAAAACGCTCAACTATTTTTTAAACGTTATCATAAGTTAAAAAACTCCGTTGCAGTAGTGGAAGAACAAATTGATAAAACCATCATAGAAATGAAGTATTTGGATCAACTCATTCAGCAAGTGGAAACTGCCTCCCCAAAAGATATTGAAGATATTCGGGACGAGCTGGCGGAAGAGGGTTATATTAAAAAACGCTATCAGAAGAAACAAAAGAAAAAAGTGGATAAGCCAGTTATCGAAAAGTACATTTCTTCTGAGGGGATTGAAATGTATGTGGGTAAAAATAACAGACAAAACGAGTATTTAACCAATCGTCTTGCAAGACAAAATGATACATGGTTCCATACAAAGGATATTCCAGGATCTCATGTCGTTATTCGCAGTGAACAATTTGGAGAAGAAACCTTAATGGAAGCGGCAAAGCTTGCAGCCTACTTCAGTAAAGGACGTCATTCCAGTCAAGTTCCTGTAGACTACACACTCATCCGTCATGTTAAAAAGCCAAGCGGGGCAAAACCAGGATATGTCATTTATGATAATCAAACGACCGTTTATGTTACACCAGATGAAGATTTAGTATTAAAGTTAAAAAAATAACGGAAATAAAAGTGGTACTCACCTGATTATTGGTGAGCACCACTTTTTTTACCCTGCATCAAGAACTTTGAATTGAGCCTTTACAAGAGAGTAGTATTCCCCTTTTTGGCTCATTAACTCATCGTGATTACCTTCTTCAATGATATTACCTTGTTCTAACACAATAATGTTATCTGCCTCCCGGATAGTAGACAAACGGTGGGCGATCATTATTGCCGTCCGGCCATGTAATAACCGCCTAAGGGCTGCCTGAATGACCTGTTCTGTTTCTGTGTCAATAGATGCAGTTGCTTCATCCAGAATCAAGATTTGTGGATCGGCCAATAGGGCACGGGCAAACGAGATTAACTGTCTCTCTCCAACGGAAAGGACATTCCCCCGCTCCTCCACTTCCGTTTCATAACCATTTTTTAATTGACTGATAAACTTGTCAGCACCAACTGTTTTCGCAGATTCCATGACTTCCTCATCTGTTGCATTTGGACGTCCGAACCGGATATTATCCATAATCGTACCGGAAAAAATAAATGTATCCTGTAAAACAATACTCACTTTTTCTCGAAGACTATCTAATGTAATATCACGTAAGTCATTACCGTCTATCTTCACCGTACCGTTAGTAGGATCATAGAAACGGCAGATTAAGTTTACAATCGTTGTTTTCCCACTACCTGTATGACCGACGAGAGCAACCGTTTGACCCGCCTCCATACGTAAATTGATTCCGTTTAATGCCTTTCGTTCTTCGTCATAGGCAAATTCCACATTACTGAATTCAATTTCCCCATGAATGTGATTCAGTTTTTTGGCTTTCTTTTTCTCAGGAACAGATGGTTTTTCATCTAAAAACTCAAATATACGCTCCGAGGAAGCCATCCCCACTAATAACTGATTATACACTTGCCCTAGCCTTGAAATTGGCTCCCAGAACATTCCTACAAATAAAGCAAATGTTACAAAATTACCGATGGAAATACTTCCACCTTGAATAAGGAAGACCCCGTACCACAGCAAAACGGCAACCCCAATGGCACTACTCATTTCCACAAATGGACGGAACAATGCATTTTTCTGAGTAGCATTTCTCCATGCTTCATAGTTTTCTGTATTCATTTTATTAAAAAATCCTATATTTTCTTTTTCCTGTGTATACGATTGTGTAACACGGATCCCCTGAATACTCTCATTTAAATGGGAGTTAATCATGGATTGTTTAATACGAACATCCTGCCACGATCTACGGATGTTTCTGCGCAGTTTTGTGGAAATGAAAAACATAATCGGCAGAATGACCATAATGGCTAAAGTAAGTTCCGGACTGATCATGAAGAGGATAAAGATAATACCAAACAACATAATTAAGTCCATTAATAGATTAATAACCCCATTTGTAAACAAATCCTGCAGTGAGTTTACGTCATTCGTAATCCTTACAAGAATCGAACCTGCGGAACGTTGGTCAAAAAAGCGGTGTGACAATCGCTGAATATGGTCAAATAAAGCCTTCCGCAAATCAAATATGACATTTTGCCCCACTTTATTCATGTAAAAGATTCGAATGACATTTCCTACCCAGGAAACAATATACATTCCTGCAATTGTACCAACCATAAGCCAAAGGAAGTTTAAATCCCCCTCGTAAATAATGTTATCTAAGGCAACACTACCAATTAGAATTGGAGCGATTAACCGGACTGCTGTGGATAACAGCATTCCAAAAATGGCAAGTGGCAACAGCTTTTTACCATAGGGCTTTAAATAGTTAAATAACCGCATCATTTGCTTCCAGTTAAACGGTTTTTCGATCGCTTGATCCATGGAATAATGGAACCGTTTCAACGTGCGATCCTGAGTCTTATAATCGATTTTTTCCATTTCTTTCATTGTTCTTCACCTCCCGTTTACTGTGCTTCTTGTAAAAAAGTTTTTCTGTCTTTAAATTGAATGTCATAAATTTTTCGGTAATGACCGTCTGTTATCTGCAATAGTTCATGATGTGTTCCACGTTCAACGATTTCTCCGTTATCCAATACGATGATCTCGTCCGCATGCATTAAGGAAGAGATACGGTGAGCGATAATAAACGTGGTTCTTCCCTTCATGACTTCTTCGAATGCTGCTTGAATTTTCGCTTCTGTTTCCATATCAACAGCACTTGTTGCATCATCTAATATAAGAATACAAGGATCAATGCAAATTGCCCTTGCGATAGCAATACGCTGTTTTTGACCACCTGATAAACCCATTCCCCTCTCACCTAAAACAGTGTCGTACCCATTAGGAAGATCCATGATAAAGTCGTGTGCTTGAGCACGTTTCGCTGCATCTATAATCTGATCCATGGAAGCATTCGGTGAACCATAAGAGATATTGTCCTTAATTGAAGAGGAGAATAAGAATGATTCTTGTAAAACAACTCCTATATTATGCCTGATCGATTTTAAAGTGTAGTTTTTAATTGGTTGCCCGTCGATTAGAATCTCTCCACGACTTGGCTCATAAAAGCGGGAGATTAGCTGGGTTATGGAAGTTTTTCCAGACCCAGTTGCCCCAATGAGACCAATTGTTTTTCCTGGAGGTGCATCAAACGTAATGTTCTTTAATGCCATTTCATCTTCACTATCATACTGGTGGGTAACATCTTTAAATTCAACATATCCTTCTAACCGCTCCACATGAAGTGCCTCTGGTTGGTCAAATATATCTTCCTTTTCATCTAATACTTGAAGAAGTCGTTCTCCAGATGCTTTCGATTGGGAAAACATATTAATAATGAATCCTAAGTTCATTAACGGTCCAACAATATACCAAATTAAACTAAAGAATGCCACGAGAACTCCAGGTTGAATCGCTTCAGTAATAACAAGGTATCCCCCATACCCAAGTAATACAACCACACAAATATGACCGATGAGTTCCATGATTGGGAAAAATCTTGCCCAAATACCGGATGTGTAAATAAATTTATCCCTGTAGTCTGAATTTTTATCTTCAAATCTGCCAATTTCAAAATTCTCTTTTGAAAGGGACTTCACTGTATTCATCCCACTGATGTTTTCCTGAACCTTTGTTGTCATTTGTGCAAAAGATTTCCGGATATCCTTAAATGCCGGGTGGACTTTTTTATCAAATCGATAGACAGTCAATACCAAGAACGGCATCGCTCCCAATGTAAGAAGTGCTAATGATGGACTGTAAAAAAACATAATACCCATACTTAGACCCACTAGCATCAGAAGGTTGATTAACTGAGCACATCCAAAAGACAAAAAGAAACGGAATCCCTCAACATCTGCAGTTAACCGCGACATGAGATCACCCGTTCGAGCATTATCGTAGTAGCGAAATGGCAAAAATTGCAATTTACGATAAAGTGCATTACGTAGTTCATAAACAGATCGGATTCCGAATAAATCACCTAAGTACTGATGGTAATAGGTTGCAACACCTTTAATTGCCATCAATATGATAAATCCGACCGCTACATATGGAACAAGATGATAATTACCGGCTAAAACGATGTTGTCTATCGTCTGTTGTAAAATAATTGGATAGACAAGGGTAATTCCAGTTACAGCAAGTAATGTAAGTATGGAGATAATAAAGTACATTTTATATGGCCAATAAAACTCCTTGAGACGTTTAAACGTATTCAATCGAAACACCTCCTATTATTATAAAACGATTGAATAAATGCTCAGAACTAGATTATTTATTTCTTCAACTTCCAAGATTCTGAGAATTAAGTAGATTTTTTGACATCAAAAAAGAACAGTAATACTAATATATCGGTTTCCGAAATATTTTTCTAACTGTTAATTCCCTCTTATTCCGTCATATTAGGTCATTTGTTTTGGTTATCTTATGAATAACACCATTTCTATTAAATTTACTCTCTTTTTCATCATTAAATAAAATAAAATAATTTGCGTTCAGATTATTACATTTCTAAAACGACACTTTTATCAGTATATTTTTACGGTAAAGAATTAGAACATCTTTCTAATCCCAAAAAAAATGGCCTTCAACAAGACTACTTGTTAGGCCACATTCATTTACTATTTTATTCACACCACATTACAGACTAGCAAATCTCCTATTCTGACTAAGACTACGTTGCCGATTTCCAATTTTGCGGATCTTGACGCCAGTTATGCAATAATTCTAACCCTAATTCATTAATACTCCCATTGTCTAACGCCACATCTAAAAGGGAAGAAAATGTAGTTAACGAATGATACGATAGTTTCTCACTTTCAAAAGCTGCCTTTCCCTTTTCCAGTTCGTACGTAAAAATAGAACAAACACCGCTTACGCTTCCCCCAGCTTCCTTTACTGCTTTAGCCGCCTGAATGGAAGAACCTCCAGTTGATATTAAATCTTCGATAACGAGTACTTTTTTCCCCTCTTCCAAGTAACCTTCAATCATATTTCCTTTTCCATGACCTTTTGCTTTCGAACGGACATAAATCATTGGTAATCCAAGTCGGTCAGCTATCCATGCCGCATGGGGAATGCCAGCAGTCGCTGTTCCTGCAATCACTTCCACTTCCGTGTATTCCGTTTGAATCAATTCCACGAAATGATCAATTATAATCTTTCTGACTTCTGGGAAAGACATCGTTAACCGGTTGTCGCAATATATTGGTGATTTCATCCCGGAACTCCAAGTGAATGGATTTTGCGGGCTTAAAGAAACTGCCCCAATGGACAATAGTGCTGATGCGATTTCTCTTGAACTCATATCGTTACACTCTCCATTCTTTTTCATATTTTAAGTATGACTCCAGCGGGTTCTTTGCCCTTGTTATACCCCTGCCCACTACAATGGCACTAGAGCCCAATTCCCGTGCTTTATCTGGAGTAACAACGCGGTGCTGATCATCTGATGTATCCTCTTGTCTTCTGATACCAGGGGTTACTGTGAAAAACGTCTCACCGAACACACTCCTAATTGTCGGAACTTCTTGTGCGGAACATACAACACCGTCAAGACCCGCTTCCTTCGTTCCATGACAAAGATGCATCACAGAATCTAATAGTGATGATGGAATGTTTAATTCCAGATTCATTTTTTTCTCAGACATACTTGTCAATTGTGTAACAGCAATACATGTGGGAATGGATTGGGAAGAGTTTGCCCCTTCTAACAGTCCTTCCTTTGCTGCGATCATCATGTCCATCCCACCCAATGCGTGGACATTCACCATGTCAACTCCTAGACTTGCCAATTGTTTCATGGCACGATTTACAGTTGTTGGGATATCATGAAGCTTTAAATCGAGAAAAATCAGGTGTCCCCTTTCCTTTAACTCTTGAATAAGGGGGATACCTTCCCGGTAAAATAACTCCATCCCCACTTTAACATAGAGGGAACGTTCCTCAAATTGAGTTAGAAATTGGAGTGTTTCTTCCTTCGTAGAAAAATCCAAAGCAATAATTAACGGACGTGATTGAGATTGCATAAGGCACTGCTCCTCCCCACTATGGATGTTAATGAATCAAACCCAAGTTCATCGAGCCGTTCTTCAAGACCATCGATTAAATTAGGACAGGCAAACGGGTCTATGAAATTGGCAGTACCTACTGCTACAGCACTCGCTCCAGCCATCATAAATTCAAGGATATCGTCCACTTCAAAGATACCACCCATTCCAATAATTGGAATCTGGACTTTTTGGCTCACTTCATAAATCATTCGAATAGCCACCGGTTTTATGCCTGCTCCAGAAAGACCCCCTGTACGATTTGCCAATATGGGCTTTCCGGTATTCAAGTCAATTCTCATACCGAGAAGTGTATTAATCATGCTTAATCCGTCTGCCCCTGCACTTTCCACCGCTTTTGCAATCTCTACAATGTCCGTTACATTCGGTGAAAGCTTTACATACACAGGAACTTTAGAAACGGATTTTACTTTTTCAGTTAAGTCTGCTGCCGTTTGTGCATTGGTACCAAAAGCAATTCCACCCTCTTTTACATTAGGGCAGGAGATGTTTAACTCTATGGCATTGACATTTTTTACTTTTGAAATTTCACGGGCTACTTCCATATAATCCTCCGGAAGGTTTCCAGCAACATTGACGATAATAGGAGATTCATATTTTTCCAACCAAGGCAGTTCATGTTGGAGAACATGTTCTAATCCAGGGTTTTGAAGTCCGATGGCATTCAGCATTCCACCTGGGGTTTCGGCAACCCTAGGAGTTGGATTCCCTGAGCGTCGTTCCACGGTAACTGCCTTGACACAGATAGCACCGAGACGGTTTAAATCATAAAATTTTGCATATTCTTGCCCAAATCCAAAACAACCAGAAGCAGGCATGACCGGATTCTTCATTACTAACCCTGGAAGGTTTACTTCTAAGCGGTTCATATTATCACCTCTCCTGCTTTGAAAACCGGTCCGTCACTGCATATTTTTGCATACACTTTCCCAGTTTCTACATTTGCTTCTGCCAGGTCACAGACACACGCTAAACACGCACCTACGCCACAGCCCATACGTTCCTCTAAAGAGATATATCCAGGAGAGACGATACTGTTTTCTACCGCACGGAGCATCCCCTTTGGACCGCACGTGTAGTAAACACTATACTCTTCCGTTAAATCATGAATCGCATCTGTTACAAATCCTAACGTTCCCTTTGACCCATCTTCTGTAGTAATAATCACTTTCCCTAATTGTTCAAACTCAGATTCCAAAAAGATGTCTCCTTCTGAGCGAAATCCAAGGATAGTAATCACATTGGCTCCCTTTTTAACCAATTGTTTTGCTAGGTAATATAGAGGGGGAATTCCAACCCCTCCACCTACTAACAGACACGTGTCATTTTCCTTTACTTCTTCAATGGGAAACCCTTCCCCAAGAGGGCCTAGGACATTAACCTCTTCCCCCAACTTTTTTTCACTTAAACGTTTCGTCCCTTTTCCCTCTACACGATAAATAAGTGTCAGCTCTTGTTTGTCCATATCCACATCACAAATGCTTAACGGTCTCCGTAACATGGGATCGATGCTTTTTTCAATTTGAACATGGATAAACTGACCTGGAGTTTCGAGCGTTTGAGCCAATGCCCCTCTCAATGTCACTTGAAAAATCTTTGGGGCGATTTCCATCTGAGCAGTTATCATCATGTTTTCTAATCTCATACTCTTGCCAGCTCCTTCTTCGCAGGTGATCCAATTGCTTCTGCGGAAAAAGTAATCGTTTCAATCACCCGAAGTAATGCTTCTGCCGTATCCATGGACGTCATACAAACGATCCCCCGTTCCACAGCTTCCCTGCGAATCCTAAAACCATCCCGGGCTGGTTGCTTGCCTTTCGTTAACGTATTGATAATAAATTGCACCTGGCCACCTTCAATAACATCAAGCATATCAGGAGTTTCTCCGCCAATCTTAGAGACTACAGTAACAGGAATGTTTTCCTCTTGAATTCTACGTGCTGTTCCTTCTGTTGCCAAAAGTTTATAACCAATTCGGTGGAATCTCCTGGCGAGAATCATTGCTTCTTCTTTATCTTTATCTGCCATCGTAAACAGGACGGATCCGTGTGTTGGTATTTTCATTCCAGATGCGATTAATCCTTTATATAACGCCTTTTCAAGAGTATAGTCGCGGCCCATTACTTCCCCAGTTGATTTCATTTCTGGTCCTAAAGTAATATCAACACTTCTCAGTTTCGCAAATGAAAACACGGGGACTTTAACAGAAACGATATCCGGCTCCGGCAAACATCCCGTTTTGAATCCTTGATTAGCTAAACTTTGACCTAGAATAGCCCTTGTTGCAAGGTTAGCCATGTTAATGCCCGTAATTTTACTTAAAAAAGGCACTGTTCTGCTGGAACGTGGATTTACTTCTAACACATAAAGTTCATCACGGTGAATAACAAACTGGATATTCAATAGACCAATAATCTGGAACCCCCGTGCCATACGAATCGTATAATCCACCAATTGTTTCTTCAATTTCTTGCTGATGTTTTGTGTTGGATATACAGCGATGGAGTCCCCTGAGTGTACTCCTGCACGCTCAATATGTTCCATAATTCCAGGAATAACAACCGTTTCTCCGTCTGAGATTGCATCCACCTCAATCTCTTTTCCAAACAAATATCGGTCGATCAAAACAGGATGTTTTTCATTTACTTTAACTGCACGGTCCATGTATTTTAATAAATCTTTTTCATTATAAACAATTTCCATGGCACGACCGCCGAGAACATAGGAAGGTCTTACTAATACGGGATACCCAATACCATTGGCAATATCAATGGATTCTGATACGGATGTTGCCGTTTTCCCCTCCGGTTGAGGGATCTCCAGTTGGAGAAGTGTTTGTTCAAACTTGTCACGGTCTTCTGCACGATCCATATTTTCAAGGGATGTCCCGAGGAGTTTAACGCCCCGATTCTCTAAATCAGATGCTAGATTTAATGCTGTTTGACCACCAAATTGAACGATAACACCCATCGGTTGTTCATGTTCGATTACATGCATGACATCTTCTACAGTTAATGGTTCAAAATACAGCTTGTCTGATATCTGGAAGTCTGTTGAAACCGTTTCTGGATTATTGTTAATGATAATAGCTTCATACCCTGCCTCTTGGATCGCTTTCACTGTGTGTACAGTGGCATAGTCAAATTCAATACCTTGCCCAATCCGAATAGGTCCGGATCCAAGAACAAGTACAGATGGTTTTTTCGTTAATACGGATTCATTTTCATCTTCGTATGTCCCATAGTAATAAGGTGTTTCAGAAGCGAATTCCGATGCACAAGTATCCACCATCTTATAAACCGGATTAATGTTATGCTTCTTTCGGAAAGCCTCCACTTCCTCCACCGTAGATTGGAGAAGACTAGCAATTTCCGGATCCGAGAAACCATATGATTTCGCATCCCGCAACGTTTCTTCATTCCATTGCTGATGAACAATTTCCTTTTCCAAGACGATAATACGACTGATTTCATATAAAAAGAATCGATCAATTTTTGTCATGGAGTGTAATTCTTCAATGTCATACCCTAAGCGAAAAGCTTCCGCTACAAGAATGATTCGCTCGTCGTCTGCATGGACTAATCTATTTCTCAACTCTTCATGAGACAGTATTTTTTTTGTCTGGAATCGTAAATGATCTAAGTCCACCTCTGTGGAACGGATTGCTTTTAGTAAGGATTCTGGAAGGTTTCTTCCAATGGCCATCACTTCTCCCGTTGCCTTCATTTGTGTTCCTAATTTACGGTTCGCTGCATCAAATTTATCGAATGGCCAGCGTGGAATTTTTGTCACTACATAGTCCAATGCCGGTTCAAAACTTGCGTAAGTTGTTAATGTAATAGGGTTTTTACATTCATCTAAATGGTAACCCACTGCAATTTTGGCTGAAAGTTTAGCGATTGGGTACCCTGTTGCCTTAGAGGCAAGAGCAGACGAACGGCTTACCCGTGGATTTACCTCAATGATAAAATAATTTTCGCTATGTGGATCTAGTGCGAATTGAACATTGCATCCCCCTTCAATTCCTAGAGCACGAATTATTTTCAAGGAAGAATTACGTAAAATCTGATACTCACGGTCTGTCATCGTCTGACTAGGTGCAACAACGATAGAATCTCCTGTATGAATTCCTACTGGATCAATGTTTTCCATATTACAGACTACGATTGCCTGGTCATTACCGTCACGCATCACTTCATATTCGATTTCTTTAAAACCTGCTATACTTTTTTCAATCAAGCACTGGTTTACGGGACTTTGGTGAAGACCGCCTGTTACAATTTCTCTCAATTGGTCATCGTTATATACAAGTCCGCCACCTGTTCCCCCAAGCGTATAAGCTGGGCGAACGATAACTGGAAAACCAATCTCCTCTACAAATCGTTTTGCTTCTTCCAGTGAATGGATAATATCACTTGGGGGTACAGGTTCATTTAATTCATTCATGAGAGTACGGAATTGTTCCCTGTCCTCCGCCATCTGGATGGCATCAAGATTTGTACCGAGCAATTGAACATTATATTCTTCTAAAATTCCTGATTCAGCTAACTCCACTGCTAAGTTTAGGCCTGTTTGACCTCCTAAAGTGGCTAGTAACCCGTCAGGCTGTTCTTGACGGATAATCCTGCTCACAAAATCAAGTGTAAGTGGTTCAATATAGACACGGTCTGCTACCGTTTCATCAGTCATGATCGTTGCTGGATTAGAGTTCACTAGGACAACTTCAAACCCCTCTTCCATGAGTGCTTGACAGGCTTGTGTACCTGCGTAGTCAAACTCTGCAGCTTGACCGATAATGATTGGCCCTGATCCAATTACAAGTATCTTCTTTACATCTTGACGTTTAGGCATGGGTAGTCTCCTCTCTAGTTGCACGTTCTTGGAGCATCGTCTTAAATTCTTTAAAAAGTCCTTTTGCATCTTCCGGTCCTGGGGACGCTTCTGGATGGTACTGGACACTAAATGCAGGTTCTTCTACATGGCGGAATCCTTCCACAGAACCATCATTTACATTTATATGAGTAATCTCCAACTCCGTATCAAGCAAACTCTCTGGATCTACTGTATAACCATGGTTTTGAGAAGTGATTGTGATTTGTCCTGTCCGGAGATCTTTAACAGGATGGTTACTACCTCGATGTCCAAACTTCATCTTCACTGTCTTTGCACCACACGCTAAAGCAAGAAGTTGATGGCCAAGACAAATTCCAAACATCGGTACAAACCCGATTAGGTTTTTAACTGTTTCAATGGCTTCTGGAACATCCGTAGGATCCCCAGGACCGTTGCTTAACACGATCCCATCTGGATGGATAGAACGGATTTCCTCTGCTGTAGTATTATATGGAACAACAACAACATCATATCCTTCTGAGACGAGGTCTTTAACAATTCCTTTTTTCACTCCGAAATCCATTAAAACAATCCGTTCTTTGCTGCCAGGATTAAAGAAGCGGTTCTTTGTGGATACCTGTGATACTTGATCCGTCATGAGCGTTGTTTCCTTCAGCTCGGAAATGACCGTTTCCACATTCACATCCATTGGACAAAGCTTCCCCTTCAATGTTCCATTTTCACGAATCATCCTTGTGAGTTTTCTTGTATCAATTCCTTGCAAACCAGGAATATCATGCTGTTTAAGCCATTCATCTAAGGTAAGATTTGATCGGAAATGGCTCGGATAAAATGCCGCTTCCTTCACTATTAATCCGTGAATACTTGGTGTAATGCTTTCAAAATCATCCCGATTAATACCGTAATTACCAATTAAAGGGTAAGTCATCGTTACAATCTGTCCACAATAGGAGGGATCAGACATAATCTCCTGATAACCAGTCATTCCGGTGTTAAAGACAACCTCTCCCATCTTTTCCTCTTCACTACCAAAGGATTTCCCAATAAAAACTTCCCCATTTTCTAACACTAACTGACGTTTCATATACTGATCTCCTCCATATTCCAAGCTGTCTTCCCTGATGCAACGGTCAGTACTGGCCATCCAATAAGTGATTCATATGCGAATGGGGTATTTCTCCCCTTAGATAAAAATGTTGTTGGATCCACTGTTTCCCGTTTCTCTAGATCAATTACTGTAAAGTCGGCCACGCTGCCCTTTTCTAATCTTCCATAAGGTAGATCAAACACGGTCGAAGGTTTTACGGTAATCCAGTCTATTAATTCGTGTAATTGTATAATGCCTTGTACCACAAGCTTTGTATACAAAAGTGGAAATGCTATCTCCAATCCCACGATGCCGAACGGCGCTTCTTCCATGGACAAGCCCTTCTCTTCAGCTGTATGTGGTGCATGGTCTGTTGCAATAAAATCCAATGTGCCATCTTTCAGACCTTGAATTAGAGCATCACGGTCCTCTGGGCCCCTTAGTGGCGGATTCATCTTATAGTTCGTATCCATTCCTGGAATATCTTCATCACATAATAGTAGATGATGTGGGCTAACTTCTGCTGTTACCCTAATACCTGCACGTTTAGCATCCCGGATCACACGGACAGATTCCTTTGTGCTAACATGACAGACATGATAATGGACACCTGTTGCTTCTGCTAATAATACATCCCTTGCAATATGAACTGATTCTGACACCGAAAGGATACCAGGTACTCCCCTTTTCTCCGAGAAACTGCCCTTATGAACTGCACCTCCATACAATAGAGAGTTATCTTCACAGTGGGCTACGATCGCTTTATTCACCTTTGCGGCAGACTGCATCGCTTCATACATTTTCCCTGCTTCTTGAACACCAACCCCATCATCTGTGAAAGCAAATGCTCCAAGCTGTGCCAATTTTTCCATATTTGTCAACACTTTTCCTGCCTGTCTTTCCGTAATGGAGGCGTAAGGAAGTACACGGACATGACCTTTTGTTTTCATAGCATCATAGATTTCAGAAAAATGTTCAGGAGTATCTGGAACAGGTCGTGTATTTGGCATTGCAGCAATGGTAGTAAATCCCCCTCTTGCCGCTGCCAAAGTCCCTGTTTCTATCGTTTCTTTTTTCTCTCCACCAGGTTCCCGAAGATGAACATGAAGATCAACGAACCCTGCTGAAACTAGTTTATGGTTTAAATCAATCACATGATCAAATTTACTTTCATCCACACGAATGGATTCATCCAAGATGTCTTCTATTTTTCCTGTACTAGTATTTACAACTAAATGAATTGTTTCTTTCTCACCATTTCCACCTAACCTGTAGCCATTCTTATATAATACGTTCATAAACTTTTTCCTCCTCCACCAACTGTAGTACATATGCCAGAACTTCTTTTCGTATTAAAACCCCGTTCTCCATCTGCTTGAAAATTCTGGAACGATTGCATTCCACCAATTCACTTGCCAATTCCACATCTCTGTTTACAGGAGCAGGGTGAAGAATAATGGCATTGTCCTTCATCCGTTTTTCTCTTTCAATGGTTAATCCGAATTCCTGATGATAGTCTTCCTTCGACCAACCACCTTCTGTTCCGTGCCTTTCTGTCTGAATTCGCAACATCATCATTACATCCGCTGTTTCCACTGCTTCATCCATGGAGATGACATTCCCTTGAGTGATGTAGTCATCCATCCATTCTTCCGGTCCAGAAAAGGAAACTTTTGCCCCGAGTTTCCTTAATATATTCGCATTTGTTCTCGCCACACGGCTATGTCGTATATCTCCACAGATAACCACATGGACCCCTTGAAAAATTAGAAACTCCTGCTGAATCGTAAGCAAATCTAATAAGGACTGTGTTGGATGGTTACCTGAACCATCTCCAGCATTAATGATAGGGATATTAATCCCTTCCAATTGGTTATAATAAGCTTCTTCAGGATGACGAATGACCACTGCTTTACATCCAATAGCTTCTAATGTTTTTACCGTATCATAAAGGCTTTCTCCTTTTTGAACACTGGAAGAATCCACATCAAAATGAAGAGTATGGAGGCCAAGTTCCTTTTGAGCCATTTCAAAACTACATTTCGTCCTAGTACTTGGTTCAAAAAATAAGTTTGCCACTGTTATTGGAGGTTTTCCCCATCCAGTTAAATAGTCTTTTTGTTTATTGGCTTCTGCCAACAATTTTTCAAGCTGATCAACAGTTAAATCCTCTAGTGTTCTTAAGTGTCTCATTACTACCCTCTCCTTTTTAGAATGAATGGGAAGTAAGGCATAAAAAAGCACCCTACTTATCTGTTAGGGTGCTCACCGTTCTGCCTGTAGCCAGTCAGAATGGAGTTATAGATTAGGGGGACCAACAACAATTCCTCCCCTTCCACTTAACTCCTTGTGCCACCCTTCTAAGTCTCACGGGACTTAGTTAAAGGATGTTTCTATTCTGTTTTTTCTTCAGTCGATTCTGTCATTGTTTTAAACAATTCATTTGTGTCTTTAATGATCGTTCTTCCTGGAAGAATAAGATTTAATAGAATACCGATAATGGCGGCCAGTGCAACGCCAGGTATTGTTACTTCATCCGTCACTTGAATATACGCTCCACCAATACCGATTACCAAAATAACGGAAGAGATAATTAAGTTTCGCTTCTCTCCTATATTAACTTTATTATCAATCAGCATTCTCAGTCCGCTTGATGCGATAATACCAAACAGTAGAATGGACACCCCACCCATTACTGCGGTAGGAATAGTATCAATAAAAGCAGCGATTTTACCTACAAATCCAAACAAGATTGCCATTACTGCTGCACCGCCAATTACAAACACACTGAAAACCCTCGTTATGGCTACGACACCGATATTTTCACCATACGTTGTATTCGGTGGTCCACCTAGGAAGGAACTAATCATCGTTGCTACCCCATCCCCGAAGATGGAACGGTGTAAACCTGGTTTTTCCACGAAGTTCTTTCCTGCCACTTTACTTAAAACGAGCTGATCACCGATATGTTCGGAAAGCGTTACAACGGCTACCGGTACCATAATAAAGAGAACAGTCCAGGAAAAAACAGGGGTGAAAGTAACAAATGGAACATAAAATTCAGGAACAGCTAACCATTCCGCTTCAGCTATTGGTGACATATCTACCACTCCAAGGAAAATGGAGGCAATATACCCCCCTGCAATACCGATTAGGATTGGTATGAGACCAAAAAATCCCCTGAAGAAAATGGAACCAATTACGGTAATTAGTAGTGTGATAAGGGCTACAGTAAGAAGCGTGCCATTGTAGATATCCGTACCAGGCTCATACATGGAATTTCCGATAGCCACTGGTGCAAGGCTTAAGCCAATTACCATGATTACAGGACCCACAACGATTGGTGGTAAAACATTCATTAACCAGCGTACTCCACTTGTTTTAATGAACATTGCTACAATACCGTATGCAACCCCAGCTGCGAAACTACCCACAAGCATTCCTTCTATCCCGAAATCTCCGATAGCCGCTTGCATTGGTACAATAAATGCAAAGGATGAACCTAAATATGCCGGAATTTGTCCTCTTGTAATCAGTAAATACGCAAGTGTCCCTAACCCACTGGAGACAAGGGCAACAGCAGGGCTAATACCTACTAAATATGGCACTAAAATGGTTGCCCCAAACATGGCGAATAAATGCTGAAAACTTAAGACAAGCCATTTATCTGCACGAGGTACTTCTTGAATACCAATCGATTTTTGTCCACTCATTTCTATATCCTCCTCGAGATCCGTAGTACAATTTATTCCACTTTTATTACTGCCCTTTATAAGAAAAACCACTATACTTCCTTCCTAAAGAAGATCATTCTACCCATATTGTTTTAATAATAGGTTGGAAGTATACCCCATACAAGTTTCATTAAACTGTTTTAATGGCTGTTTTTTGTTTTATAATAACTTCATCTAATCCATCCACTTCTGCTAACTTTGCTACAACGACTTCCGATTTGGAAGTTGGTACATTTTTCCCAACAAAATCCGGACGTATCGGAAGTTCACGATGGCCCCGGTCTATAAGAACTGCCAGTTGTATCTGTGCCGGTCTACCTAAATCGATGAGGGCATCCAATGCTGCACGGACGGTTCTTCCCGTAAATAACACATCATCTACCAGAATCACTTTCTTATCTGTAATATCCACAGAAATATCTGTTCCCTTTAACTCAGGTTCATGATCTTCTGTTTTCTTTTGTAAATCATCCCGGTATAACGTAATATCCACTTCACCAACATTAATTTTTTGTCCTTCAATTTGTTCAATTCGTTCTGCCAAACGTTGAGCTAAATAAATTCCCCTTGTTTTAATTCCCACTAGGATAGAATTATTAACTCCCTTATTCCGTTCAATAATTTCGTGGGCAATTCGGGTGAGTGCCCTGCGGATTGCCTGTTCATCTAATATCGCTTTGTTCATGATCAGCTAACCTCCTTTATTTACGTGGAGGATCCTTTATGGTCCGTGTACTTATATTTTGCAGCTAGAGATAAAATCAATCTCCCTCTCCAGACATACAAAAACCCCCATTGCCGACTAAGCATGGGGGGCGATTATGCACACGTATCCTAGGTAGACATTCCCATTAGAATGTCTAGTGCCCTTCCCAGCCTCACGGGACTGATATTAAAGGTATCCGTATTTCATTCAATTCTCTAGTCATTATGTCACTCATGTCGTAGTTTGTCAACGGTGTTTTTTTTATAGCATTAGTGTTAAATACGATTTTCAATATCATTTTTCCGTAGATATGTGAGACAATCCTCCATATCTTCCGGCAAAGGTACTCGAAAACTCATTTCTTCTTTTGTCCTCGGGTGACTGAACCCTAGAATTTCCGCATGGAGTGCTTGCCCTTCAATTGGAAATTTATGATGCTTCCGTTTTGGACCGTATTTGGGATCATTAATAATAGGAAAACCTATATACTTCATATGCACTCTAATTTGATGAGTTCTGCCAGTTTCCAATTGGCATGCCACATACGTATGGTTATTAAACCGTTCCATTACTTCAAAATGAGTGACTGCCTCCCTGCTATTCTGATCGGTGACAACCATACTCTGTCTGTCTTCAGGGTTTCTCCCAATCGGTGCATCAACTGTCCCCTTATCATGGGGAATTACACCAGAAACAATGGCTGAGTACATCCGTTTTGTGGTCTTATTTTTAAGCTGTTCCACAAGGGATTCATGAGCCAAATCATTTTTAGCAACCATCAGTAGACCAGAAGTATCCTTATCAATCCGATGGACAATCCCTGGGCGCATGACCCCATTGATTCCTGATAAATCTTTGCAATGTGCCATCAATCCATTTACCAATGTCCCTCTATGATGACCAGGTGCAGGGTGCACTACCATCCCCCTTGGCTTATTGACAACGAGTACATCTGAGTCTTCATATACGATGTCCAAATTCATTTCTTCAGCTTCAACATTTAGCGGTTCTAGATCTGGCTCTGTGATTTCTATTTCATCACCGTAAGCTATTTTATAGTTACTCTTGGTGGCTACCCCGTTTACAACAACATTACCATCTTTTATCCATTGCTGAATGAGGGATCGTGACCATTGAGGAAATTGTTCAGAAATATACTTATCTAATCTTATTCCCTTTTCCTCTGTCTTAATTTTAAATATTTCCATATTATAACTTCCCTTGTTTTTTTTCTTCTTTAATTACATGAATAATCAACATACACACCCCAACGACAAGGGCTGAGTCCGCTACATTAAAAATTGGAAAATTGTATGTAAAAATGTATACATCAATAAAATCAACTACTTCTCCAAGGAACACTCGGTCGATAAAGTTCCCGATTGCTCCACCGAGGACTAATCCTAAAGAGATTCCAAACCATCTGCTTTCCTTCACATGGACTTGAATGTAATATATTACCACTGCAGTTACAATTACTGTAGCTATATAAAATAACCACATCTGGCCTTGTAACATACCAAAAGCCGCCCCAGCATTGCGATGGGAGGTTAGATGTATAACACCTTCAATTAACGGAATACTTTCCCTTAATTCCATATTCTGTACCACTAGCCATTTTGTAAATTGATCAATAAGAATAATTACTATTGCAATGACGTAATAAACCACGAAGCTTCCCCCAATCAGAATCAATTCTGTTTCTAAAGTAACAATAAGTCGTTGCCCCGATTCACTAAAAAACATTTTGTTAAATTTTTTAAGGCAAATCTATCCTTTATGCATTTTAGCATAGCAAGGAAGGACAAACAATTTTTTTCTGACTTAGGGTCAGTTCCTATGCTGGAAATCAGATCTGATTTGATTGAGATCTATTATATTGTATTGTTTCCAAAATCAGCAGTTTCAATCAAACTGAGACTTAAAAACCGCCTCCGCAAAGATCAGCAAAAAGGGGATCTTCCCGGAGACGGTCTTGTCAACTATCAACTATTTTTTAACGTTCCAGTCCAGTCAATTAATACTTAAGAATAATGATTTACAACAACATCCGTACAACTATCACATAATCCCGGATGATCGTCATTTTTTCCTAATGATGGGGATACTACCCAGCAACGTTCACATTTTTCCCCTTCTGCGAAGTCCACCTCAACATGTAAGAAATCATATCCTTTAGCTGATGATGGAGCGTCACCTTTAGATCCTGATACAACAGCCTTCGAACTAATGAATAATTTGTTAAGATTGGTAATTCCTTCTAATAACGCTTTATCTTCTCCATCGGCATAGATAATTACTTGTGCCTCTAGGCTCTTTTTCACACCTTTTTCATGGCGAGCCTCTTCTAACGCTTTTAACACATCATCACGGAGTTTCATAAACCGATCCCATTTTACTAACAACTCTTGAGCAGTTTCATTAAATTCTTTCGCCTCTGGCATATCCGTTAATTGCACGCTTTCCACTTCGACACCTGGAATGTGCTCCCAAACTTCGTCTGCAGTATGTGAAAGAATTGGAGACATCACTTTTGTTAATGCAATGAGCGTTTCATACATGACTGTTTGAATACCTCTGCGATCAGGATGATCGGCATGTTGGATATATAATGTGTCCTTTGCAATATCCATATAGAATGAGCTTAATTCAATCGTACAATAGTTGTGGACTTTATTATATACTGTTGCAAATTGATACTCCTCATATCCATTTTTTGCCTCTTCGACAAGTTTGTTTAATTTGACTAACATGTATTGATCCAGTTCTGAAAGTTGCTCGAATGGAACTGCATCCTTTTTAGGATCAAAGTCATGAAGATTCCCTAGCATGAACCGGAATGTGTTACGAATCTTACGATATACTTCCGCAACTTGTTTTAAGATGTTATCTGAAACACGGACATCGGCTTGATAATCGACGGAAGCAACCCATAGACGAAGAATATCTGCCCCTAATTGTTTCATTACCTTATCTGGAACAACTACATTACCGATGGACTTACTCATTTTTCGGCCTTCTCCATCTAACGTGAATCCATGACTTAAGACACCTTTATAAGGTGCTTTTCCTGTCACCGCCACTGCGGTGGATAAGGAAGAGTTAAACCATCCGCGGTATTGGTCAGAACCTTCCAGATAGAGATCAGCCGGACGCTGTAAATCATCCCGTTCTTCTAATACAGACTGATGAGACGAACCGGAATCAAACCAGACATCCATAATATCCATCTCTTTCGTAAATGTTCCGTTAGGGCTATGTTCAGAAGTAAAGCCATCAGGGAGAAGGTCCTTTGTTTCCCATTCAAACCAGATATTTGAACCGTGCTTACGGAATAGACTTGAGACATGGTCGATTGTCTCATCACTGATGATTGGCTCCCCATCTTCGCCGTAAAAAATCGGAATTGGCACTCCCCAAGCACGTTGACGGGAAATACACCAGTCACCACGATCCCGTACCATATTAAATAATCTTGTCTCTCCCCACTTTGGAACCCATTTCACTTCGTTAATTTCCCGAAGGAGATCTTCACGAAAATCTTTAATGGATGCAAACCATTGAGCAGTAGCACGGAAAATTACCGGTTTCTTTGTTCTCCAGTCATGTGGATAGGAGTGAGTCATAAATGTTAAGTGAAGAAGTGCCCCCGCTTCTTTCAGTTTTTCAGTAATCGGTTTATTCGCCTCATCATAAAATAACCCTTCAAACATTGGGGCTTCCTTCGTCATCACCCCTTTGTCATCAACAGGAGTTAAAATATCCAAACCATATTTTTGACCAATGAGATAGTCATCTTCCCCGTGTCCAGGTGCTGTATGAACACACCCCGTACCTGCTTCCAATGTAACATGATCCCCAAGCATAACGAGAGAGTCTCTTTCGTATAGTGGATGTTTCGCTACAGTGTATTCTAGTGCAGCACCTTTAAGTGTTTTTAAAACCTCATATTCAGGCCACTGCAGTTCTTTTTCTAATTGCTCTAACAAGCCTTTTGCAACAATATATTTGTCTTCCTTCACTTTCACAGTCACGTATTCCAATTCAGGGTGTAGAGCGATCCCTAAGTTCGCTGGAATAGTCCATGGAGTCGTTGTCCAGATAACAAATTTTTCATCTCCATCCAATACTTCTTTTCCATCCTTAACATCGAAAGCAACATAGATAGATGGAGAACGCTTATCATGGTATTCAATCTCTGCTTCTGCAAGGGCTGATTCTGATGAGGGAGACCAATAAACTGGCTTTTTCCCTTTATAGATATATCCTTTTTTAGCCATATCGCCAAACACTTTAATTTGCTGAGCCTCGTATTCATGGGTTAGTGTCACGTATGGATTTTCCCAATCTCCACGTACACCAAGACGTTTAAATTGTTCCCGTTGATTATCGATTTGTTCTAGAGCATATTCTTCACATTTTTTCCGGAATTCTGCTACACTCAATTTTTTTCGGTCCACTTTCCCTTTCTTAGTAAGGGCAGTTTCAATAGGTAAACCGTGGGTATCCCATCCTGGAACATAAGGGGCATTAAACCCTGACATGGATTTATAGCGTACAATGAAATCTTTCAGAATTTTATTTAAGGCATGCCCCATATGAATATCTCCGTTTGCATAGGGAGGTCCATCATGAAGAACAAAAAGGGGACGTCCTGATGTTCTCTCCTGTACCTTCTTATAAATATCTTTTTGATTCCAATCTTCCTGCATTTTCGGTTCCCGATTTGGTAAGTTCCCACGCATTGGAAACTCTGTTTTTGGCATTAGTAGCGTGTCTTTATAATCCATTAGACCGCTCCTCCTTCAATTATTTAGTTTATTTTTGAAAAATAAGGCTCTGCTATTGTACCTATGACGATTAACAGCGCTAAAAAATAGAAATAAAAAAACCCTCTCATCCATAAGGGACGAGAAGGAAAACCCGCGGTACCACCCTAATAAACAAAAAAGCTTTTTGTTCACTCGAAAATTTCGTAACGTGAAATTACTCGGCACAGCCTACTAAAGATTGTTCAGTGTGCAACTCAAGGGTGATTTTCCAAATGCTCTTAGCATCGGGCTCACACCATCCCCGACTCGCTTGGGCTAGAAAAACAAATGTAATTTCCCTGTCATCGTCATTTTTATTCCTTATCACGAATTATTACCATTTTTAGTTTAAAATAGACCATTTCCTGTTTCTATTAAACTTATGCAAAAATCTTATTAAAGTATATGATAATACCTGAGTTTGCGTCAAGCTACTTTATACATTTTCATAACGACTATGGTTATCAATATCTAAATTTTCTTCCTTACTACTTAAATCGTCCCAATCCTCTGTGCTTAAAAGTTCTAGTTGAGCTTCAATTAACATTTTAAAACGAGTTCGATACACAGATGCCTGCTTCTTCAGTTCTTCAACTTCCAATGCAACTTTCCTGGACTTCGACAAAGCTTCATTAATGATTCGATCCGCATTCTTCTCGGATTCTTTAATAATGAGCTTCGCTTCTTTCTCTGCATTTCTTTTCACATCTTCCGCAGTTTCCTGAGCGATTAAAATGGATTTATTCAAGGTTGTTTCAATATTCGAGAAGTGTCCTAACTTCTCTTCTAATTCATTCACACGGTCATATAATTCTTTCTTCTCGCGGATGACCATTTCATAATCTTTTATTACTTGATCTAAAAATTCATTTACCTCATCCTCATCATAACCACGAAACCCTCTAGTAAATTCTTTATTATGGATATCTAAGGGTGTTAACGGCATCAGAAAGCCACCTCCAACAAATTTTAAAATCTTTCCAAGTCCTATCTATTCTTTTTCGACAACTCTGTCGTTATTCCCTTCTTAAACGACAAATTATTTTGGAAAACGTACGTTAATACGCCATTTATCCTTTTTCGTTTTTCCATTGTTTGAAACGAATTCACATCTTCCCTTCCCACGGACCGAAAGAACATCATTTACTTGAAGAGAAAAGCTTGGATCCTCAATTACTTTCCAATTTACTTTAACAAATCCCGATTCTATCAATGGTTTTACTTTTGATCTTGAAAGCTTGTACACCTCAGCGATAACTGTGTCCAAACGAAGGGAGGAGACAGTTACTTCCAAATGTGTGTATTGTTCCTTTAACGAGAGAATATCAGTAGTTAGAATTTCCCGCAAGGAAATTTTTGATTTCCCCACAGATGTGAAATTCCATTTCACAAAATCTGCCACTTCTTTTGCAAGTATTACTTGAAAACGGATGTCATTATTTAAAATATCCCCAAATTTTTCACGCTTTAGTCCAACATTCATTAAGGCACCCAGTATTTGGCGATGCTCTATCGTTATAAACTTGCTAGGATACTCCAATTCAAAGACCACAATATCATAATCTGATATATCAGGTTCGAAATAGGATGGATACAGTAATATTCGTTTTCTTTCAGCATCACTATGGCCTCCCCAGGAGGAGACATGTAAATCATCTTGGTGACCTACAAGGGAACGTACAATTTCCTGTTGGCGCGGATCGAGGAAATCGGTAAGCTTTGGACGGTATTGGTCTAAAACCAACTCCTTCCACTCCAGTACTTGATCCACAAATGGGTGCTCTTCCTTACGAAAGTGCACATATAAACTCATAACATCCCACTCCGATTTCAATTAAATAATTATTGTATTAATGAAAAGAGGAAGTTCACCCCATTTGTAGAAAAACGTAAAACTAAAATAGCTACAATAGGGGAAATATCAATCATTCCTAGAGGTGGTATAATCTGACGGAAAGGTGCTAGATAAGGTTCTACTAGCTTTGCCACAAACTGTCCAAATCCAGATTCCCTTGCATTTGGAAACCAGGACATAAATATATAGATGATACAAAGGAAAGAGTACATTAAAATAATGTTATTTATTGCTATTCTTAGTGTTTCAAGCATTATAAAACTCCTCTTCAATAATTTAATGAATTACTCATGAAGCATCTCTGAAATAGAACCTGAAACATCCACATTATCAGGGGTACACAGAAAAATATTGGAACCTAATTTTTGTATATTACCTCCGACAGCGTACACTGTCCCACTGATAAAATCAACAATTCTTTTAGCCTGTTCGTGAGGAAGACGCTGCAAATTTATCACAACTGATTTTCGGTTTTTTAAATGATCTGCTATTTCCTGTACTTCATCATAACTATGGGGTTCAATTAACATTACTTTAGCCTGGGTTTGAATACTCGTAAGGCTGACCACATTTTTTTTATCCCGGTCACTTCTTGTGTCAAAGGACTGGTCTCTAACTGCATTATCGTCCAGATCCACTTCAGTATATTCATCTTCAAGTTCAAAGAATCGTTTAAACTTCCCTTTAAGTCCCATACCTTCCCACCTCACATTGTTAATTCCTTCGAATACATTATTCTTTTCCTACTAATGCAGAACCAATTCGAACAAATGTTGCTCCTTCTTCCACAGCAACCACATAATCATTCGACATTCCCATAGATAATTCTCTGCAGGGAGCGTGTTCTAAGTCCTTTTCTGCAATCTCATCTCTTAACTCCCGTAATTTTCGGAAATACGGTCGAACCGTTTCCACATCGTCCACAAAAGGTGCCATTGTCATTAATCCAATCACTTCAATAGCAGGAAATGCAGCAAGTTTTTGTATAAAGGAGAATGTTTCTTCTGGATTCAGACCCGACTTACTTTCCTCTCCAGAAACATTGACTTGGACAAAACATTTTACTTTTGCCCCTTGAGCAACACGCTTATTGATTTCTTTTGCTAAAGATAAACGATCCAATGAATGGATGAATTCAAACTTATCAATCATCTGTTTCACTTTTTTAGATTGTAAATTTCCAATAAAGTGCCATATTCCCCGTTCTCCGAGAGTGTGAACTTTTTCCATACTGTCTTCCACTCTATTTTCTCCAATATGTAGAACGCCAGCATCCAATACTTCTTTTGTTTTTTCTACAGAAACATACTTAGTTACCGCAATGATGTTTACATTTTTTGCCCCTGATTCTGATCGTTCACAAGCAGCATCAATGGTTGCTCTTATTTCATTTAATCGATTCAAAATTGACACTGTACGATCTCCTTCCAATTTTCAACAATCATATATCATTATCATAATGAATCTTGGCTTATCAATCAATGATTATCCTATAGGTCCATTCAACTTTTCTTAAAAAACTGCTGTAAAATAGGCTATTTTGTCAAAAAAATGAAAATAAGAAAAGCGTAAGCGCCTATGAACACGAGCGTAGGGCAGTGGAGGAATGACAACCTGAAGTCCGCTCTTTGACTTCTGTTGTCACTTCCGAAGTGCCCCGCAGCGAGTAGGCACTGGAGCTAGACAAAGAAAAGCGTAAGCGCCTATGAACACGAGCGTAGGGCAGTGGAGGAATGACAACCTGAAGTCCGCTCTTTGACTTCTGTTGTCACTTCCGAAGTGGCTTAGTGGGACTGCAAAAGTGGAAAAGCACCACTTTTGCAGTCCCTTGCGAGTAGGCGCTGGAGCTAGACAATTTACCCGAAAGTGCCAAAACATAACCATTATTTTTTATAAAAAAACAAACCTCAACATAAGTGAGGTTTCGTTAGTCATTATCATCATCATCTACTTCTTGACCATGTCCTTTATAGCGTACAAGAACGACGTCTGATCCGATTTTAACGATGTTCTTCCAAGGAATGATGACTTCTTCTTCCCTATTAAATAAATTCATCATTCTTCCCCCACCTAAAATGATTGCTTCCACTCTTCCAGTATTCAAATTAATATCTAAATCAGAAATATGACCCAGTAATCTTCCATCTGATAAATTAACGATATCCTTTGATTGAATATCGGATATTTTAAGCATCCTCGTCCTCCCCTTTCCCGTTCAATACAGTCTATGCACAACTTGGTCATGTTATATCAATTCTGTTTTGAAAAAAAGAGAAAAGTGATTTCAAAAATGTAAAAGAAAAGACTGCCTTAAAAATGATCTTTTTGTTAAAGACCTTTAAAGACAGTCTATGTAAAGGAACTCATTCCTTTGCGTGTTTATTCATTTGTTGAATTGCCGCTTTTTCTAGCCGTGATACCTGAGCCTGGGAAATTCCAATCTCATCTGCAACTTCCATCTGAGTTTTTCCTTGAAAAAATCGCATATCAAGAATCATCTTCTCCCGGTCATTTAAGCGAACCATGGCCTCTTTAAGGGCAATTTCCTCAATCCATTGAATATCCTTTTGTTTGTCATCACTAATTTGATCCATTACATAAATAGGGTCTCCCCCATCGTTATATATTGGTTCAAATAGTGATACAGGATCCTGAATAGCATCGAGGGCAAATACGATATCTTCCTTTGGTACATCCAGTACCTTGGCAATTTCCTGTACTGTTGGTTCACGTTCCCTTGTCTTTTCACTCATTAAGTTGTCCCTTACCTGAAGAGCTTTGTAAGCAATGTCCCTTAACGATCTAGAGACACGAATTGGATTGTTATCCCGCAGGTATCTTCTGATTTCTCCAATGATCATGGGAACAGCATAAGTGGAAAACTTTACATTTTGGCCTAAATCAAAATTATCAATGGATTTCATTAATCCGATACAGCCTACTTGAAACAAGTCATCCACATATTCACCACGGTTGTTAAACCGCTGAATGACACTTAAAACAAGTCTTAAGTTACCATTAACGAGCTTTTCCCTTGCTGTTTCATCCCCATTTTGCATTTGCTCAAAGAGGATTCTCATTTCCTTGTTCTTCAGCACTGGTAGTTTTGATGTGTCCACTCCACAAATTTCTACTTTATTGCGAGTCAATGTCTTCCCTCCCAACAGGAGCTGATGTACAAGAATCAGTATCTCCTTGAAAGGGAAATTTATGCAGAGCTTCCTAATCACAAAAAGGCTTGAAATTCCTTCAAGCCTTGTCATATCTATCAAAAATCACTATAACATTTTATTAAATTCTTTTCTGAGCCGTTTGATTATCCGTTTTTCCAATCTGGAAATATAGGATTGGGAAATTCCAAGCATATCTGCCACATCTTTTTGTGTCTTTTCTTCGTCTCCAGCAAGGCCAAAACGAAGCTCCATAATTTGCTTCTCCCGATCATTCAATGTCTCTAATGATTTAACGAGTAGCTTTCTATCAACCTTATCTTCAATACCTTTTGTGATGATATCTTCTTCTGTCCCAAGGACATCAGATAATAATAATTCATTCCCGTCCCAATCAATATTAAGTGGTTCATCAAATGAAACTTCTGAACGAATTTTGTTATTACGTCTTAAGTACATCAGTATTTCATTTTCAATACATCGAGAAGCATAAGTGGCAAGTTTAATTTTTTTCTCAGGATCAAATGTGTTTACTGCTTTAATAAGACCAATCGTTCCAATACTGATCAGATCTTCAATATTAATCCCTGTATTTTCAAACTTCCTGGCAATATACACAACGAGTCGAAGGTTCCTTTCGATTAATACGGATCTGACAGATTCATCGCCGTTGGGGAGCTTTTTCAGGAGATATGCTTCTTCTTCTTTCGTAAGTGGTGGAGGAAGAGCCTCACTTCCGCCTATGTAATATACTTCATCTGATTTTATTCCGATTTTTGCTAATAATTTATACCACCAGAGTTTAAATCGCAATTTCAAAGTTTTCATGTTTTGTTTCCCCCTTCTATAATATGTGTTACTTACGATGTTTGCCTTTTCTGCTGCATCATTTTAGGGTTCAATAAACAGGTATAGTCCTTACGATCAGACAATGCTGTATAACTCATCCCCAATAATACGTGATGACAAAGGTGTGGTATACCATTTTCATAAACAACCACTTCGTCTGGTTTGATTGCCCATAAGTACCGCTGTGTATCTCCCACCGTCCGAAATGGCACCATTGTCATTTTCCCTTCAAATTGTTTTGGGAGTTGTCCGTCTGCCACTATTGATCTTTTTGTTAGATTTACGACTGATTCAGGGAATTGATTCCCCACTTGTGTCATATCTATAATCATGACGGAACGCCTAGTTAAAGGATCTTCCAAACGATTCCCACTATCTAAGAAACCCTTTAATTCAAGTTCCAATCCAGCTACCTGCACTCGAACGGGATATATTTGGTCATAACGCAATTTTTCTGTCTCCATATTTTCCAATCTATTTCTTGAATAGTAATACATTATCGGAAAACCAATGAGAACAAAAACCCAACTAATTGGACTTCCAAAACCACTTGTTTGAGTAGCAAATGTACCTTTAATAAAGCTTGTATCTGTTTCAAGGAAAAAATGTAGTCCTAACAATCCACCTCCAACTGCAAAATTCACAAAATAAAAAGTTAACCAGGCTTGGATGAAAAGTCGAAATCGCAGGAATCCAAAACTAGCAAGGATGATTAAAATAGAGTAAATTCCTTTGACAAATGGGTTCAGTGCTATGGCTTCTAAGGGAGTAAACAAAAATAATACGTAAAGGGAGGCAATGAAACCACCGATTACAACCCTGTATTTTTTGATTTTCCTTTTTAAAACGATTGCCGTTAATGAAAGGAGCATCATATCAATTAAAAAATTTAAGAGCCATATAATATCTAAATAGATTTGCAAGAGTATCCACCGTCCGAATGGAATTTGAACCTAGTATATCTCAAGATAATTTTTAAGTCTGTCACTATTTGCCATGTAAAAGCAACTTATTTTGACAGTTTTTCAAGGTTTATGTCAGTGGGTAATTTCGAACATGTTGTAATTCTATTTATATTGTGAGAAATTATGACACCATTGCCTTCTATGAAAAGTGCTAGCGCCGATGTGTATTCTTCTACGAGTATTACATAGAAGAGTGTCCGTTCATCGGGCAAGGCGCCACGTCCTGTGGCATGCCCGATATTAGGACGTCCTGTCCGTTCATCGGGCAAAGCGCCACGTCCTGTGGCATGCCCGATATTAGGACGTCCTGTCCGTCGAGACAATTGGAAGATACTTCCGCAGTAAACACTCGTCGCTGAAACTATAGACATTATTTTGAAAACTTTTGCTTTCTTTTAGAAGCAAAAAAACAACCTTTGGCAAAAAATTTGCTTAAAGGTTGTTTTTTGTATTATGTCCGTTTGCGGCGATTACGTAAAAATGTCGGAATATCCAAAGTATCCAGTTCATCATCAGATGATGGTTTCTTTGTTCCTTGAGTACCACTTATATCCTGCTTGACATTGTCTCCCCTTGCAGAAGAAGGTTTTGATCTGTTAATTGCCGTCGGGCGATTCACAGTAGGCTTTTCGGCATTTTGATGCTCATCAAAGCCTGTTGCTATAACGGTTACAACAATCTCGTCTTTCAGTTCTTCATTAATTACAGAACCGAATATCATGTTTACTTCACTATCAGAAGCAGAGGATACAATTTCTGCTGCCTCATGGACTTCAAATAAACTTAAATTAGCACCACCGGTAATATTCATTAATACCCCTTGGGCACCTTCAATAGAAGTCTCAAGTAACGGTGAGGAAATCGCTTTTTTTGCAGCTTCTGCCGCACGATTTTCTCCGGTTGCTACACCAATACCCATTAAGGCAGAACCTTTTTCACTCATAATAGTTTTCACATCGGCAAAATCCAAATTAATGAGCCCAGGTACTGCAATTAAATCGGAGATACCTTGCACACCTTGACGCAACACATTATCAGCTTCTCTAAATGCCTCAAGCATAGGTGTATTTTTATCCACAATTTCAAGCAAGCGGTCGTTCGGAATCACAATAAGAGTATCTACTTTTTCTTTTAACAGGGAAATCCCTCCCCCTGCCTGCATCATTCGCTTTCGGCCTTCAAAGGTAAATGGGCGTGTTACAACACCGACAGTCAAGGCTCCTGCTTCCCTAGCGATTTCTGCAATAACAGGAGCAGCACCTGTTCCTGTTCCTCCACCCATACCTGCTGTAATAAATACCATATCTGCTCCATGAAGGATTTCCTCTAAGTGCTCTCGGCTTTCCTCAGCAGCTTTTTTTCCAACCTCTGGATTTGCACCTGCACCCAATCCACGGGTAAGCTTCCCTCCCAGTTGCAGTTTGGTTTCTGCTTTTGATAAATGAAGGGCTTGCGCATCCGTATTTACAGCAATAAAGTCTACACCTTGTAATCCATTTTCAATCATTCGGTTAACAGCGTTACTACCTCCGCCGCCTACACCGATTACTTTTATTGTCGCTAACTGATCCATATCCATTTCAAATTCCAACATTTCAGATCCCCCAATCCTTCCTTGGTTCCATCATCATCCTTATTCAAAAAATACTTTAAACAAACTTTTTACCTTCTTTTTAACGTCTTGTCCATCTTTATGTTGTTTTACTTTAGAAGGTCTTTCCTTCTTCTCTTTACGTTCATGGGGTCCTTCAGATAGGGGCGCCACACCAGCGGCTACCTCTTTGCCTTGAATTCTAAAATTACGATGGGCAAAAGTGATTAAACCGACACCATTTGTATATTGCGGTTCACGAACCCCAATATAATCCGGTATTGCGATGCGGACATTTTTTTGAAGGACTTCCCTCGCCAATTCTAAGACACCTGGCATTTTGACTGTTCCACCTGTTAAGACAAATCCTCCAGGCAGATCATTATAACCAAAACGCTGAATCTCCTTTAATGAAAGCAACAACATTTCCTCAATACGAGGTTCTATAATATTTGCTAATTGCCATTGAGAAAATTCTTGTTTTTGATCACTACCAATCTCCGAAACTTCGAAAGTTTCATCATCGGAGGCGTAATCAATATAAGCATGGCCATTTTCGGTTTTTACTTTTTCCGCTTCTTCCGTAGAAGTTCGGAAACCGACGGAAATATCATTGGTTATATGATCTCCACCAATAGGTATTTGCTTCGTACCTTGAAGTGTACCATTTTCAAAAACGGAAACAGTTGTGGAGCCTCCACCCATATCAATTAGTACGACGCCTAGACTTTTCTCATCCTTTGACAGGGCGATGGTACCTGCAGCCAGTGGCTGCAAGGCGATATCGGCAATATTTAAACCTGCTTTCCCTACACATCGTAATACATTATGTAACATTGTTCTAGACCCAGTAATAATAGTACCTTCTAACTCTAAACGTACCCCTATCATTCCCCTGGGATCGTTTATCTCATCTAATCCATCAACAATAAATTGTTTTGGAATAACATCAATAATTTCCCGTTCAGGTGGAATAGACACGACTTGGGCAGCCTCGTACACCCTTGTCACATCCTCATCTCCAATTTCACGGTCCTCACTAGAAACTGCAACAACTCCATGACAAGGCTGTAATTGAATGTGATTCCCTGTCACCCCTACAATGACATTTTCGATGGAGAGTCCAATCATTCTTTCTGCCTTTTCTACAGCAGTTCGAATAGAGTGAACTGTTTCATCTATATCGACGATGGAACCTTTTTTGATTCCCTCCGATTTCGTTTCTCCAACTCCAATGATATTCAGCGTTCCGTTCGTCATTTCTCCAATAACAACGCGAACGCACGATGTGCCGATATCTAGTGTGACGTAAATGTCATGGTTGTTCATTGGTTGGCACCTCCTTCATATCCTGCTCCATTTACATTTCTAAGTTTCTCATATTTGTCCTATCCTAGCTTCCAGACAACGCTTCATTATTTTAAGAGAATATTACTAAAATAAGGGTTATGAAGAATATTCAACATTTACTCTTCATTCCCCTTTTTTTTCACAGGATTTTTAATGAAACTAACCTATAATCTCCATAAAAATTGGGAAGTCAGAAAAAGTGGAATTCATCCCCCGGATCAAATAAACCAATTATTGTATTACTCCTAGGAAAAAAATATTTTAATTATCTTCTTTCGTTTTTGCGGGACGTTTTTCTTTTGAAAACCATTTGTCCAGTAATGTTCGACGGATTAATGCGATGTTATGAAATAATCTAACACCAAAGGCAAACACTGCCGCTAAATATAAGTCTACACCAAGATGGACACCTAGAAAAGCTAAACCCGCTGCTAAGAGAATATTTGTGAAAAAACCAGTTAAAAACACTTTCTCATCAAACTTATTCTCTAAGTGGGCACGGATGCCACCAAACAACGTATCCAATGCAGCAAGAACTGCGATAGATAGATAACTGGAATACTCGTCAGGTACCCGAAAATCAGTAAACAATCCGAGAAGGAGACCTACTAATAGCCCAATAAATGGTAGCCACATTTTATGACTCCTCCTTTACAGTTTCCATGTATCTCACACGCAGTGCTTTATCATAGGATGGAAGTTTTACATAATTAATTGGTGTTGACTCTAAGGATAAATTTTCATAAGCAAAAAATTCCTTTGAGCGAGACGACATCATCGCGTGATGCAAACCTTCCGGATCATCACTAATTACTTTTATCTCCAATGGGAATTGTGCCATTCGACTGCTATTAATAAGTGTCACGCCATTAGCTTCACGGATTGGTGTAGTGGAAACTATTCTCTGATTTCCAACTGCAATTTCCTTTGCTCCATTAATGTTTAATTCATTAATCAGCATCCTCACTAAGTAAGCTGGAACAGAACGGATTGGACCACTGGAATAATTTTCATCAAAAATTGGAGTAACTTCAATGACAATACCTTGTCCTGAAACTTCCGTTAGTCCTGCCCTTTCCCTCAACTCTGAAATTGCGTTTGTCATAACCTCTTCCACATCTTCGGTTTGCTGTAACTGAAATAATAATTCCATTTGTTTTTCAATTTCCAAGTTGAGTTCAGCCTGGCGCTCTTTTTCCGAAGTTAAATCCTGGCGCAATTCCAGTAGATTTCTTGTATCGCGGATCTCAGGCTCTTTTGTTGTCTGAAATTGAACAGCAATCATAAATCCAATTATTGTCGTAACACAGGTGAAAATAATCATACGATCTTTCATTTTTAATTACCACCTCTTTCCGAGAAGTATGGATCGAGGATAATTGCATTCATTTTTTCAACACGTACTTCAATATTATCACTTAAAAGCCGGTCCTTTACTCCACCGACCATGTTAATCGCCTCGTTTAATGTATCACTATCTCCAATTGCAGTGACTTCAAATGGTGCAAATGATATATTTCCGTCTATTTCTATCACAGGTCCGATACAATGAATGTAGGATTGGTGATTTAGACGATATCCGTTAATTGCTATTGCTTCTGCACCAGTAACAAGTAACTCATCAATTAACAGTTGGAGATGCTGTTCATGGACAATATAATTATTTGGATTTTCACCTTCTACGTAATCTGCATCGCTCAAAGTGACACTTAACCCTTCTCCTGTCACACCGACAAAACCAGTTATCATCCTTAACCGGTCCAAATCTTCTACCAAGTTATAGTATGTCCTTTCCTGATTCGCAGCTTCCTCTTCAATATCTTTTATCTGATTTTGTATATCACGTAACTCCTCTGCCAAACTCCGATTAATGGATTGCTCCAATAGCACTTGATTTCGAAGTTGATCCTCTTCACGCCATTGTGAATTGGACATTTGATTAGGGGCAGAGTTCGATTCACTTGCAAATTGATAACTTAAGGCTAGAATAAAGCCTGTTATCAATAGGACAAGGGAAAAAATAACGTGACTACCCTTCACTCTCACCTTCTTCTTCCTCCTCAATATCAAAACGTTCAAAATAGGGGTTCATTCTCATATGAACAATTCCCTCCACTTCAGGATCTAATTGTGTCACAACGGAGGGATACGGTGTAATTCTTTCTGAAAACCTTCGAATCGTAGAACTTACAACAAAGCCGTCATTCATATAAAGAAAGATTCTCAACGGATCACTTTCCACAGGTGAATGGTGAATCTCTGATATGAGTTGCCTTAAAGAAACTGGAACAATAGCTAATTCATTAGCTAATTGTGTCCTTTCTTCTTCACCGTAAAATGAACTTAAGATAGGAGCATCAAAAGGTGAACTTACTTCTTTGTTTGTACTAGTGAGAACAACTCCTGTTTCCAGCAAAGGATAAAAGGAAGAGCTTTCAGAAATATAAGCCACCCGTTCATACTCATCTACTTCCAGTAAAACGGTATTGGGCCATTTTCTCATAATGCTGACCGATGAAATCTCTGGGTTTTCTGAGATGTTTTCCTTAATTTTTTCTTCTTGTATCCTCCACATACTTACATCTGGAATTAACGCTGCCTTTTGGATAATCCATTCAGTATCCACATATTGATTACCTGTTACTTCAACCTTTTTCACATGACTGAAAGATGTTTGAAAATACATCACTATTGTCATTAAGATAAAAAAGGAAGAAACATAAACAATTACTCGACGGTTTGTCCTTTGACGTCTCCGTTCTTTTAGTGTTGGAATACGTTCATCTATTTCCACAACTTTTCTATTACTCATCGGTCTTTCCTCCATTGTATAGCAAGGGAATAGGTGAGAAAACTGCAATTTATCAAATTCCGTCAAAAAGAGACAAAATGCCCGTTTATCCTTCTATTATACTAGTCAAATATACCTTATACTACATTAATTAGACAAAAACAATTAAAAGTATGTGAGAATCCTAAGGAACAAAAGTTTGCTATTAAGTTATAACAGGAAAAGGCAGAAAGTACTCCTGCCTTTTTATATCTGCTCTCTTATCGTCAAATGTTTAAGGTAATGTGACTTTCCCGATTTGCTCCACCTCGGTCTCTAATTTCACATTAAAATCTTCTTTTATGGTTTGTTGTATATGTGTAATTAAGTCTATCACGTTTTTCGCCGTGGCATTTCCTTTATTTACAATAAAATTAGCATGCATCTCTGAAATTTGTGCATCACCTATAGAATATCCCTTTAAGCCTGCTTCCTCAATTAATTTACCTGCATAATGGGGCAATGGATTTCGAAAGACACTTCCGCAACAAGGATAATTCCAAGGCTGGGATTTCCGTCTATAATCTTTATTTCCCTGTAATTCTTTTTTTATTGCCTCTTTATCTCCCGATACTAACTTTAACTCTGCTTCAATGCATATTCCATGATCCCTTTGAAGACGTGAGGTACGATAAGAAAAATCCATCTCCTCGTTGCTATACCACTTAAATGTTCCGTCAGGAAGTAGAACATGCGCCCTAACAAGTATCTTTGACATATCAGATCCATGTGCGCCAGCATTCATAAATACAGCACCACCGACAGAACCAGGAATACCTCCGGCGAATTCAAGTCCAGACAATCCCTTTTTACTCATGATTGTGGCTAATTTAATCAATGAGTACCCTGCCCCAACCTTAATGATTTCTCCGTTCTCCTTTATTTCAGTGAGGCTCTCACCAAGTTTTATAACAACACCGTCAATACCTTCATCTGAAATTAGAAGGTTTGATCCTTTTCCGATAATAAACCACGTTTCCCCAGACTTATTAATCTCTTCCATTGCAAGTTTTAAACCTTCAATAGACGAAGGTTCAAAGAATAACTTTGCAGGGCCGCCGATCTTCCACGTTGTATGGTTTTTTAATGGTTCATTAGAAGTTACCTTACCCACATTCAATGAATCAAGAATTTGTTTTAAAGAATTCATATAACCCTCCATCATCGTTGTTTCTTGTTCAACTGTTCCTTTATCAATCGACAGAGTCAATTTCTTACTATATTATAGCCTAAAAACCACCTGTCTTGATTATTAAAAAAATGAATTCCGCTCGACTTAGAATAAACAAAAAATCTACAGAAGTAAATTGTTTTACCTTCCTAATTATTCCCGATTGTTCCCTTCATTAATAACAATAGCATAAGCCCGTTGCACACGAACGACAAGCAAGTGCATTTATTTTGGAAGATCATTTAACTTCGATCGAGAGTAGGAGCTGGAGCTAGACACCTTGCCCGAAGGTGCCAAAACTTATTAATTATTACCTTATAAAAAAGACACTTGCTTATGGAAGCAAATGTCATTATAACATAAATCAGAGTTATTTTATAAGATCTAGCTGAAAACTTAACGCATATGCCTACTGATATTTAGTAATACACCAATGGAAGTTAACATAAGGGTAAGGGAAGATCCTCCGTAACTTAACAATGGCAACGTAATACCCGTTACAGGCATTAAGCCTATAACCACCCCAATATTAATCATCACTTGTATGGCTATCATTCCAATGATACCAGTTGCCATTAAGCTGCCATATAAGTCTGGTGCATACAATGCAATCCGTAACCCGCGCCAAAGGAGGACTGCAAAACAACTTAAAACAAATGCTCCGCCAATAAAACCTAATTCCTCAGAAAGAATCGCAAAGATAAAGTCGGTCTGAGGTTCTGGTAAATAAAAGTACTTTTGCCTGCTTGCGCCTAATCCTAATCCTAAAAACCCACCTGGCCCAATGGCATAGAGTGATTGGATAATTTGAAAACCTGCACCAAGGGGATCTTGCCAAGGATCCAAAAAGGAGACAATTCGTTGTAACCGGTATGGTGCAGATAAAATTAACCCAACAAATCCAACTAGCCCTACTACTCCCAAAATGACAAAATGCTTTATCCTGGCTCCTGCAATAAAAATCATGACAACACTCGTTAACACCATGACTGCTCCTGTTCCTAAGTCAGGTTGAAGCATAATTAAGCCAAAAGCTAACATAACTAAACCCAATGTTGGAAACAGTCCGTATTTCACAGTGGTAATATACTTTTGATTTTCGGATAAATATTTTGCTAAAAAAAAGATCATTGCCATTTTCATAAATTCTGATGGCTGAATGGAGAAGGCACCTACACCTAGCCAACTTTGTGCTCCTCCACGAACAAGACCTACTCCAGGAATTAGCACAATGATGAGAAGGGCAAAACAAGTTAAAATCAGAAACTTTGTAAAGCGGCGCCATGTCCAGTAATCAATGTTCATCATAAAAAGCATGGCTATAATTCCTAAGATAGCAAAAAATAACTGTCGCTTTAAAAAGAAAAAAGAATCCCCAAAATTATATTGGGCCCAAACAGTACTTGCGCTATAAACCATTATTAACCCAATTACGAGTAAGCTTAGCGTTGCTGTAATTAACAAAATATCAGGTGCTGTTTTTATTTTTTTCGGCAATAGAGAACACCTCAATTTCATATGCATTATCTCTCTATTACCTATATTTATGTTTGATATGGACAAACATGACTTCTACTGGACAATCTTTTTTACTGCCTGGACGAAATGGTTACCTCTCTCTTCAAAAGTCTTAAATTGATCCCATGACGCACATGCTGGTGACAGGAGAATGACATCACCTTGTTCCGATTGCTCAAATGCTGTGGGAACTGCCAAATCTAGGGATGGTCTAACATGTATATTATCTATCCCAGCCTCCCTGGCAGTTGCTGCAATTTTTTCAGCTGTTTCTCCATAGGTAATAACAGATTTGACCCCTTTTAAATAAGGAAGAAGCCCATCAAAAGAAAGACCACGATCCAATCCCCCCGCCAGTAGAATAACGGGTTGCTCAAACGCTTTCAATGCCGTTATTGTGGCAGGAACATTTGTTGCTTTTGAGTTATTATAAAATTTCCGTCCCTCATGTGATGCAACAAATTGTAGCCGGTGTTCAACCCCACGGAAACTCTTTAAAACCTCAATTACCTGTTCTTTTTTCGCCCCTGAAAGAATCGCCGCACAAGCAGCAGCTAAACCGTTTGCCACATTATGCTCTCCTGGGAGGGACATGTCCTCCAATGGAATCAATGATTCTCCAAAAACTTCTAACCATCCATCTTTTACACAACCTCCCCAATTCACTGGATTTGTGGTGGAAAAGGGAATCAGTTTGGATTTAGCTTGTCCCGATGTTACTAATTCAGAAACACCCACATCGTCAGCATTGTAAATTAAATAATCCATTTCTGTTTGGTTTTTAAAGATTTTTGCTTTTGCCGTCATATATTCGTTCAGGGAACCATGATAGTCGATATGTGCTTCAACTATATTTAATAATAAGGCAATTTTGGGTTCAAATTTTTCGATTCCCATTAATTGAAAACTGGACAATTCTGTGACCATTACATTTTTTTCTGTAACTTTTTGAGCAACTTCACATGCCACTTTGCCTATATTTCCAGCAATAAAAGGTTCTCGTTTACTCCCTTTCATCATTTCATAAATATAAGTAGTGGTAGTGGTTTTACCATTAGAGCCTGTTATACCAATGATATCTGCCTCACTAATTAAAAAAGCCAGCTCCACTTCGGTGATAACCGGAATCTCCAACGATATTGCCTTCTCAACTAAGGAATTGTCATAACGTATGCCTGGATTTTTTACAACATAATCTAACTGAGCATGAATCAACTCGATGGGATGAGAACCGCAAATTACCTCTGCTCCTAACTCTTGCAGTCGTTGAGCATCTGGATTCTCTTTAAGGGGATTTCTGTCATTAACTGTAACGTTCGCTCCAAGTTTCAATAATAGTTCTGCCGCGGCAGTCCCACTTTTTGCGAGCCCCAGTACTAAAACCTGCTTGTCTTTAAACTGACTAATCTTCTTCATTTACATCCACACCTCTAAATATACTCCTGTAACGGCAAGTAATAAACCTACCATCCAAAACGTTACAACTACCCGCCACTCACTCCATCCTGAAAGTTCATAATGATGATGAAGTGGACTCATTTTAAATACACGTTTTCCTGTGGATTTAAAAGATATAACCTGTATAATTACGGATAAAGTTTCAATAACAAAAACCCCACCGATGATAATAAGTACAATCTCCATTTTAGTTAAAATGGCGATCATGGCAAGTGCCCCTCCTAATGCTAAGGAACCTGTATCTCCCATGAATACTTTTGCAGGGTGAGAATTGAAAACAAGAAAACCCAGCACTGCTCCAACTACAGCAACTGAAAATAGGGATACCGTAAACATGGATTGATCAAACGCAATAATCGCAAAAGCACCAAAAGCCAGGGCGGAAGATCCTGCAACAAGACCATCTAATCCATCTGTTAAGTTAACCGCATTGGAAGTCCCTACTAGCATAAATACTATTAAGGGGAGGTAGAACCATCCAATATCGAGGGATAATGACGTTCCAGGAAGTGTAATCGCCGTTGAAAGATCTCCTTGAAGTAACACAAAAAAAACTATCACAGATATGGCAACCTGCCCTAAAAATTTCTGTTTTGATGTTAAACCTAAATTCCTCTTTTTTACTACTTTTATAAAATCATCAAGGAATCCCAGTAAACCAAACCCTAATGAAACAAAAATCAGGAGCCATATTTCCACATCTACGGATTGAAACTGATAGCTCATAATAAAAGTAGACATGATAATGGCGAGTAAAATCATCAGGCCACCCATTGTTGGTGTTCCACTTTTCTTTTGGTGGGATTGAGGACCTTCCTCACGAATACTTTGCCCGAATTTTAACCGTCTTAAAAAAGGAATAAAAATGGGAGATAATAAAACACATATTAAAAATGACAGTAATAATGTAAACAGTAAACCTTGTTCCAACATTGTAGGAACTCCTTTCTTACTACGGTTGAATTTAATAAAAAGCTATGTTAATAGTGCTATTTAGTAGCAGCGAAAATAAACAGTAAACGTATAACAACCCGAATTTTATTAATGATAATAGACTAATCTGATAGTAGTCTTTATACATTTTATCTACTCCGAAGGAAATTAATGCCCATAGAGTGAAAAAAGGTTTTTTTCTTCTGAATCATGGTCTCTATGAATAACTATAAAATAAGGAAATTTACCTAACATACTTATTATGTATTTTCCCACTAAAACTTATAATTTTTTAATACATTAACCACATTATCAGGCAGCATCCCTAGATGAACTGTGATAGCGATGGCATAGGTTGCATATTTAACGTTATACTCAGAAGTACTGGGAATCGAAAACGGCATCCGGATTCCTTGTAGGGAAAACTCAGTAAAATTACCCTTTTGAGTCTGTTCATGGATTTGAAATAATGCTCCTTCTTTTCTACCGCAAGTAACCACATCGCACTTCCACTCCATCTTCATTAACGGATCATCCCCATCAATGACAAACACAGCACTTGGTTTCATTTTGCTTTCCAATCTTACAACAGCTTCCCGCAGTTCTTCATCACTTCCAAGATCAGTCACAATTGCAAAGTTAGGTTCAATAATTCGGTATTCTTCAAGATCTGTATTTTTCTCTATAATCGGTATATCACATAAGAGAATATCCGTAGACCTGTCCATTTGAAAAATTGATTTAGCTGTATCATAGAAATTCCCGTTTTCTTTCGTTTTCAAGACTTGAAAATCATTTTTTAACATATCGTATAGTAGATTCTTCGTTACTAATTTCCCATCACACCCTAAAACTGTGATAATGGTTGGATCCACTTCAAGTAAATATTTCTTTGCCATTTTTTCGATAATCGACGTTACATTATTTACTTCTATAACTGGAAAGTGATCTGGGAACTTTACTGAGTGCTTCAAATCCTTTTCCATAAGTACAGCAGAAGCACCTCGTTCGATAGCCCGTAACATATTGACTGATTCATCTGCCGTGTCTTTGGAAACAAGGACAAAGACTTCTCCTTCCTTAATGGTCATACTGTCAAAACTAAGATTAGTCATAGGAAGGTCATCCGAAAACACACCTCGAATCGTTCCCTCTCGAGGATCAATAATTTCCCTAATTAGCTCATTTATCATATTAACGACACTCCTCTACCGCTTCCTTCGCAACGAGACGGTCATCAAAATGGTGATTGACAGTTCCTATCGTCTGGTATGTCTCGTGTCCTTTACCGGCGATTAATATAATTTCATCCGTTTCCGCATTTCTAACTGCTTCATAGATTGCCTCTTTACGGCTTTTTATTACTTTATAATCCTTCCCCTTCATGCCATGTTCCATATCTTTTAATATATCCATAGGGTTTTCAGACCTTGGATTATCGGAAGTTAAATAAACATAGTCAGAAAGACGTTCAGCTATTTCTGCCATCAGCGGGCGTTTCGTTTTATCCCGGTCTCCTCCACATCCCACAACAACAGAGATTTTACCTTTGGCAAACTCCCGAATTGTATGTAATACATTTTCGAGGCTGTCAGGTGTATGGGCGTAATCAACAATAACATGAAAAGGTTGATTTAACTCCACCCTTTCAAACCTACCGGATACCCCTTCCAGTGAAGCTAAGCTTTTTGAGATATTTTCCAGACTAATCCCCACAGAATAACAGGCAGCAGCAGCAGCTAATGCATTGTAGACAGAAAATGTTCCTGTCATTTTCATGTTTACCGGAACGGAGTTAGAACCCAATACAAGCTTGAAGTTCGTCCCTTCTTCATGGATATTTATATCCACCGCCTTCATATCCGCTTCCCCATTTATCCCAAATGTCATAATTGGGGCTGCAGTCATTGTTTCTAACTGTGTAAAATACTCATCATCCATGTTCATGACTGCTAGTGGTTGATTCCCATTACGGTATCCGTTGCCTAGTTGGGCAAATAATAGCCCCTTCGCGTGGGCGTAGCGTTCCATTGTTCCGTGATAATCTAAGTGATCCTGGGATAAGTTGGTAAATACAGCAACATCAAAATTTGTTCCATGTACCCTTCCCATTTCAAGGGCATGGGATGAAACTTCCATGGTGATTGCTTCGACGCCACTTTCCACCATATGTGAAAAACCCTTTTGAAGTAAGAGTGACTCAGGTGTGGTATTTTTTACAGGGACTTCTTTCCCATCATACCTCATATACATTGTACCGATTATACCTGTTTTCTTGTGATGGTCAGACAGTATTTTTTCGATTAGATGGGTTGTTGTTGTCTTACCGTTCGTTCCTGTAACCCCAATAACTTTGAGTTTTTCCGTTGGATAATCATAGAAACAGGAGGAGATAATAGCCATCGCACGCTTAGAGTTTCTTACAATTATTACAGGGACATCAATTCCATCTAATTTTTTTTCGCTGATTATTGCCACAGCTCCATTTTTTACGGCCTGTGGAGCATAATCATGTCCATCCACTGTATATCCTGATATACAAAAGAATAGACTTCCTTCTGTAACATCCCTTGAATCCATATGTAAGTCTTTAATCATGGGATAATCAACCGCATCTGTTACATAAGATGGCAGTGCAGATATTAGTGAATCTAGACGTTTCAAAATGTCTCAACTCTCTTTCCTTTAAAAAGCTTTTGGATTAATTCATTGTAAATACATGCCCGCTCCTTGCGGGCATGTATTGTATGGAAAAAACATTCTCTGATGATCATACTATTTGATACTTATCATGTCCATATACCATTTTACTGTTCCTCGTCTTCCTTGTCACCCATATAAACACGGATAGTGGAACCTGTTTTCACCTTGACACCTGGTTCAGGAGATTGAACAACTACTTCTTTGCCATCTCCAGAAAGATCTAATTGAAGTTCATAATAAGCCTGATTAATTTCCTTTATGGAAAGTCCAAGTAAATCAGGAGTTTCAACGAGGGGTTCATCGTTCCACTGCAATTCTTTCTCAATTTGTCCATCCCTCTTCTCTACACCTAATGCTCGTAGACTGTCCTCCATAATATTCCCCACTATAGGTGCTGCAACTACTCCACCAAACTGAATCGTATCTTTCGGATTATCGATTGCCACATAAACTACAATTTGAGGATCATCTGCAGGCGCAAATCCAATAAAGGATACAATATGATTATTTTCTAAGTATCTTCCGTCTTTCGCCTTCTGTGCAGTACCTGTCTTTCCACCAACACGATATCCGTCCACATAAGCCCCTCGACCTGAACCTTTTGCCACTACATGTTCTAATGCTCTTCGAACCTCCGCAGATGTTGCATCAGATATTACTCTCTGCTTCATCGTAGGGGTATTCCGTGATATCACTTCTTCTGTTTCCGGGTCTACCCACTCCTTAGCCAAGTAAGGCTTATATAAATACCCCCCATTCACAGCTGCTGCAACTGCCACCACTTGTTGAATGGGTGTCACGGATACACCTTGACCGAAGGATGTTGTTGCTAATTCTAAAGCCTCCACATTCTCTATATCAAATAATATCCCAGTCCCTTCCCCTTGTAAATCAATTCCCGTTTTCTTACCGAAACCGAAATTATGAATATAATCAAAAAGGGTTTCTTTCCCTAGCTCTTGCCCTAATGCCACAAACCCAGGGTTGCAGGAATTTTGAACTACTTCTAAATACGTTTGAGAACCGTGTCCACCCTTTTTCCAACACTTGATGTTTCTACCAGCCACTTCTATGTAACCGGGGTCATGGAAGTCATCTTCATCTAAATCAACAATTCCTTCTTCCAATGCTGCAGCAAGGGTAATGATTTTAAATGTAGAACCTGGCTCATATTGACTCCATACAGGCTTATTTTGGTTATATATTTCAGGTGGCACCTCTCTAAAGCGTTCTGGGTCATAATCTGGTCTAGACGACATTCCTAATACCTCTCCTGTATTAGGGTCCATCGCAATTGCAATTGCCCCATCAGGATTATAGGTTGCTTCTGCGATATCCAGTTCACGCTCAATTATCGTCTGGATATTAGAATCAATTGTCAGTTTTAAGTGTTGTCCGTCAATTGGCGCTGTATACTCATCCGCTAAGTTAGGCATTCGTGTATTTTTTGCTGTGGAATGGAAGGAGACATGTCCCGGTTCACCAGAAAGACGTTCTTCATAAAACAATTCCAAACCAGTTAAACCTTGATTATCAATTCCGGCAAAACCAAGTACATGAGATAAATATTTTCCGTTTGGGTAGTGCCTTTTATTATCCTCCGCAATATAGATCCCTTCTATGTTGAGACTTCTTACCTCATGGGCGAGTTCATTACTGATTTTTCTTCCTTCAGGATTGATGCGAACGATTGATTCATTTTTTGTTATAAATTCATATGCCCTCTGCTTATCCATTGAGAGAACGTCAGCTAATTGCTTTGCCACACTGGTTGGATCGCTAATTTGTCTAGGAACAACAAGAATTGATGGAGCACTGATATTCGTCGCCAATGGGACCCCATTTCGGTCAAGAATCTCTCCGCGCTTTGCCTCAAAGGGTATATTTCTGCTCCATAAGTCTTCTGCTTTTGACGAAATTTCGTCCCCCATTATCAGCTGTACTACCCCTAATCGGATGATCATGACAATAAAGACGATTAATCCAATACTTAAAGCAAATATTAATCGTTTACGAACCGTTACATTAGATACTCGTTTCATCGTGAACCTCCCATGTTTAAACACTTTGGCTTGGTTCAGTCATATGAAAAAAATGGACAGGTTAGAACCCGTCCATTACATTTTTCCTATTAATCCATAAAGAAACTTTCCTCTTCTCCATCTTCCGATTCCAAATCTTCTTCCCATTCATTCACAACTTCTTCGATTGGAGCATCTCCTGGAAGGTATAAAGAGACTTTAATCCTCTCCACGTTAGAAATTTCCATCAACGGAGCAGGCATCTGTTCATGAACAAATCCATGTCCTGTGACATCAACAGGAATACCTATTAACTCTTGAAAAGCGTATATGTGTCGTAGAGACCAATTACTTAAATCAGGGATTTGCATTTGATCTCCATCTGTCTTTAGTAGAACCCGCTCACCAGGAATAATTGCAATCTCACTCGTCGGATATTGGGTTTCCACCAGATTACCATCGCCAATAACAATAACATCCATTCCATTTTGCTTTAGAAAAGCTGTTGTTTCAGAAACGGAATAACCTGTATAGTCATCTAGTATGATTTCATTATCTTCCCTGTCTCTTGACCCTTCCGTTGGAGAAATATTAAAATATTGCAAACTTTGTTTCATAACAGATTTAAAGATCATGGCTACTGGTGTAGAGCCCACTTCATATTCAGCTAATTTAGGCCGATCTATTGCTACATAGACGATTATTTCCGGATCTTCCGCAGGTGCCATACCAATAAAGGAAAAAATAGAGTTCCCATGTCCTGTCATATATCTCCGATTATCCCCTACTATTTGAGCAGTTCCTGTTTTTCCTGCAACTTGAAAACCGTCGATTGCAAATGGTCGCCCTGTCCCCACTTCTGCAGAAACAACAGACTCCATTAATCTCAATACTTCTTTTGATGTCTCTTCGGAAATTGGTTCTCCCACCACTTCTGGAATGTTCTCCATCACTATTTCATTGCTGTTTCCGTCCACTATTCGATCAATTATAAAAGGTTTCATCATTTTCCCGCCATTTGCTATCGCAGTCGCCCCTTGCACAATTTGGATGGGGGTTACGGCCGTCCCTTGACCAAATGCAGTAGTAGCCACATCACTCCTGGCACCTTTAGCTATTAATGCATTAGCTTCGTTTGGGAGGTCAATACCAGTTGGGTTTGTAAACCCAAATGCATCAACATAATGATAAAGTCTATCAGAACCTAGTCTTTCTAAAGCAAGAATAGAAAATGCCACGTTTGAGGAACGCTGAAAACCCTCATCGAATGTAATCTGGCCCCAACCATAACGGTTATGATCCCTAATCGTATCTGGACCCACCTGGATTGAGCCTGACTGATAGAACTCTTCCCCATTATAGACGCCTTCTTCAATCGCAGCAGCAAGGGTGAAAATCTTCATGGTTGAACCTGGTTCGAACCGGGACTGAACATTAAAGTTCGTATAATTTTCTATCGATTCATATTGGTTAGGATTAAAAGTGGGACGGTTTGACATTCCTAGAATCTCACCTGTTTTGGCATTTGCCACAATGGTCATCATCCGCTCCGGAGAAAATTCTGCCTCTACTTGATTCATAGTCTGTTCAATCGTCATCTGAATTCGAGTATCTAATGTTAAATAAACATCATCACCATTTTTTGGGGGATCTATCACTTCGTTGGCATTGGTCAGACGTCGATTTTTTCCATCTTTTTGATAAGAAATTCGTCCATCCTCTTCCTTTAAATATTCATCCAGTCTGTATTCCAGACCCATCCTGGCGGTAGACATATCCCTCTCCGTATACCCAAGGATATGGGATGCAAACGTCTGTTTAGGATAAAACCTCCTTGGGTCTGCACGCATCTGTATACCAGACAACTCTAGTGCCATTACTTCTTCCTTTTTTTCAAAGCTTAAATATTTCGCACGTGGACCTAATTCTACCTGGACCCTTCCATCATCTATTCCCCTCGTTAAGAATCCTTCGATTGTTTCAGCATCAATTTCAAGTACAGAACTTAACTGCCTGGCAGTCTCTACTGGATCCTTTACCCGGTTGTCAAATCGTTCATCAAGGATGGCGATCACCGTATATGATGGGATCTCTTCCGCCAACGACTCCCCATTTCGGTCAAAAATGGTTCCCCGTTTTCCGTCTAGAGTTACGGAAGTAGTCCACCGTCTCTCCAACAATTCCTGTAAGTTGTGTCCCTGTACTTCTTTTGAAGCCTGTATGTATACAAAACGGGAAAACATTCCTGAAACACCGAGGAGAAAAATGACTAAAATAATTAGTGCTCTAATGGTGACTTTTCTACTTTTTTTCCTTCCCATGGAAAGCCTCCCTCTCCCGAAATGTGTCAATCATTTGAATGAGTATATCTTACATTCTCCTCGTCTAAAACCATTCCCATATCTTCTGCCATGGCCAAAATGCGTTCCGGATCGGATAGTTCCATCACTTGAAGATCTAACCCTTCATTAACACTTAATTGCTCTCTTATGTCCGTTTCCGTTTGCTGAATTTGATGATTTGTCATATAGATTGAGGCATAATTTGTTAATACAAGAAAAAAAGCAAATACAATCCCCACAAGGGCAACTGCATAAATGAACTTTTCTCCCTTTGTAATACGTGATTTGTATGCACTCTTTTTACCTACTTTTTTTCCTTTAGAAGGTGTTGGATTAGGTTGATGAAGTTGTTTTTGCACTAATGGACTCATGGTACATTCCTCCTTTTAGTTTTTCTCTGCAATTCTTAATTTTGCGGACTGAGCACGGGAATTCAGTTCTAATTCTTCCTCGCTTGCAAGGATTGGTTTACGGTTTACTAATTTAAGTTCCTGTTCATACCCTTCAGGTATAACTGGAAACCCCCTAGGAAGTTCTTGCGGTGAACTTCTAAATTTAAATACGTGTTTGCAGATTCTATCTTCTAGGGAGTGAAAAGTTATTACTGCAATTCTCCCCCCCGATGCTGTCATGTCAATTGCATCATTCAACGCTTCTTCAAATACATTCAGTTCATTGTTAACTGCAATTCTGATCGCCTGAAAGGTTCGCTTTGCAGGGTGCCCACCTTTCCTGCGGGCAGGTGCCGGAATGGCATCCTTGATTAAATCGACCAATTCAAAAGTCGTTTCTACCGGTTTTTTCTCCCTAGCTTTCTCTATCTTTCTGGCGATCTGTTTTGCAAACCGTTCCTCTCCATATCTTGCTATGATTTTTACTATTTCTTCAAACGACCAGTAATTCAATACTTCGTGAGCTGTCAACGTTTGTCCCCGATCCATTCTCATATCCAACGGGGCATCAAAACGGTAGCTAAATCCCCTTTCCGGTTCATCAAATTGGGGGGACGATACTCCTAAATCAAACACAAAACCTTGCACACTTTCTATTCCTAAATCAATTAATTCCCTTTTTAAATTCTTAAAGTTACTATGAACAAAAGTGATTTTATTCCCATGGACAGCTAAACGTTTTTGGGCATGAGCTAATGCAATCTCATCTTGATCAAAAGCAATCAGTCTCCCACCTTCCCCCAATTCCGAAAGGATTCGTTCACTATGTCCACCACCACCTAACGTACAATCCACATATATACCATCATTTTTAATATTCAATCCTTTTACTGTCTCTTCTTTCAATACTGTTTCATGCTCAAACTGCTCAACCAAAGAATGAGACCTCCTCTAACGGTGCATTATAGTTCAAAGTCAACAATTCCTTCTGCAATTTCTGCGAAAGAATCTTCAGACTCTGCAAAATACTCTTCCCAAATTCCTTTACTCCAAATTTCCACACGGTTGGATACCCCGATGACAACACACTCTTTTTCAAGGATTGCATAGGACCTAAGAGTCTGTGCGATGTTCACACGTCCTTGTTTATCCAGTTCACATTCTGTGGCACCAGAGAAGAAAAATCGTGTAAATGCCCTGGCATCTTTTTTGGTGAAAGGAAGGGATTTTAGCTTTTGTTCTAATTGTCTCCATTCTTTTTCAGGATAAACAAATAAACATTTGTCCATCCCTCTTGTTACAACGAAAGTGGATCCCAATTCTTCACGGAATTTGGCCGGAATAATCATCCGTCCCTTTTCATCAATTGTATGATGATATTCGCCCATGAACATAGAATCCACCCCTCTCCCACTTTCTAACACTAATTTACCACATCCCCCCACTTTTCACCACTTTTGTTTTAAAATTTAGATATTTTCATAGATTTTACCTATTTTTGGGTTTCGAGAGTGTAGTGAGATTCTGGTTTGCTTAAGAAAAGCGCAAGCGCCTAAGATCACGAGCGTGGGGCAGTGGAGCTAGACATTGCCCAAGGTGCAAAAACTTATACTTTCTTTACCTTTTAAAAAAAGACTGCTTCCAAGAGAATTCTCTCCTGGAAACAGCCTCCACAAACGTTATTCCGTTACAGATAGATATATAAATGCTTTCCTTTCAAATCCATAGTTGGTCTTAATTCCTTAACTACTCTCTGAAGTAAATCTGTACTATACTCATTTAAAAATGGATAAATATTTAAGTACCGTTCCTGTAAGTTCCCATCTGGGAATAATTCTGCTTCCACTTCATCAAATCGCCTGGTCCCGTGGGTAAGTTGGCCAACGATAAGATCGTCCAATTTCCTTTCAAATTGAGCAAACTGATCCTGTACAATTTTTTTATATTTATGGTGAATGTTTTTACCCTCTTCTCCAAATGGATCTATAGTTGTTCCCAGTTTTAGAAAAATATCCTCTACTGTTTTATTTACAACAACGAAACTGTCTTGTATATCAGTACTTTTATTTTTCACAATCCATTCTTCCTTGAGATCCTGCACCCCTCTCTGTGAGACAGTATCCGGATTCACACCTATCCAAAATAAGTTTTTTTTCGTTCTTCTAGAAACAAAAGAAATATGAAGTCTTGGGATAATTGGTGGCATTTTGATTTGAAATGTATGGAAAACTTTTTGTAATGTACCCCAATACTTTAATTCCCCTGGGCCAGCCATGAATCCAATGACAGGAAGGAGAAGATCTTGCATTATCGGCCGTGTTACCACATTGTTACTTAACTCTATTTGGTCATCATCAAATAATCGCAACAAGTCCAAGGTCTCCCATGATCTTATTCCATTTTTCTCCTTAAAGATATTACCGCTAGACTCCAGAAGAAATCGTTGTTTCTGTTCATGAAAAAACAGATGCGCATTTACTTCGTCCATTTCAATCGGTTCACCAAAACCCGCTAACTTAAACCGATTTGCACCACTTAAAAACTCTTCCCTTATTATATTATTCTTCTTGATCATGTCCTTGAAATATGGTTTTTCCAAAGCGCGAATTTGTGGATCGTGAGCATCCATTAAAATAATTCCCGTATCTTTAAATAATCGGTGAAGGATCAGGGAACACCAGTCCACATACGTCAATTCCTTGTCTAGATCACGAACTAGAGATTGATATAACTCCGGTGTCTGCTCTGTCTCTCGCAAACTCCGAAACATCGTTTTAATCATTTCAAGTGCCTCTGCTCGGGGAATTTTCCTCTCTGAAGCAGGCGTCTTTATGTCATTACGCTCCAGTATACGAACCTTTTTGACATAAGAACCATGATGTACATACGTATGGTTTATCTCATCCACATCATGATCTTCTCCAGCTAACCAGAATATAGGAATAACTGGTTTATTTAACTGTTGTTCCATTGTTTCCGCATAATGAAGAATAGATATAATTTTATTAGGGGTATAGATGGGGCCTGATAGAACACCTGTCTGCTGCCCCCCGACCAAAACAACAGTATCGTCAGACAATAAACGGTTAATTTGCGAAAATGTCTTTTCTGATGAAGTATATTTTTTGTTATAGTCAGTTAAGGCTACTACCAGTTCCGCCCTCTGATAGTTTCTATTGGATAATTCCCCGTATCGTTTATGTAGATCCTCTATACTTAAGGAATAATCATAAAAATCCATTAGTAATTTGTCTTCATTTATGTATTTACTAATAAAGGACTGTGGATCATTCAAATCCTTAGAAACCAGTTTCATATTCTATTCAACCTTTCACATCAATAGATGGGGATAGTAATCTGTTACATTATATCAAAGTTTGATACCCCCACCAAAAAACTTGCCTATCCTTTGGCATATGCATACATGTGCGAAAAGATGCCAAATAGTAAAAGTAAAAAGTACAAAAGGAAGAAAACAAAAAACTGGAATCTCCATACTCCCTTCATTACCTTTTGGATATTAATGTCATCATAAAGCTTCCAATGAAGTAACGTAAATGCGACACCAGTAATTAAGAAGAATAACACAAATAGCCATGTGAGATTTACATTCCATATTTGAAAAATAATAAAATAAACAGCAACCATGAAAAGAAGTGTCGTGCAATCAACCGCCAATTTTAGAGAAAAGATTTTATTATGTGTCGACTTTACCGCAATAATATATACAGCATAAAGCCCAAGGATTGGAACCGTAACTAATGTTGCGGCAATATAGACAATCACTTCACTCATCTTTTCCCCTCCTCTCTAATCCTAAGATTGATTGATGAACAAAAGAAGTTATTGGTAAATGTAGCCCCTTTTGTTCCCCTAATTTCAGAACATATCCTGTAATAGATTCAATTTCTGTTGATCTTTCCTGTTTTATATCCCTCAACATGGATGATTCATTCTCAGCAGTTTGCTGAATGACGCGTAAAACAGTACCCCATTCTCCTTCAGGAAGTTCCAGCGCCATGATCCCTTCCTTAAAAAGGGCGTATACATTTTTATTAAGAGCAGGACGTGTCAATAACTCTCCATTATTAACTCCATATAGAGCTGTCAATGGATTCACTACCAAATTCACTAATAACTTTTGTTTCATAGATTTCAAAATGTCATGGGACCATAAAATTGGAAAAGGTTTCGTATGAGTTTCCATAAGTGGTATTGAATTGGACCCCTTCCATGTTCCGATAATTATCTCCCCAATGCCAGTGTGCCGAACAGTCCTTTCATCAAGCTTCATTGCACCATGAGTTACAATACCTGCAAATAGTGGCGCCGATGGAAAGAAAGATTCTGCCGCTTCTAGGTGCCCCATACCGTTTTGAAGAAACAACATTTGTGGTAAAGGCGTTTTGTTCTCCCAATCACGAAAGAATTCTTTTAATTTCCATTGTTTTAAAGTAATGATCCAAAGATCGTTAAAACTCCTATTCTCCACATGGTTCGATGCAAAAATAGGCACAGTTCGACTCTGTCCTTCTGTTTTCAAAGTAATGCCGTATTCATTGATTTTTTCCGCTTGTTCTTTAGTTCTAGTGATCAGTTGTACATCATATCCTTGAAAAGACAGATGACTGGCTGTCAAGAGGCCAATTGCTCCTGCACCAATAATGGAAACTCTCAAAGGACTATCACCTCACTTAGGACTTTTGGTTTCCGCCGTTTTCCTTATTTTAGCACAAAATATGTCGAATTTAGCGATAAATAAAGGAGAAATCGTTTTCTTTTTATTCTTTTTTAAATTATAATAATATATAGATAATTCAAGCTATTGTTTTTCAATTAAGACTGCTAACATAAATGGGGGAGATCTCTTTGGAAAAACATGAAGTTGTACGACTAAATATTAATTTTAAGACATTAGAAGAGTTTGAAAATTTTAGGGAGTACGGACAGCAGGAGTTATCCATGAAAGAAGATTTAGAAGGTAATATTATTGAAAATGATATTGAGTCACCTTTTTATGGCGTTTATTTCGGGAATAAATTAGTAGGACGGATGAGTTTATACAAAATAGATAAGAAATTTGACCGTTATTTTGATCCTCCTCAAGATTATTATGAGTTATGGAAGTTAGAAGTTTTGCCTGGATATCAGGGAAAGGGGATTGGTGAAAGTCTTGTAAACTTCTCGAAAAGCCTTGGACTCCCTGTTAAAACAAATGCCCGTCAACGATCGGACAGTTTTTGGGAAAAAATGGGGTTCGAGCCAATTACTTATCATTCCGACCGTGATCGGGGAGAAAACCCTTATGTATGGTTTCCTGAAGGAGTATCTGAGCAAGAAAATTAAAAATAAAGTTTTAAACTAAAGGGGTACGTTGCATATTACCATATACAGTTATCTATAGAAAGAGGCTGGGACACAACTAAAGTGTTTACATCGTAAAACACTTTTGTCCCAACCTCTTTCTATTTAGCAGACAATGTATTTTGATTTCGTTTCGTTGCCCTTTCCATTACATTGATCATTAATTGGTAATCATTTTTAACAATTTCATATTCATGTTTCAGTTTTGCCAATTCCTTTTCTAACGCTTCGTTCTCTTCCATTAATTCTCTTAATTGACTGGAAACACCAGTAATTTGCTGTGTTTCTTCTTCTTTCGCGTCAATTTCCTTTTTCTTCTCAAGAAGCCAATTCACCATCTCATCAATCGTTTGAACCAGTGAGCTGTCGGAGCGTTCCCCTACAGATGATAATTCTGCAGTTTGTACATCATGCACATTGAGATCTAATTTCATATCTTTCATTTTCAGCTGTTTTCTTTGCTTCTTAGCTAACTGGATGGCTGATTCATATTTTTTTCTAATAGAGGAGTTCCAGCGGAAACCACATGCCGCAGGAGTACGAGATAACTTCTCTCCCACTTCTTCAAAAGCTGTTAATTGGGTACTTCCCTCCCTAATATGTCTCAATACCACTTCTGCCAAGAGCAAATCTTCATCTTGATTCCATGCATCCTGCCTTACCAATGAACCGATCCCTCCTTCTTTCTTTTATCACCTTATATGTATGCAATTAGTAGAAAAGATAGACTTATGTTCTAGAAATAGTATGAACCTTTCTCTTTTCTAACATTCACAAGCTATCATGAAGGATTTTTTAGTGAAAAAAAGAGGGATCAAGTCTATTTTTTAGATTGTAAAAATCGTGCTACAGCATCATGATGCTCTTTTTTTTCCCAAAGACTAGCACAGGCCTCTACTTCCTTATCAATCGATAGAAACAATTCTTCCATTTCCCCTTTTGGATAAATAATTCCCTTGTACGCTTGAATGACATCCCGTGTTAGCCACTTCTTTGTCCAACGATCCACTCCCTCGAGATCGGGAACGATGTCTTGAATAAAACCTAACTCCATCCCAGTGGCCATGGTGAAAGTTTCCCCTGTTCCCAACATGGATAAGGCGGCTTGTTTTCCCACACGACGGGAAAGAAGCGATGCACCTCCCCAACCAGTCGTTAAATGAAGGGAACCTTGGATAAAACCTAACTTCCCTGTCCCATTGGATAGGGAAAAGTCAGTTGCTGCTGCCAATTCAGCACCTCCTCCAACCGCCGACCCGTTTAAATATGATACTGTGATCCCTGGAAAGGCAACAATTTCCTTTAAAACCTTACTCATTGACGTTAACATGGTTTTGGCCTCTTCCATTGTCATTAACTGATGGAAGGCATGAAGGTCGCCTCCGGAACAGAAAGCCTCCCCTTCTCCACGAATGATCAAGACTCTTATCTTTTCATCCAGCTTGATTTCCTTTACATTCTTCTCAAGAAGACTAATGACATCAAAATCTACTGCATTCCGTACTTCTGGACGATTGATAACGATTTCCGCTACGGTTTCTGACCTCTTCCCACTGTAAACTTTCATCATTTTCCTCCCTTTCTACATAAAAAACAGAGAGGGTTATTGCCCTCTCTGTTTTGTGTACTAGAACTATTTGTTTACAACGTCCTCGCCTTTGTATGAACCACATTCCTTACAAACACGGTGTGAAAGTTTCATTTCACCACAGTTAGGACATTTTACCATACCAGGTACACGTAATTTAATGTGTGTACGGCGCATTCTTTTCTTTGTCTTACTTGTTCTTCTAAAAGGTACTGCCATCTTCGTCCCACCTCCTTGGAGATCATTCAAAAAACATGCTGAGTTACCAGGTCATGTTATTTTCCATCAAAAAATTTTTCTAAGTCTTTTAAACGAGGATCAATTTGATTTGTACTCTCTTGTTCCTCTGTTTGCAACTCCCAACCACTGCCTGTTGCAGGGGCAGGACCATCGTCTTTATTACAAAAGACTTGCATTGGTTTTTCCAATAATATTCGCTCTTTAATATAAGGGATTAAATCAACCGTATTTTCCTTCACCTTGTGAATTTCTTCATCTTCCTGGAAGGTGGCCCAATCAACTAACTGAAATATTTCAGTAGCATCAATGGAGAATGGATACTCCACATCATTTAATGTTCTGGCACATGGCAATATCATTGTTCCTGTTATCGTTAGGCGAAACGTAATAGCTTCCTTTGAGAAGTAAGCATCGCCAGTTACACGAACAGAATCAATGTTGCATTCACGGTCTAATTCTTTTATTCCACTCACATCAACTTTTTCATCAATGTGAAGGCCCTTTTCTTTAAAGACCATCAACTGTGGAACCGACCATTTCATAGGTTTTCACCTCAAGACAACAAATGTAATTATAGCTTTCGTTTTTTTTTTTGTCAAGTTAATTTCTTTACAAAGTAAGAAAAGCACAAGCGACGATGAACACGAGCGTAGGGCAGTGCCTCTTATCCTTCTTCTCTCTAAAAAAAAGCGAAAGTCATCTGGAAAATCTTATACTACCTAGGATAACATATTTAGTGAATCTGATGCGAATTTAGTATCAAATGGAGAGAGGGTAATAATTTTCGTTTCGTTTCTTCTAAATCAGTACTAATACAAAAAAGATTAACGAGGGTAATTCAGGTTATTTTATACTCCTTTTGATCCTTTTATGTGTTATTTTTCTTTGTTTCTGTTTAGAATGGACAATAACAGGGGACGATATCCCCATTTGAAAACTTTGTCCCAAAGAAAGGGGGAATACATCTTTGAATATTCTTGGTATTGTTGTGGAATATAACCCATTTCATTATGGCCATTTTCATCATTTAAAAGCCTCCCAGAAAAAGACAGACGCGGATATTACAGTTGCGGTTATGAGCGGATCTTTATTACAACGGGGTGAACCTGCTTTAATTGACAAGTGGAAAAGAACAAAAATGGCTTTAACATCTGGTGTTGATTTAGTCATCGAACTACCCTACATTTATTCCACCCAGAAAGCTGAAATATTCTCTGACGGAGCAGTCAGCCTTCTGAATACGTTAGAGGTTAATCATCTTTGCTTTGGAAGTGAATCAGGTGATATTACTTCCTTTGTTAATACTGTGAATGCCATCGAAGTAAGGGAAGGGGAACTTGACACACTTTTAAAAGAAAACATGAAAGCCGGTTATAGTTATCCTAAAGCGTTCTCCGTTGCTTTCCGAACTCTATTTCAAGGGGAGGAGATACTGGATTTAACAAAGCCAAATAACATTCTTGGTTACCATTATGTAAAGGCCATAAAAAAGCTATCATCCTCTATGCAAGCTCATACAATTTTAAGAGAAAAGGCAGGGTATCATCAGAAGGAACTTACAAATCAGATTGCCAGTGCAACCGCTATCCGAAATGAGATTATACAGAAAGGCAAACCATTGGACCAAATAGACCATTTCCTTCCTGAAACGACGTTACATGAATTACAAACCCATATGGAGGAAATTGGATCATTTGCCCATTGGGAATTATACTTTCCCTTTTTGCAGTATCGTATTTTAACTGAACCAACAGAATCACTAGGGAAAATTTATGAGTGTGAAGAGGGATTAGAATATCGTCTGAAAAAACATATAAATCAATGTTCTTCCTTTCAGGAATTTATGGAGTCTGTGAAAACGAAAAGATATACATGGACAAGATTGCAACGCTTATTTGTACATATTTTAATGAACACGCCAAAATCTTTTATGGAGGAACATTGTCACCCCTTGTCCCCACCATATATTCGAGTGCTGGGAATGTCATCCGAAGGGAGAAATTACTTATCCAGTGTCAAAAATTCTTTACCTATTCCACTCATTACAAGGGCCGGAGAATCAAATCATCCTGTCTTAGCAAAAGATACTTTAGCAAGCCACATCCATTCCTTGCCTTTGGTGAAAAAGGATTCTTTATTGAAGGAATATAAGGCAATTCCAATTCAGTTGGAAAAGAACAAGTTAGCTGACAGGAAATGAGATCTGATTATAAGAAAAGCGCAAGCGTCTATGAACACGAGCGTAGGGCAGTGGAGGAATGACAACAGAAGTCCGCTCTTTGACTTCAGTTGTCACTTCCGAAGTGCCCCGCAGTGATTAGGAAGGAACTGAAAAAGTTTAAAACCACTTTTTCAGTTCCTTTTATTAGTATGGCAATGGCTGCGCTCGTCGCTCGCATGATAGGAGAAAACCACTCCTATCATGCTTTTTAAAGATTGCGACGGCTACTCTCATTGCTTAGGGACTGTAAAAGTGGAAAAGCACCACTTTTTCAGTTCCCATGCGAGTAGGCGCTGGAGCTAGACAATAAGAAAAGCGCAAGCGCCTATGAACACGAGCGTAGGGCAGTGGAGGAATGACAACAGAAGTCCGCTCTTTGACTTCAGTTGTCACTTCCGAAGTGCCCCGTAGCGAGTAGGAAGGAACTGAAAAAGTTTAAAACCACTTTTTGAGTTCCTTTTATTAGTATGGCAATGGCTGCGCTCGTCGCTCGCATGATAGGAGAAAACCACTCCTATCATGCTTTTTAAAGATTGCGACGGCTAC
>NZ_JAHQCS010000099.1 GCF_019042215.1 Evansella tamaricis | reverse complement strand
AAAAAAAACTTGGGTGGAATAAATAACACCAAATGAATTTATGGGTTATAATAGACTTATAAAAGATAAGAGTTGGTGTTTATTTATGCGTACAAAAAATCGACTAGAAGCTAAAGATTCTAAATACTATAAGCCTGAAATAACTCACTGTCCTAAGTGTAGTGAGAAATTAGTTTATTGCCATCCTGTATGGAGAAAAACAATTTCAACCTTAGAGGGTGAAGTTAAAGTTATTAACTTGGGTTATCGGTGTGATAACGAAACATGTTCAAATGATACGACCTATCGGTCGGCACAAGCTGAACATATAAGTATGAAACATATTACGTATGGTATGGATGTCATTGCCAATATTGGATATTTGAGATTTCAAGAACATAAAACCCGAACAGAAATTATGGAGATATTAAACGAAAAACAAGTAAAAATCTCTGACAGGCAAGTTCAGAAATTATATGAGAGATATGCATTATTACTTCGTGCAAATGCTAAAGAAAATGCCGAAGGTATTTTAAATCACGTTGTAAAAGAACATGGTGGGATTATTCTTTCCATTGATGGCGTACAGCCAGAGAAAGGAAATGAAACATTATATGTCATCCGCGAAGTTCTAAGTGGTACAGTCTTAGCAGCGAAAAATCTTAAAAGTAGTGCCTCAACAGAGTTAATGGAGTTAATTAAGCCTGTAATGGATTGGGGATTTCCGATCCAGGCATTTGTAAGTGACGGACAACAATCTATTCGATTAGCTATCGAAAAATTAGCTCCTACTATTCCTTATCAATACTGCCAGTTCCATTACTTTAAGGATATTGCCAAACCATTGGTTGAGAAAGACCGCAAATTAAAAACAAATATTAAAAAGAAGCTACGTGGTATACGTGCAGTAGAACGAAAAATAGATCAAATGGGCACCAAGACACATGAAGCAGAAATAGCTGAGGACTATATCGCAGCTATTCGTTCTGTACTTCTTGATGATGGAAAGCCTCCCTTTGACTTACCTGGAATGAGAGTATATGAACGTTCAAAAGCTATAAAGACCTCGATGGAAAAATGTCGAGATAAAAAAGGGGACTACTCTACTTGAAATGCTTATCAGAATAATCAGTCATTTTGAAGATTTTCAACAAGATTATGAGCTTGTTTGTCGTTGGTATACCAGATTTCAGAGAATCGCTACAATTATGGAGCCTTCTGATAATAAAACAAGTAACTGGGTGGAAAAAAGGTTAGGACATTACCTTAATCAGATTAAATCTAGTTTGAAGAATGAGTGTGACAGACCGTTTTTAGAGAACTTATTAAATTACAGTAAAGGGTTCTGGAAGGGATTGTTTGCCTGTTATGATAACACTCTTATTCCAAGAACAAACAATGATTTAGAATTGTTTTTTAGAAGAACCAAGCAGAAACACCGACGGATTACAGGTAGTAGAACATGGAACCGTTACATCATAAGACATGGAGAAAATATTGTATTTGCCGACAACACCAAACAGGAAAGCTGTGCATTACAAGCAATACAAAATGTACCATATGATCGCTATCAACAAGAATCGTCCACATGGACGAAACGAATTTCTGAACATACTAAACAGAGAAGATTTAAGAGAGACCCAAATGCATATTTAATCAACATTGAAAAGAGATGGAGAGAGAACAACTAACTTATTGTGTTAGTTGTTCCGTCTAAGAAAAAAAACACAAAACGGTATAAAAAACCCGTTTTGTGCCCAATTTAAAATTTAAAACATTTGATATCCACGATCTCTCAACATCCGATTGGCTATACCTGAAAGGACAGCTCCGATCATTCCAGCAGTTAATATGATGACGTCAGCTGTTTTTAATGTAATCAGTTGATAAAATAAATCTGGAAATGCTTCTCCTGGTCTTATGAAATAAGATAAAAGACCTGACTTGTCCACAATAAAAAAAATAACTATTGGATAAATAACAGCCATCGTCCACGTGGAACGAAGTAGCATGTTCAGAATAAAACCAATTCCAAAGAAAAGAACTAGATATAATACAATGGCAATGATAAGTTGCGGTAAACTTAACATAGTATGGTTTTCACCCCCATGAGATCAAAATTAAGTTTACTCCAATTACATGTTCCCAGTCAATAATATACATCGAATGTTCATAGGAAAATCCCTATTTGTATTCAAATAGGGATTTAAAAAGTATTCTTCCGAGATATTATTTATTTTTTTGTCCTGTCCCATGGCAATTATGACATGTTTCAGACCCACCCAATAATAATTGGAAATAACCTTTTCCTGTACAATAAGGGCATTCTCCTGACTTTAATTTCCCTTTTCTTAGAGCCATCAATGACTCCTCCTTTTTGATTGTTTTCTGAAGTTTCTGATAATATATCAATTTTATCTCATTTTGAAAAGCGTCAAAAAATCGCTAATCAAACCATGTAAGCGTAGTCATACCCTGTTATCTTTTATTACCTTCATGTTAAAAAAACTTACATCTTTTTCGCGGAAAAGTGCTGAAGTTTATAAGAAAAGCGGAATCGCCTATGAACACGAGCGTAGGGCAGTGGAGGAATGACAACTTGAAGTCAGCTCTTTGACTTCAGTTGTCACTTCCGAAGTGCCCCGCAGCGAGTAGGCGATTCAGCTAGACAATAAGAAAAGCGGAATCGCCTGATATCACGAGCGTATGGCACTGGAGGAATGACAACTAGAAGTCCGCTCTTTGACTTCAGTTGTCACTTCCGAAGCGCCCCGCAGCGAATATGAAGAAACTGAAAAAGTTTAAAACCACTTTTTCAGTTCCTTTTGTATGGCAATGGCTGCGCTCGTCGCTCGCCTGATAGGAGAAAACCACTCCTATCAAGCTTTTTAAAGATTGCGACGGCTACGCTCATTGCTTAGGGACTGTAAAAGTGGAAAAGCACCACTTTTTCAGTTCCCATGCGAGTAGGCGATTCAGCTAGACAATGCCCTAAGGTTAAGACGTTTAGCAAATGGTTCGAAACTTGATGTATATTATAACTGGTAATGTGCCAAAACTTATAAATTCTTACCATTTTAAAAAAGAAAGTTTCATTAGTGTTAAGTAGCTAACCTAATGAAACTTTCTTTATTGTATTTTATTATGGTTTAGAAGATGTTTAGTTTTCCTTTTTTAAGAACTAATGGCATACCGCCCAATAAGAAAAGATATCGGTTATCAATCATTTTCTTTACAGCTGAAGCAGACTGCCCATAAAGTTTTTTTGTTCCAACTAATCCTATTGCCTCTTTCCCGCCTAACGATGCAACAGTTCCTTTAATGTCTGGAGTAAAATGTTCTAACTTTTCACTTCCAGAAAGTAGTGCCTTAATATTGTTTGAACATGTATACGCCTGTTGAATCGCTATTTGAGCTGTTGGAGGATAAGGTCGATTTATTTCTTCATTAATAATTAATGCACAGTCTCCAATGACAAATACATTGTCAAACCCTGGAGCACGTAGATCCTTTTCCACTTTAATTCTTCCGCGCATGGTTTCAAATCCAGATTTATCTAAAACCGAATTCCCTTTGACACCTGTAGTCCAGACTACTGTACTTGCTTTTATTTCTTCACCATCATTTAAAAGTACACCATCTTCTTTAACCTCTTTAATTGGTGTATTTATTCTAAATTCCACTCCACGACTTTCAAGAAGGTTCATGGCATAATTAACAAGTTCTTCATCAAAACCAGGTAATGCGGTAGGTGCTGCTTCTACGGAATACACTCTAACTTTATCTCTGTCAATATCATATTCTTCACATAGTTCTGGAATTCGTTCAGACAATTCTCCAACAAATTCAATACCAGTAAATCCTGCTCCTGCTACGATAAACCGTAAATATTCATCATGCTTTTCCACTTCATTGTTGTAGTTTGCAAACATATACTCAATGTGTTCGCGGATAAGTCGAACGGAGTTAACACTGCGAATAGCGAACGCATGCTCCTCCACCCCTGGAATGCCAAATGTTTCTGGTTCAGATCCTAAACCAATGACTAAATAGTCGTAATCTAACTCGCCACTTTCAAGAATTACCTTTTTTTCGTCAGTCTTAATTTCCTTAACTTCATCTTTTATAAAATTAATTTTATTCATATCAATAACACTGTCTATTCTCATTCTAGTTCGATCGTGGTGTAAAGTTCCTGCTGCAGGTTCATGTAACCATGTTGTTTGATAATGATAATTGTGCTTGTTGACTAAAGTAATTTCTGCATCTTGGTATACGCTTGACTTTAATAGTCGTGATGCAGTCATCATTCCCCCGTAGCCAGCACCCAAAATTAAAATTTTTGGCTTTTTATGCATGCTTCTCACTCCAATTTTATATCTTTCTTATTCTCCATTTTCCCCTACTTTACAAAATGTCACCCATGTGTTTTTTTCCAAGCTACCCGAATGAAAGTTTGTGATATAATTCACGTATTATAGCAGAAAAAATCAATCTGAAAAAAAATTAGATAACTTTTTGAATAATCACCATTCCCATAGAGAATAATATTTTATCTCCTATCCCATCATATGGGTATCCTGCAAAATTTTCAACCTCTTTTTGACGATTTTTCGAACTTTTTACTAGTATATTATCTAACAACTGGTTTCGTTAATATATATACCCGTATTTTCTAAGTATTTAACCTTTAATACTGTATTAATATTAGAAATTTAAGAATTTTCCCATTATTTATTAAGAAATTCTATACTTCCCTTTGCATAAAATCATTTTACATTTATAATAAAACTTGTGACATTGTCAAAATTATGACTGGAGGTGTGTGGTTTGTCTACAGAAAGAGATGTATTTGACATAACCATTATTGGGGGAGGTCCTGTTGGGATTTTCACTGCGTTTTATGGTGGAATGAGGCAGGCGAAAGTAAAAATTATAGAAGCAATGCCTCAGCTTGGAGGTCAGTTATCAGCACTATATCCTGAAAAATATATTTATGATATCGCAGGCTTTCCAAAAGTACGGGCACAGGAATTAGTTGACAGTTTAGTGGAGCAAGCAAACCAGTTTAACCCAACTGTTGTTTTGGAACAATCAGTAGAAGAAGTGGAAAAGGGCGAAGATAATATTTTCTCACTCAAAACAAATAAAGAAACCCATTATTCTAAAACAGTGATCATTACTGCTGGTGTTGGAGCGTTCCAACCACGGAAACTGGAAGTGGATGGAGCTGCACAATATGAGGGGAAAAACCTTCATTACTTTGTAAGCGATCTAAATAAGTTTGCAGGAGATCGAGTGTTACTATCTGGCGGAGGTGATTCTGCTGTTGATTGGACGTTGATGCTTGAGGATATTGCTGAGGAAATTATGATCATCCACCGCAGAAACAAGTTCCGTGCCCATGAGCATAGTGTGGAACAATTGGAGAATTCAGAAAAAATTAAGATTAAAACCCCATATGTCATTACAAAACTCCATGGAAATGGCAATAAAATAACTTCCGTTGAGATTCAAGAAAAAGACGGCCAAAATACCGAAACGATAGATATCGATACATTAATTGTAAACTTTGGATTTATCTCCAATCTTGGTCCAATTAAAGAATGGGGCTTAGAAATAGAGAAGAATTCCATTGTCGTAAATTCCAGAATGGAAACAAACGTAGAAGGAATTTATGCTGCTGGTGACATATGTACCTATGATGGAAAAGCAAAATTAATTGCTTGTGGATTTGGAGAAGCACCGATTGCAGTAAATCATGCAAAAGCATATATTGATCCAACTGCTAAACTTCATCCAGGTCATAGCTCAAGTATTATGGGTTAAAGGGAAACAAGAAAAGCGCAAGCGCCTATGCTCACGAGCGTAGGGCAGTGGAGGAATGACAACTTGAAGTCCGCTCTTTGACTTCGGTTGTCATTTCCGAAGT
>NZ_JAHQCS010000098.1 GCF_019042215.1 Evansella tamaricis | reverse complement strand
AAATTCTCGAACTGTGGATAAGTTTTAGTTTAAAATATTGTTATGGGAGGTGAAGTCATGGTAAAGCACGGTAGCGGAGTGATAAAAAAGATACTTAAGGATCACTTCGATGGTTTTTGGAGACTTCATCATGATCGCTTCCCTAAAGAGTATCAAGGTGATGTTCAGGAGGCCGTTGAAAAAGCAATAAAGTGTGGCACAACTGACATTGGTTTTGCGAAATATGAATGTTTAGGATGTGAAGGAGAACCTAAACCAGTCTTCGTAGGTTTTACGTGCAAAAGTCGATTCTGTCATAGATGTGGTAAAAAATATACCGATGATTGGTCAGATAAACAAGAAGAAATGATTTTTGATGTTCCACATCGTCATATGGTGTTTACGATTCCGAAGGAGATAAGATCAGTATTTTTTTTAGATCGTAAAAAGTTAAATGAATTGAGTAAACAAGTGGCAGAAGTCTTTCATTTTTACTATCAAAGAAAAAGTAAGAAACGCGACTTAAAAGTGGGTATTATAACCGTCATTCATACATTTGGACGAGATTTAAAATGGAATCCTCATATACATGCCTTAGTAACAGAAGGCGCTCTTGATAAAAATAAAGAATGGGTTCCGAGTGAATTCATCCCTTATGAGTACCTAAGAAAAATCATGGCAAAAGGTAGTAATGGATGCAATAAAAGAGTGGTTCCCAACTAATCCTAAGGTCCATACACTAGTAAATGATTTATATAAACGCTATCCTAAAGGGTTTTATGTTAACGCAGAAAAGAAAATGAAAAATGCAAAAGGCGCGGCTAAGTATATAGGTAGATACCTTGCTAGACCAGCAATTGCAGAGTATAGAATTGAATCTTATGATGGAGAAACGATTCGATTTTGGTATGAAGATCATCAAACTGGTAAGAAGGTAAATGTGGCATGGCCTATTTTTCGATTTCTTTTTGAGTTACTACAACATATTCCTCCCAAGCATTTTCGAATGGTTGGGCGTTTTGGGTTGTATAGCAGAAAATCACATAAGAAAACGAATCAAATCCTATCACTTTATGCTTATGTAAGAACTCGTCAGCTCTCTTTGTTGGTAGAAAAGAAGAAAAGAAAGAAAACCTATCGCCAAAGAATGATTGATGCGTTTGAAAGAGATCCTTTTATATGTCCTCATTGCCATCGCGAGATGGATTTAACAGAAATTTGGCATGCGGATCATGGATTTATTTTTCATTATATGCAAGGGGTGAAGTGTATTAAATTTAGGAGGGAAGAAGATGTCATCAAAAAAAGAGCAGGATAATACGATAAATGACCCTTTTTTGAGATGGCTTGAAGAAGGGGAAGACCCGTTTGGATTACATGAAGATCAAGAAGATGATGTGATTATTTTTAAGTGTTTAGATTGTAAAAAGACAGATGAAGTACCTGATTTTGTAGTAGGTGATTTCTCTGTTGATTTAAAAGAAGGAGAGAAAGTTGAAATTGAATGTCCTTATTGTAGTGGAACTATGCATGAAGCGAGTGACGTCCCAAGTAAATAGTACTTAACTTGGGACGTGCGAAAGTCGCGTTAGCGATTTTGTTCATAACGTCTAACCATAGACATATCTGTGTGTCCTAATATTCTTTGCAAACTAAACGGGTCTCCGCCGTTCAGAATATATAGAACAGCCCCAGTGTGCCTAAAGATATGTGGAGAAACTCGTTTGTCCTTAATTCCTGCTATTTCACCGTAAAAGTGTAATTGTTTTCTAATTGTTCCAGTGTTTAAAGGTTGTCCATCATAGGTTACAAACAAAGTTTCCTCTTGAAACTCTTCAGTTTCATATAAATATTCCGTCAAAATTTTGATTGTATTATTAGATAATGGGACACTTCGATTTCTTTTTGTTTTAGTGATATGAGGTTGGAGGACAATTTCACCGCCTTTTAAATCAACGTCTTGTCGTCTTATTTTTGATAGTTCTGAAACCCTTACCATTGTATCGAGCAAAATCATCATAATTACTTTATCTCGAAAGCCTACAAATCTTATGTCGTCTGGTGTATCAAGTAATCGTTTTACTTCGTCGAGTGTAAAAGTTTGAATCGGTATTTCTCCTGTTTTTACGGGTTTAAATGTTTCGTGAATCGGTTCTTCAATCCATCCTTCTATATAGCAATGGCGAAGAAATGCTCGTAAAGTACGAATCCTTACATTTACAGTTGTAGGCTTCAACTTTTTTTCGTGAAGTAAATACCCTGTGTAATCCATGAATACATCCGTACAAACTTCCTCGTTCTTTAAGTCACCACCTATAAACTGGTCTAAATAGCGGAAATGGATATAATCTTCAATTGTCAAAGGTGTCAGTCCCTCTGATCGCTTATAACTCATGAATTTGTCGAACATTTCATAAAGGGTAAGTGTTCCCATTATGGCTCGATTTACGGAATAGGGAAGTTTTTGACCATTTCGAATACTTGAACGATAGAATTTTTTTGGCATAAAAAATACCCGCCTTTCCTAAATAATTGGAAAATAACGGGTTTGAAGTAAATAGGTCTCGGCAATAGGTCGCCGAAGTATTCGTTTATTTTAGCGTTTAGACCTTGTGGGAATATAGGTTAAATCAACGTTTCAAATCTCGTTCAAAAACCGCTACAAACGTTGATATGACAGTGTTTTTGGCGGGACCGTGTGGGAATCGAACCCACCGGAGACGGCACGCGCCTCCCTGAAGGTTTTGAAGACCTCGGCAAACACCAGTTACACAACCGGCCCCAAATGATGACACTTGTATAATTATATCCTCATAGTAATTCAATGACAAGCATTAGATAGAACTAAAGGAGAGCTATATTTATCTTGTATCGAAGGGACGATTACAAAGTATTATAATCTACATAATAATATTATTGTAAACTGAAACTCAACAAAACACAGATTTAACTATGATGACACAAACTCGATTGGTTTAGTTCTACTTGACGGCTACACTGGGCATAAAAGACCGTTCAAATGCCCAGCCAGACCATGGATAAGATGCGATCTATCATGCCAATAAAATTTTCTCGCATTTTGGACAGGATTTAATGATATTGAAAAGTGTTCCGGAATATAAATATATAACAAGAACTAGTTTAAAATACTAATAACGATTTTTTTAACTGGAGGTGTTAAATTGGATTACAAGGAAAAGTTCACAGAACGGGCGAGAACCTATTTAAACCGAATTCCTGATGATGAAGTCATTAAAATCTGGAGTACGGAAATCTCCAGTTATTTTACGGAATTACGACAAAAAATCGGTAATGTAAAGGATCCCACGTATCAATGTAATGCATCCACATCCAGAAGTTATATTAAAATGGGTGGTCTGGAACTAAGGTTCCAAACGAATAATGACAATTCCAGTGAGGAGAAAAATACGATCTCTGTCATGAAGTTAGAGAATGGTGTCAGTGAATCGTTAGACTTGCTTGTTGCAAAAAACGGAGTCCTCTATAGTGAAACAACAGATAAAGCTTTTCATGTCAGCTTCATTGAAGAATATTTAACCGATGTGTTTGGGGAGTTGCTATCATTATAAAAAAGATGTCTCAGTCGGATTTTATGAAGGGACTGTAAAAGTGGAAAAGCGCCACTTTTTCAGTGCCCTCATTCTATCCGTGAGGCATCTTTTTTTGATGTTGGATCTAGGAACCAGTTTGCGGATTTAATGAATGTCTCAACAAGAATCCATCCCTCTTTCTATGATAAAATAGCAGGAGAGATAGGGGGATGACCATGGTGAAACGGTTTTATACGATAGGAATGGCAGGACATATTGATCACGGAAAAACAACGTTGACTAAAGCACTCACCAATATAGATACAGACCGACTAAAAGAAGAAAAGGAACGTGCGATTTCCATTGAATTGGGGTATGCCCCCCTTTCATTAGATGACGATTCACAAGTATCGATCATTGATGTGCCGGGTCACGAAAAATTTATTCGGCAAATGATTGCCGGAGTGGCAGGGATTGACCTTGTCCTTCTCGTTGTTGCTGCAGATGAGGGGGTCATGCCGCAGACATTGGAACATCTCGAGATTCTCCAGCTTTTAGGAATACATAAAGGCCTCATTGTCGTGACAAAAATCGATCAAATGGATGAGGAGATGGGAGAACTTATTGAAATGGACATTCATGACAAAGTGAAGGGGACATTCTTCGAAGGGAGTGAACTACTTTTTGTGGACAGTCTCTCACATATGGGGATTCCGCAGTTGAAAGACCGGATTAGAAAGTACTTAAAAGACGTGCCAATGCGGGATGCATCAGGGGCGTTTCGACTGCCGATTGATCAAGTATTTACTGTGCATGGACAGGGAACGGTCGTTAGAGGCACAGTTTATGAAGGGATGATTCAGGAAGGAGAAATTCTCGAAGTTTTACCTCAAGGAAAGAAGGTCCGGGCCCGTCAACTCCAAGTTCATCATGAACAGCAGGAAATGGGTAGAGCGGGCCAACGGGTCGCCATTAATCTAGGGGGAATTTCGAAGGAGGAAATCAATAGGGGAGATGTGTTAGTCTCCACTCAATACTATGCCACGACCGATATTGTGGACGTGGTACTCGATACTGTTGACTCTCTTGACTATCCCCTAAAGCAGAGGGGTTCGATTAAACTCCATCTAGGAACGGCGGAAGTGTACGGGAAAATCGTGTTCTTTGACAGGAATGAATTGATGGAGGACAAAGGGGTTCTTTGCCAACTCCGGTTAAACAGTCCTGTGGTTACAAAGCGGGGAGACCGGTTCATCTTGCGGAGGCCAACACCAGTGGAAACAATCGGTGGCGGGGAGGTCATTGATCCGAAAGGGGAAAAATATAAGTTTGGTCCAGCAACTATGGAGATGCTTTCCCGAAAGCGGGAAGGAACTCCAGGGGAACGAATGATAGATGTTTTAAAAAAGGAAAAGGGATTACGGAAACAGGAGTTGTTAAAAGAGACGGCACTGGAGGAAAGAGAAGGTTCTGCCATATTGACAGAGCTCATGGAAGCGAATAACGTCCACGTTTTAAAGGATTGGTATTTGTTAAAGGTGGTTCATGACGAAATGATCGGTGTCCTCCTAGGGGAATTAAAATCTTATCACGATCAACATCCCCTCCGTCAAGGGAAAAATAAAGCCGAACTGAAGCAGGACCTCTCAACGTATGGCACTTCCCTTGCAGAGGCGGTAATAGAACAAGGGGTAACAGATGGGGTGTTCGTCCAGGGGGGACAATTCATTAGCCTCCCAGAGTTTCAGCCAGGATACCCTTCTCAGTGGGAAAAACGGATGGTCCAGGTGGAAGAGACGATCTTCGCCCAAAAACTGCAGGTGGATTCCTATTGGGAGATTGTCAGCGAGGCAGGAATTCCTACCACACTACAGGAAGAATTACGGCATTTCCTCTTACGAAGTGGACGCGTTGTGGAATTGGATGAAAAACTGCTCATGGGGAAACGGGTCTTTGATCAAGCCGTCCGTGAATTGTATGAAAAAACAGAAGAACGCTTTACCCTTCAGGACGCTAAAAGTGTACTGGGTGTGACAAGGAAATATCTTGTGCCATTCATGGAGATTCTTGATTCCAAAGGGCTTACGAAACGGGACGGGAATGAGCGGGTTTGGAGAAAGGAACCTCAATAGGGAAATACAACGTTAAAAAGGTGTCTCCTCGGAAACCGGGGGAGACACCTTTTATCATACTTTTTTTGAAGTATCTGTTATCTCACGTAAATGTGCTTTTCCCTTTTATCTACGACAGAACCAATCATAGCTGCCGTAGACAGGCCTTTCTTGTTCATTTCCTGCACATATTTTTCCCCTTCCTCAAAAGGGAGACTTATGAGCAGTCCGCCAGAAGTAATGGCGTCGCATAATATCAGTTGGTCCGTGTCGTCGATGGATTCTCCGTATTCCACAACATCTGACAGCCATTGATGGTTTGCTTTACTCCCCCCAGGAACGACTCCTTTTGCTGCCAATTCTTTCGTACCGTCCAAGAGGGGGACACGGCGGTAGTCGATGTCAAAGCTCACGTTACTTCCACTCGCCATTTCGTATCCGTGTCCAAGGAGGCCGAATCCGGTAACATCTGTTACGGCATGTGGGTGATAGTGTTCCAGTGTTTCGCAAGCGATCCGGTTTAATTCTGCCATTGTTTTTGTCACGAGTTCCTCTTGTTGTACAGATGTTTGATCGCGTTTTATTCCTGTGGTCAGGATGCCTACGCCTATGGGTTTTGTCAATACTAACGCATCGCCAGGCTTTGCACCTATGTTTTTGAAAATACGGTCTGGATGGACTACGCCTGTGACACTGAGGCCAAATTTTGGTTCGGCATCATCAATGGAGTGTCCTCCGGCGATGACGGCCCCTGCTTCCTCCACTTTGTGGGAAGAGCCTTTTAAGATTTGTGCCAGCAGATCATGGGGCAGTTTTTTTATTGGGAATCCTACGATGTTCAGAACGGTCGTGGGTTTTCCACCCATGGCGTACACATCGCTCAAGGCGTTTGCTGCGGCTATTTGGCCGAACATATAAGGGTCATCTACGATTGGTGTGAAATAGTCCACTGTCTGAATTAAGGCGATGTCGTCTGTTAGTTTATAAACGCCCCCGTCATCGGATGTTTCGTGTCCCACGAGCAGGCGTTCGTTTTTCTTTGTTTCTGGTAAATGACGCAGAACCTGCGCCAGGTCGCTTGGACCAATTTTACAGCCTCAGCCGGCTTTGGATGATAATGCTGTGAGACGTATTTCCTGTTCTTTGTTATATTCCATCGGTTAGCCACCTCCTGTTTTTTAGTAGATTACGGTGCTGCTCAATTCTAAAGATGTGTCTCTGTTAAGTATAAGCTTGTTTTTTGATTTAAGACAAACACTATTATAAAATAAGGGGGAAGAGTTAATAAAATTTCTTATTGAAGGGGTTTGATAAGATGAGTTACAAAATGACAGTTGAGTTTTGCCAGCAGTGAAACTACGCTCCTAAAGCTGCGAGTTTCGCAGAAGAGTTGTTTAATCATTTCCGTTCTGAGATTGAGAACCTGAATTTGGTAGCTAGTTCAGGTGGTGCTTTTGAAGTATATGTGAATGGGGAAAAAATTCATTCCAAGTTGGATACGGGTGAATACCCGCAACTGGAAACCATTATTAATAAGATGAAATCACTTAAATAGTTTTAACATGGAGGCCTCTATATGGGGTCTTTCTTATATTACATTTGACTGTATGGAAATAGGAATTCTGAGTGTAACTAAGGCTCCTCTTTTTGTATAATAAAGGAAGGGAAGGTATGATTTACATAGAAAGGGGAGAGCGGGAATGAAACGGAAGTTCTTAAAAGGTATTGGAATCGGGGTTGGTATTGGACTTGCTATATATGTCTCTGGAATGTTGAAGGAGTATAAAGAACGGGAGGAAGTGGCGAGGGAACGTGCCACGTTTGGAACAGGGCAATAAAATAAGAGAAGCGAACTCGCCTAAGATCACGAGCGTAGTACTTTCTTATATAAAAAAAGGTGGTCGAATCGACCACCTTTTCTAAGAGAGGACATCATCTGGGGTCAAAGCGATGTTTGTCTTTTGGAAACACCTCATTTTTTAAAGTCGTTATGCATCCTTGACTGTGTAAATGCGTTAGCCTGTTACCAAGTACAAGCGAACCACCCCTCAAGGTTTTTACGACAAACCCTTTTTAATTCTGCTATCTCTCTCTAAGAAGAAAGGGACGCTGTCCCCCTCTTCACTAATTATGATGGCTCTGTGAAGGCAAAATCATGTGAGGAAATATATAGTATTTTTGAAGTGGAGCGATGACCTTATGACACAGTCAATCCGGAACATTCCGGCGGTGCACGAAGTGATAAAAACGTTTGAAACATCAAATCAGCAGGTAGAACGTCCCATTCCTGCAGAAGTGGTTAAAGGTTGGGCGCAATATCACCTTCGTTTTCTAAGGGAAGATATTCTTCAACACCCCTCCAATTATGAGAATGTAACAAGGGAAATGCTCATGGCAGATCTCCTTTTCAAACTGAATCAAGAGGTGAAGTCTTACCGCCCCAATAACTTACATCAGGTTCTCAATGGTACAGGAACGGTATTACATACTAATTTAGGTAGGGCAAGATTAAGTAACAAAGCACTGGAACGGGTTATAGAAGTATCCAAGCACTACAGTACGTTAGAATATAACGTATCTGAAGGAAAGCGTGGTTCCCGGCATGATATTATAAAAGACTTGTTAATACAAGTGACAGGTGCCGAGGCGGCGATGGTCGTGAATAACAACGCCGCTGCTGTTTTTCTGATTTTACGTGCCCTCTGCAAAGGGAAAGAAGTGATTGTTTCCAGAGGAGAGTTGGTGGAAATTGGAGGGTCTTTCCGCATCTCTACTATTATGGAAGAAAGTGACGCTAAACTTGTGGAAGTTGGGACAACGAATAAAACCCATGCCTATGATTATGAACAAGCCATTTCAGAAAATACCCGTATGCTAATGAAGGTACATACAAGTAACTTCAAGACAGTTGGATTTACGAAAGAGGTGTCGGTGGAAGAATTGAAAGGAATTCGGGATGATGTTGAACAGTCTTCATCCAATGGCATACTCGTGTATGAGGATTTAGGAAGTGGTTCCCTTTATCCCTTTCGTCACGACGGAATTGGGGAAGAACCGATAGTAAAAGAGGCGTTAAATAAGGGAGCGGATATTATTTCCTTCAGCGGAGATAAGCTTCTTGGGGGACCTCAGGCGGGAGTGATAGCGGGAAAAAAAGAGGTGATTGATCTTCTGAAAAAACATCCTCTGGCAAGGGTATTGAGAGTGGACAAAATGACATTGGCAGCACTGGAGGCTAGTTTGCAAAGTTATATTTATGATGAAGTCTCAGACAACCCCACGATCCGGGATATTTTGTTGACGGAAAAACAGATTCAAGGGAAAGTGGACGTATTTCTAAGGGAATTGGAAAAGGAATTAAGTCCATTGAACTGGAAGATAGAAACGGGTAAAGACACTTCTTTAATCGGTGGTGGGACCATGCCAACAGTGGAAAGACCTACCGTGGGGATCACTGTTGAAAAAGACGGTCTGTCGGCAAATAAGCTGGAGGGAATATTAAGAAAGATTACGATTCCGGTTATTAGCCGAATGAAAAATACCAAAGTGTTTATCGATTTTAGAACAATTGATGAAGAAGAAATTCCTCTGTTGATTCAAGCGTTAAAGGAAGCTGAAAAACTTATGGAATAAAGAGCTGAGACATCACCACTAAAGTGTTTCATGGAAAATCCGAACAATATATAACCATAGCGAAATATATTCTTTCGTCTAGGCTCTTTTCGTAAACGTTATTGCTTTAATTACAACAAACTATGCGAAAAGAGCCTTCATTTAAGATTGCATCAACAATATTACATTCGGATATCCATGGATTAAAACACTTTTGTCCCAGCCTCTACCCAATCAATCAGCCTTCTCCATCCGTTTGTGATACGTGATTTCGTTTTTTCACTTTGTGAGACCCGGATAAAGGTTCAGGTTGTCCGCTTCGCTTATTTTTAGGTGAATTTCTCCGTTGATCTTTGTACGTATTTTTTTCGGTCATTGTTCATTCCCCCTTCTACCTTATTTTCTCCTACTTGGAAGAATTCATTCCATCAAAACATGGCAGGTATAAACGGCTCCTTGAGATAAACAATAGGAGTGTTAACGATTATTGTATAAGGGGGAGAACTATGCCGTATCACAAAAATAAACGACAGGCTTTCGAAGCGGCTCAACAGGCTTTCGTTCAGTTCCAGGAAGCAATGGAAAATCTTCATCCAGAAGATGCCGATTATGGTCATCACCATAAAGTGGCAGAACAGGAATTAGATGAGGCGATTCAAGTTATTCAAAAGGCTCATGTAACGGCTTCCGAACATCAACGGAAACAATTGGAGTTATATTCGAAGGAAATAGAGCAGTATAAACAGGAATTAATGGAATAGGCATAAAAAATTGTTTGGCCAATACAAAATGGCCAAACAATTTTTTTGCGGTACCTGAATTACTGTCGTTTCTTCGTCTTTTTATTAAATTGACGTTCTTCAGCAGATAATGGACCTTCATTGCCATAGCCTTCTTCATATCCCGCACCACGCCCTTGTGCTTTTGCATCATTCATACCAGGACGAATGTGGTTCGCTCGTTTTTTTGTCATGGACAAACACCTCCCAAATGATAGTTTGTTCAAGGGAGATTAATTTATAAAAATACTTTTTAATTTAAATTGTGTCATGTGATTCGGGAGACTATTCAGATAAGAATAGTGTTTTGCTTGTTTCTTACCACACATAGTGTTATGGTGCAAACGTAAATTTGACAATTTTCCGAATAAAGGTTTTAGACAATTTGGAATTTGTATTATATGATAGAAGTTGAAGGAGGGTATACATATGACAAATGAAAACCAATTGTACAATTCAAAGCGTACGTTTGAAGCAAACGGAAAAACGTACAGCTACTACGATCTAAAAGCGATAGAAGAAGCGGGAGTTGGAACCGTTTCCAGCCTACCTTATTCCATTAAGGTCCTTTTAGAGTCTGTTCTTCGTCAATATGATGGAAAGGTAATTAAGGAAGAGCATGTGGAAAACCTGGCAAAATGGGGAACTCCAGAGGTTAAGGCTATAGATGTTCCATTTAAGCCTTCACGTGTTATTTTACAGGACTTCACTGGTGTGCCTGCAGTAGTTGATTTAGCTTCCCTTAGAAAAGCAATGGCTGACTTAGGTGGGGATCCAAATCGTATTAATCCGGCAATCCCGGTGGACTTAGTTGTTGACCATTCTGTTCAAGTAGATGAGTTTGGTGGACCTAACTCACTTCTTCGTAATATGGAATTAGAATTTGAAAGAAATGAAGAACGTTACAAATTTTTAAACTGGGCTCAGAAATCATTCAATAATTATCGTGCCGTACCACCAGCAACAGGAATTGTTCACCAAGTAAACTTGGAATATTTAGCAAATGTTGTTCAGCAAGATGAAAAAGACGGCGAAATTGTTGCATTCCCTGATTCCCTTGTTGGTACTGATTCCCATACTACGATGATTAACGGTCTTGGTGTATTAGGATGGGGTGTTGGAGGTATTGAAGCGGAAGCGGGTATGCTTCAACAACCTTCTTATTTCCCAGTTCCGGAAGTAATCGGTGTCAAACTGACAGGTTCTATGCCTGAGGGAGCGACAGCGACAGACTTAGCATTAAAAGTGACTCAAGTTTTACGGGAAAAGAAAGTAGTTGGCAAATTTGTAGAATACTTCGGTCCAGGTTTAGGAGAAATGACTCTGGCAGACCGTGCAACTATAGCTAACATGGCCCCGGAATATGGTGCTACTTGTGGGTTCTTCCCGGTAGATGAAGAGACGTTAAATTATTTGCGATTCACGGGACGCAGTGAAGAACTGGTGACACTTGTGGAGCAGTATTGCAAAGCAAACGGAATGTTCTATACTGCAGGACAGGATGATCCAACATTTACAGACGTAGTGGAAGTGGATCTTTCTGCGATTGAACCAAATCTTTCCGGTCCGAAACGACCACAGGATTTAATTCCACTTTCCGAAATGAAACAGGAGTGGAGAAAGGCCTTGAGTGCACCGGTTGGAAACCAAGGTTTCGGATTAGCTCCAGAAGAAATCAAGAAAGAAGTAACCGTTAAGCATCCAACAGGTGAGGAATCCACTTTAAAAACCGGTTCCGTTGTGATCGCAGCAATTACGAGCTGTACGAACACATCTAATCCGCATGTTATGGTTGGGGCAGGCCTTGTGGCGAAAAATGCAGTGGAGAAAGGGTTAAAAGTTCCTGGTTATGTAAAAACAAGTTTAGCACCAGGTTCAAAAGTTGTTACTGGTTACCTGGATGGCGCTGGTTTAACACCTTATCTTGACCAACTTGGCTTTAACACAGTTGGATATGGCTGTACGACCTGTATTGGTAACAGTGGACCATTACCACAGGAAATTGAAGCGGGGGTTGCTGAAAATGATTTAACCGTAGCCTCTGTTTTAAGTGGAAACCGGAACTTTGAAGGACGTATCCACCCATTAGTGAAGGCAAATTATCTTGCATCCCCACCATTAGTTGTGGCATATGCACTTGCTGGAACCGTGGATATTGATGTGTATAGTGATCCAATCGGTAAAGATAAACACGGCAACGACGTTTTCTTTAAGGATATTTGGCCTAGCCACAGTGAGATTCAGGCAGCAATGGAAAAAGCAGTGACGCCTGAACTCTTCAAGAAAGAATACGAGCGTGTCTTTGATGATAACGAAGAATGGAACAACTTGGAAACAACGGATGAAGATCTCTATTCTTGGGATCCAGATTCTACGTATATTCAAAACCCTCCTTTCTTTGAAAATTTATCTCCGGAACCGGAGGATGTGCAAGCATTAACAGGATTACGAGCAGTTGCTAAACTCGGTGATTCTGTGACAACAGACCACATTTCACCTGCAGGATCCATAGCGAAAGACAGTCCTGCCGGAAAGTATCTCATGGAAAAAGGATTGATTCCATCACAGTTTAACTCCTACGGATCTCGTCGTGGTAATCATGAAGTTATGATGCGTGGAACTTTCGCTAACATCCGTATCAAAAACCAATTAGCTCCTGGTACAGAAGGCGGGTATACTACATACTGGCCAACGGGTGAAGTGATGGCAATTTATGATGCTGCAATGAAATATAAACAAGAAAACACTGGCCTAGTTGTTTTAGCTGGAAATGACTATGGTATGGGAAGTTCCCGTGACTGGGCTGCAAAAGGAACGAATTTATTAGGTATTAAAACGGTTATTGCCGCAAGTTTTGAGCGAATTCACCGTAGTAACCTTGTCTTAATGGGCGTTCTGCCTCTTCAGTTTAAAGATGGAGAAAACGCTGATACACTTGGGTTAACAGGGAAGGAACAGTTTGATGTCCAGATTACAAACGATGTTCAACCAAGGGATCATGTTATGGTTGTTGCAACGGATCTTGAATCTGGTAAGAAAACAACATTTGAAGTATTAGCACGATTTGATAGTGAAGTGGAAATCGACTACTATCGTCATGGTGGTATTCTGCAAATGGTACTTCGTAACGCACTCAGCGAAGTGAAATAATGAGAGATATTACCCTAGAAGGCAAAGTAAGCCTTCTAGGGTTTTTTACATAGAAAAAGATTGCTGATACATACTAACAGTAGAAAGGATGATCATATAATGGGTAGACAAAAAAAAGGAAATGCCAATGCACAACGAAATAATAATAAAAAGCAACAAGGGAAGGAAAATCACGCTTCCGAGTTGGAGACATTTGCAGATTATGAAGTAAAAAAAATGAAGAATAAATAACCATCTTGTTGATGAAAACAAAGCTATTTATACTGGGATGTATGAAGTTATTCCCCATTTGTCCATAATGATAGTAAATGACAATGAGGTGAATGGACATGAAAAATAAAAAGAAAATGCGATTCGAGGATTTAATCCAAGAGAACAAACAAGCATTATTAAAGGATCCGAAAGAAATGGAAAGAATCGAACAAAAATTGGATCAGCGTCACGTGGATCAATTACCATCTTAAAATCAAGTATGTGTCGCATAGTTACATCCTTTCCGGAAATATTATAACTATGGAAGGAAGGAGGGATAACCATGGTTTCAGATTTTAAGAATTTTCAACAACACCGACCTAATAAGTTAGGGACACAACCACGTAAAAGTGATTCAAATAAAGGGAAAAAGATGAATATGAAGAGTAATGAAAACCCTGATTATATCCCAACAAAAGGGAAATAAACGATAGAGAATGTGGCATTTACGAAGGTAAGTGCCATTTTTCTTTTTGGCTCTTTTTTGGATTTTAAATGATACAACTTGTCAAATACGAGGGAACATACGATAATGATACTAGCACCATTTGAACTCATCAAGATTTGGGGTGTCTTAATTTTGGGGAAAGAAAAGAAAACAACAAAGCAAGGTAAAAATCGTTACCCATTTGCACCATGGCTATTATTTATTTATCTCATTATGCTCATTTATATAACCTTTTTTGCCTGGAATTACGGGGCATCCCTTGGCCCATTGGGACCTGGTGGAAAAAACTTTAATCTTGATCCGTTTAAAAGTATTCATCAGATTTATGTCTATGGTAACTGGAAGATGATCACTCAAATATTGATTGGAAACATTCTTTTATTTGTTCCCCTCGGTTTCTTGTTCCCGTTGACGGTTGATCACTTTCGTAAGTCTATTGTAAAGCCTGTTCGGATCATGCCTGTTGTATTATTAGGGATGGTTATGTCCTTCTTGATCGAGGTAAACCAATTTATTTTTACGTATCGGGTGGCAAATGTGGATGATGTTATTTTAAATACTGTTGGTGCATTACTAGGTGTTTTATCTTACCGGATTTTCCGATTGTTTGGCAGAATTACTTATATTAAATAAAGGCTGTCCCTATGGTTATATCCATTGGGACAGCTTATTTTTTATACTGGTTTCGTATCAACGGTTATTTTTTTTGTCCAATAGCGGTAGCCTGTATAAACGATTGCGAGGAATATCCCGTAAATTCCAACCATATAAACAATCTCTATTGGATTTGTTACAATCGTATGTCCTACTAGAGCAAAGAGTGCCATCGCCGGTATTTTCCCGAGGCCAGAAGCTATGGCATAGGAAATAAATGATACACGGCTCAAGGCTGCATATGCGTTAATCAAAATCGATGGTATGACTGGGATCATCCGTAAAACCGTGATGGATAAAAAGGCGTTTCTCTCAAATAAAAGTGTTACTTTTTTTGTTGCAGCGTATTTCAACAATATTTTTGACCCGAGTTTATGAAAGCCTCCATAGCGGACCATAGAAAAAAAGAGAATCGATGCAAATGTGGATCCCATCCAGATCACGAGAGCACCAAGGATTGGTCCATATGCGGCACCTATCACCCCACCAACTAATGGATAGGGGATGACCGGAAACAAAGACATTAATGTTGCTATAACGGTTGTTAAGAGGACGTAATCATTTTCATTGGTTTGAATCCAATGTAAGAGGGATTCATGGTATAAATATAAGAAAAATATAATAAGTAAGCCACTCATAATTACAATACTTTTTCGAAACATAGACTATCTCCTTTATCATAGTAACAATGTTGATTATATACTATATCCATCGTTGAGGTACAAGCAATTTGCTGGAAAATCATTAGTAATGGCCAATCGTCGTGTTAAAAAGTTGTTATAAACGTGAAGCGAAGTGCGTGTGTGGCGATTCAAACACATATATAATTAACAAACCTAAACGTCTTCGAAGATAATATAAATCCACTTCGCTGAAAGAATGAAACTGGCTTACTTTGGTGATGTTTCACGTACCGTATTTAAATTATGGATTTCAATCAATAACATAAGGAATGTCGTTGGAAAACTTGTGTAGTACTGTAGATAAACTAAACATGTGTCCATAAATAGGGGACGAACAGGATCGAAGTGCCATAGGGAGAGATTTTGCCACATTTACTGTTACAATATAAACCAAATGAAATTAAGATCCTACTAGTAATTTTCCAGCTAACCAAATAAAAATGAGCGGGGAGTTATCGTAGGTACACTATAATTATCATGTAAAAGGTGGTGTTATTATTTTAGAGATGTTAATCTCAATCATTGTAATTTGTGCAGCAGTGTTAATTATTGGAGTTACTAAGTATAAAGACGTTAAAAAGAAGAAAGTAAATCCACCGAAGCAATGGGAAGGAAACAAACCAGATGATGTGGAACAAACAGAAAAAATAACGGAACATCAGAAAGGAAATGGAAGAGGAGGAGGACCATTTCAATAAAAGGGAAGCGATTGATGAACTACCTGTCGTTCCTGATAGGAAACGGAGTGCCATAGCATAATACAATACGCACACTCTCTGTTCTTGTTCAACTTTAATAAATACAAATACTTTAAAACATAGTTCTGATAACGATCTTAGGAAAGGTGATGATTTGCATGAATTTAGCAGCAGCTAATTACCAATATCAAGACACTACTTTTTTCGTCTTACATCCTTCATTCCTCCTATTAATAGGTTTAGCATTACTGGTGGGAATTATTTTCATAGGGTATAAAAAGAAAAGATCTTTTTAAAATCCCTATCAAGTAGCAACGAAGGTAGTTAAATTAGAGAGATACAATTATATAATATTTCACGTACCGTATCAGGGTAATAAAATATGAATTTCATATAAAACACCAAGGATTCAAACGAGTAAAAGTATAGCACAGGACATTCCCCCAGTGAATAAAATACTACGATGAAAATGTAAGGGGTGATGAACATGCAAATACACGTGGTTCAGGAAGGGCAATCGGTATATGGTATTGCACAAGCCTATGGAACTACTCCAGAGGAGATTGCCCGATCGAACGAACTTCCCGATCCTAATCGTCTAGTCGTTGGTCAAAGTATTGTTATTCCAATTGTAGGTTCTTTTTATTGGGTGCGTCAGGGAGATAACTTGTACAGTATTGGTCAGCAGTTTGGAATTCCTGCACAGGAACTTGCTCAAATTAATCAGATTCCATTAGATGCTCCGCTGCAAGTGAATACGAGACTTTATATTCCGCCACGACCGAAAGTTTCATTAGAGTCTAACGCTTATGTAGAACCTATTGGTGGATCTGTATCACCTGAATTAGAAGAATCAGCCCGCTCCAGGACACCTTACTTAACTTATCTGGCACCATTTAGTTATCAATTGAATCGAGATGGAACATTAACAGTTCCACCTCTCAATGCTTTTGCAGAGATTGCCTCAGCGAATAATGCTGGTTTAATGATGACGATTACTAACTTGGAAGAGGGAGCGTTTAGTGAGGAAGTTGGTGCTGCTGTTTTAACAAACGAAACGGCCCAGAATACAATGCTCGATCAAATTGTTGAAATTACTAAGGAAGTAGGATACCGTGATGTTCATTTTGATTTCGAGTTTTTAAGGACAGAAGATCGGGAGCGGTATAATCAATTTTTACGGAAGGCAGTAGAAAGATTAAGAGGGGAGGGGTTATTAGTATCCACTGCCTTAGCCCCGAAAACAAGAGCCGATCAGCCTGGTCAATGGTATGAAGCCCATGATTACCGTGCCCATGGGGAGATAGTAGATTTTGTTGTCTTAATGACATATGAATGGGGCTATAGTGGAGGTCCGCCGATGGCTGTTTCTCCACTTGGACCGGTTCGGGAAGTCATTGAATATGCATTGACAGAGATGCCTGCTAATAAGATCATGATGGGTCAGAATTTATATGGTTATGATTGGACATTACCGTATGAACCGGGAGAAGAATACGCAAGAGCACTTAGTCCAAATCGGGCGGTGGAGTTGGCATTTTCAAGAAATGTTCCGATCCAGTATGATGCAGAATCGCAGGCGCCATTTTTTGAGTACGTAGACGATGCAGGGTCAGAACATGTCGTTTGGTTTGAGGATGCAAGAAGTATTCAAGCAAAGTTTGATTTAATCAAAGAGCTGGGTTTACGGGGTATTAGTTATTGGAAATTAGGACTTCCGTTCACTCAAAATTGGTTATTACTAAACGATCAATTTGATATAAAGAAATTTTAAAAAATGGTTTATCGGTGTTTAACTGTTCCGCTAATTAAATAACTGGCGGGACAGTTTTTTGATTCACAGAAAACGAGAGGTGCTGAGACTTAAGAAATAACGTATGTTAGAAGATTGAAATTCGGAAAAAAAACTAGCTAAAAGCCACAATTTCGTGTAATATTTCGAATAACGAAACATTATAACAAATTAGGTTGGTGAAGCTGATGTCAAAACATCCTTGGCTCGTTTATGTCATGCTTGCCCTTGCAACAAGTAGTTGGGGCAGCGCATTTATTGCAGGAAATTATGCAACACAAGATTTTTCACCAATTACGGTGGCTTTTTTTAGGTTTTTCTTCGCTTCTCTCATACTCTTGCCACTCATGTGGATGAAGGGAAAAAATCGTCCCCGTCCAAAAGGGAAGGAATGGGTTCTGTTAGCGTTACTTGGTCTGACTGGTATTGCCCTTTATAATATTTGTTTTTTTATAGCCACAAAGGAAGCCCCGATTGTGAAAAGTTCTTTATTCATTGCGTCTAATCCAGTGCTAATTATATTACTATCCGCACTTTTCTTAAAAGAGAAAATCACGTCCCGCAATTTGATAGGACTTGCCTTAGCCTTAACAGGAGCTGCAGTTATCATCACGGAAGGGAAATTCCTAAGTGTCATCCGTACAGGCTTTGAACCGATTGATCTTGTCTTATTGATTGCGGTCATTTGTTGGGCTTTATATAGTGTACTGGGAAAAGTAGCTTTACAGACTTTTAGTTCTCTCGTGAGCACGACTTATGCGGTTGTCTTCGGTACAGTGATGCTTTTTCCGTTTGCGATGATGGATGTTACATGGCCTCAGGTCACAAACGCCAGTATGCTAACTTGGGGTTCCATTCTCCATATGAGTATAATCGTTTCTGTTGCGAGCTTTATTATGTATTATCAGGGAATTAAGATTATCGGTGCTGCCAAAGCGTCCATTTTTATTAATTTAATGCCCCTTTCTGCGGTTATTTTGGCTGTCATTTTATTAGGGGAACCTCTTTTACCGGTTCATATCATTGGCGCTGTTCTAGTCTTGACAGGCGTGACGGTGGGGACGAGAGCAAAGAAGAAAAAAATGAACCGGGATAAAAACGAAGTTCCTATTGAACTGAAAAAAAGCAATTAAGCTTTTAACTGTGCATGATGGACAAAACAGAGCAAGACAAGACAGGATGAAATAAATACGGGGTAGTACAATTTGATTATGGGAGGTGACGTAATGGATTTTATTCAAAGCTTGCAAAAAGCAATTGATTTTATTGAAAAAAATATACTAGAACCGATTACCTATGAAGACGTGGCAAAACATCTTCATATGTCAAGTTATCATTTTCATCGAATATTCAGTATGGTAACAGGTATGACAGTCAAGGAGTATATCAGGAATAGAAGGTTATCGATGGCAGGTCAGGAAATATCCGTGTCTGATTTAAAGGTAATAGATGTGGCATTTAAATATGGATATGATTCCCCGGAGAGCTTCACAAAAGCATTCTCCAGGTTTCACGGAATTACTCCAAATCTGGCTAGACGTGCAGGTGTAAAATTAAAATCCTTTAATCAACTTCTTGTTAAAATTAAATTGGAAGGTGGCAGGATATTGGACTACCGAATGGAAAAGAGAGAAGGATTTAATGTATTGGCTAAAGTTAAAAAGTTTAAGAATGAGACAGTATCGGAGGACGGAACGACGGAAATTGCAGATTTTTGGAAAGGATCAAGTAACGATGGAACGTTTCATACCTTAAAACAACATGCTGTTAACAATGATATGTATGGGCTTTGTGCGCCTATATCAAAGGAAAGTACCTATTTTGATTATGGTATAGGGGTGGGATTTATTGGAGGAAATATCCCCGAAGGATATACCGAATGGGAAGTGAAGCCTAGTTTATGGGCAGTATTTAAATGTATTGGTGAAAATTCAGATTGTATCGCAGATACTTGGAATAAAATCTTTAAAGAGTTTCTTCCAGGTTCAGAGTACGAGATGCTCGACGATACGGATTTTGAGTTATATTCCGAGGACTTTCCGTCAGACTGCTTCTGTGAAATTTGGATTCCTGTTCAGAAGAAATAGTAGGGGTATTTTCAGTGATGTTAATAGAATAGAAATTTAAATAACCTTTCAGAGACAGGGAAAGGAAAGTGTTGGTATAATCACGGGCTGTATTTCATAAAGCTCGTTTTTTTAAAAATAGGCTCTCGTATAGATTGTTGTTTGTGATTTTAAAGCAAAATTTTTGCTTGGATACACTACAGGCGGAAGCTTTCACCACAGGCAAAAGTGCGACATCTGCTCATTCTTCGCTGTGTCTTCTTTGTCGCGTGCACGGCCTCAAAGAGGGTTGCTTCGTCGAATCCACTGCGATTTGTTTCGACGGATACACTACAAAGCTTTACTAGTAGAGGAAGAAACAGCCTCGTTGTTTGGGAAGAACTTGAGGCATCTTCCGACCGAAATCCATCTCTGCCTCCCCGTTCGAGTACAACTTGCCCCATCTTCCGACCGAAACCCTTCTCAGCCTGACTCGACGAATACCGTCTCTGCGGGGTCTTTACCTCGCTTTCCTGTCTCTTCCTCTAAAAGCATTGCTCTGTAGCTTATTCAAAGGGATTTGCTCGTCACTGGAGCCGCCACTTTTACTTCTCCAAGCTATTCTCAAAAAGGAACAAAGTTTAAGAAAAGAGCCTAAAAATATAAAATTTCCGAAACTTGGACTCCAGTAGTTTATAATAGATTAAAGATGGTCTGAGAGCTAAAAAGGATGGTGGTATTCTTGTTGAAAAATATAATATCTTTTGCAATAATCTTCTTCTTTTTAAACCTATTAGGGTGCACTGAACTTGGAACTGGGGAAAATCAAGAGAGAAGACATCTGGATTATGTCTATGAAGCTGGTGAAAAGCACGTTACATTCCCATATTCCCTCCCATATTTCGATGATTATACGATAGTGGATTTATATTTTGTACCTCAAGACGAAGCAGATCAAACAGAGGAAAAACTTTTTGTCACGTATAATGCGGATATTTTAATAACCACAGATATGGAAAAAGCGATGCTTGAGAATTCGAGAGAACTAGATCCAGTTGATGGAACTGGAGGATACAGGATTTATGGTCCTTACTTTGAAGAGAATGACGTTATACTACCTATACAATTAGATATTAAAAGGAGTCCATTTGAAGTTATTAGTCCACTAAAAGATAGATCAGAACTTGATAGAATCGAAGTGGATGGGAAAGAAATTCTCTTTGATTATGAAGATAGCGTTATGACATCCAATGGTAGTTTAGCATACTTTATTTTTGAAGTAGAAAGAGACGGAACGTATTACCGTGTTTTTGTAGAAGTTACGTCCAAGATGACCCACGAAGAAGTGAAAGATCAAATAAAAGAATTGGTCTATGCTTTTGATGAGTGAGCCTAACCCAGGCTAAATCGAAATATTTAATAGTGGAATTCTATTTTTAACAGCAGGATTTATACGTTCTGACATCTTTGGGCAAATTGTCTAGATCCAGCTTTCCTTATTTGTCATTATTTTCTTTTCACACCTTATTTTTCCCGTGAATACACTAGGAAAATAATATTAACATGTGGGGGAATATTAGGATGCCAGTGCAAGATTATAAGTGGCTTTCGGAACAGGAACTGTTGAATCATTACTTAAACGTGCGGCAATATATGGAGAAAGGTTTTCGTGCAGAAGGGTTAAAAGAAGAGTTGGAATTAATTCTCCATGAATTTGAACATAGAAAGATGGAGGTGGTGAAGAATAAAGAAGTGTATTTAGAGGAAATTCTCGATTATATTCGGACGATTCGACTATAGTTCTGTCTGGAAACTTTTTCCGGCAGGCTTTTTTTGTTATCGGTGAGCTTAACCTCGTTCAATCCTATTGGTTTCATCTAGTTCTTCCCAGTGATAAAATAATTAATGAAAGTGGGGGTCGACAGATGAATTTGGAAAACACAAGTACCTTTAACGTGAGAGCGCAAATAGAAACATGGATGGCAATGCCGTTCTCTAAACTTAATGAAACAGAAATACTCCGTGCCCTTGCCGCTCTGGAAGAATTTGATAATAAGGAAGATAGGGAAATAAATATACTTAAAGGAATTATTCAGTCCATGGCAGGCATCTCCAGATATAATCGTAAACTTACTATAGATGAAAAGGTGGAACAACGACTAACAGAAGCTTGGCAGTTGGCCCATGAGAATGATTATGTGGCGAAGGTTATTAGTGAAGTCTACAAAATAAGTATTAATCAATCTTTATTAGAAGGAGATATTCCAAAGATCAGAGAAACAGACCACAGTCAAGGGAAAAAACAGACGATACATCATGTCACCGTGCTTATGGATGAAATCATTCAAAAAGCCACTCATATGATCGGAAAAATGACTATAGTGATCGAGGCAGCGAATAGGCTGCAAAAACAAAATCATGTAGATGACTTGGAAAGGGGAAAAAAGATACTTCTAGAGTTAAACAATGCTGCTGAAACGGTTCAAGAAAATGCCGAAATATATAAACAGACGATTAGCGGAATATATTTTTCAAAAGAGAAGCATGAAGTCTTCCAGCAATCGTCAAAAATGGTGGTAGAGAAAAACGAGGCTTGGAATAAGTGGAGAGAAGTACTTGCCAACGAAGAAGAAAGTGCCTTGATGAAATTAAATACAATGGTCGGTCTAGGAGAAATAAAAGAGAAAGTTCATCAATATTATCAGTATTTAATCTATGAAAAGGAACGGAAAAAGAGAGGCTACCATCTGCAGAATAATCAAAGCCTTCACATGATTTTAACTGGAAATCCTGGTACCGGAAAAACGGAAATCGCGAGGCTGTTGGGGAAAATCTATCATGACTTAGGGGTACTCCCACGGGAGCAAATTATAGAAGCGGACCGATCTCAACTAGTAGGAGCCTACGTTGGTCAGACAGAGGAAAAGACGATGCAATTCGTTCAAAAATCCGTTGGAGGAGTCCTCTTTATTGATGAAGCATACAGTCTGAAGCGGGAAGGGGGAAGTGGGAATGATTATGGTCAAACGGCTATAGATACACTCGTTTCTGCCATGACTAGTGACACCTATGCTGGGAAATTTGCCGTGATTTTAGCAGGTTATCCAGAGGAAATGAGGAATTTTCTCTGGAGTAATCCAGGTTTGAGGAGCCGTTTTCCGGAAAGTAATCATCTACACCTCCCTGATTATAGTATCGATGAGCTCGTTGAGATTGGAGAACAAGTGGCACTGGATAATGATTTTGCCATCACAGAAGAAGGAATAATAGAACTTCGGAAACGAATTGTCACAGAGCAGGTAGATGAAAGCTTTGGGAATGCCAGAACCGTTAAAAACATCGTACTCGATGCGATTTTTCAAAAGGGAGCAGCAGCAGTTAAACTGGAGCAATTCTCGAAGGCTGATTTTACGTTATTAGATAAAGAATCCTTCCAAAGGAATTCGGATAATAACAATGGAAATGAACGTTCTTCGAAAAAGCAATTAAATGACCTGATTGGACTAAAGGAAGTCAAAGATCAAGTAAAGATGCTAATATCTTTTGTGGAAGTACAAAAAATCCGTGAAAAAAAGGGATTACCATCTGTTCCGATCCAACTACACGCGATTTTCACAGGAGAACCGGGCACAGGAAAAACAACCGTTGCGAAAATATATGGGCAGATTTTGCATGAATTGGGATTATTAAAACGTGGTCATATGGTTGTTGCAGGGAGGAGTGATCTTGTTGCAGGGTACACAGGACAAACCGCCTTGAAAACAAAAAAGAAAATCAAAGAGGCGCTCGGTGGAGTTTTGTTTATCGACGAAGCTTATTCTTTATTGTATGGATCACAGGATTTCGGGAAAGAAGCAGTGGATGCTCTCGTTGAGGAAATGACAAAACATAATGAGAACCTTGTTGTTATTTTAGCGGGATATTCGAATCCTATGAATGCCCTGATTCAAAGTAACCCTGGCCTTGCCTCCCGATTTAAAAAAACGATCGAATTTCCAAGTTATACTTCTCTAGAACTCGTGGAGATCCTTCACTTTTACATCCTCCAGTTTGGCTATGAAGTGGATAAGGAGACGTTGGCAGAATTGAATATGTCCTTCCAGAAAAACAAGCCTGAAGGGAATGGAAGAGCCATGAAAGATCTTGTGGAAGTGGCGATTCAACGACAAGCCTATCGACTAATTCAAGGGAAAAAAGAGGATTTTGATCAAGATTTCACGAAATTAATTAGGGAGGATTTTTCGATATTGGAAAATGAGGTGGAATGAAAATGGTTATCTCTTCAGCGACGATCCCAGTAAGGTATGCAGAAACGGACCAAATGGGCGTAGTGTATCATGCAAACTATTTAATATGGTGTGAAATTGGGAGAACAACTTTGATTGAAGATTTAGGTTTTAAATACGCTGATATGGAACGGGAAGGGGTTCTTTCTCCCGTAACGAGCCTCAACATGAACTATAAGTTTCCTGCGAAGTATGGCGAAAGTGTCATCGTTCAAACGTGGATAGAGGAATACAATGGCATCAGGGTGAAATATGGTTACGAAATAAGAAATGGAAAAGACCAGGTCTGTTTAACTGGGACGAGTGAACACGTTTGTGTGGATAAGGAGACGTTCCGGCCTATCTCGATTAAAAAACACTTTCCGGAATGGCATGAGGTGTACGAGAAAAATAAAAAATAAATGCGCCTGTGTTCACTAATGACCTAATCCAAAAATCCTCATACTCTAGTTTAAAGGGGAGATTCAAGGTGAAAAAAGTCTTGGTTCTAATCATTGCCTGTTTGAGTTTGAGTATTATGACTGCCTGTGGGGGAAAAACAGCAGGAAGTTCTGACAATGAGGGAGATTTGTTGTTAAAGATCGGAGAAACGGGAATTGTTCAGAGTAATACAGGAAATTATGAGATGAAGGTCCATAAGATTCAACGTTTGGAAGAATACAAAGGTCGGACACCAGTTCAAGATTATTTCTTTCTTTTAGACATTGAAATCAAGAATACAGGGGACAGTGTCCTCCTTGGGAAAGATATTACTCGTGCCACCTTATTGAGCAAAGAAAATAAGACTGCAGAGAATTGGTACAGTGACTTTTTAACCCTTGTCCCTGACCGCATTGAACCGGGAGAAACGGTTCATGGAGAAGTCTTCTTTGACCAGGAACATTCTGAGGAATATACACTGACGTTTGCCATTCCTTTATCTGATCCAGATAAAACTGAACATATATGGACATTTCATCTAGATGATACAGAATTAAATTAAGGTGAATTTACTGATTTTTAGAATAGATACCTTTCTCATGTACAAACTATCTTTGTATTTTATACTTGAGGAGGATCTGAAATGGCAAAACCAGATAATCGAAAAAATAATGTGGAAAGACTTCAAAAAATGGTGGAGAATACAAAAGAGAATATGGAAGCGGCAGAAGAAACCATGCATAATGAAGATATGACAGCTGCAGAAAAGGATGCTATTGCTGAAAAAAATCACCGACGTCAAGAAAGTATTGAAAGTTTCAAAGCGGAAATAGCCGACGAAAAAGCCGACCGAAGAAACGGCAGAGTTTAATAGCAGAATTTCAGTTTACACCACGTGGAAGGACATCCCACCAATGTTCTTCCTTTTTTAGATAAAAAAATTAAGAGTTTATCATCAAAAAATCATGTGAGATTCCCTTACATTCTAATGGTTTTTAGTTGAATCATATAATCAATCATAGTTAAATGGATAGTGTGAAGGGAGTAACATAGGATGGCATTTGGAATAACGAAACATGACTTGAAGGAATGGAAACAGGCAGTCAGAAGAGGAGAACTTGCCTTTCTAACTCACTATTGGATAGATGATAGATTCCCCCATTGCAAAACTGTTACGAAAGTGGGATGCTCTAACAAGGAGAGGTTATTCCTGTGGGGGGAAAAATATGGTTTGAGACGGGAATGGGTTCACGATAGAGAGCGTTATCCACATTTCGATTTACTTGGGGAAAGACAAAGGGAAATTTTAAAACAGGAAGGGCAATATGAACAATTACTTAAATTAGAAAAAAAGGGAGGATGATTGCAGTGACTGAAAAACAACAGGAAATTATCAAAGCATTGCATGTCAAACCGGAGATAAATCCGAAACAGGAGATTAGAGTCAGGCTGGATCTGTTAAAAGATTATTTAAAAAAGTCAGGTTTAAAGGGATACGTTCTTGGAATTTCCGGCGGTCAGGACTCCACATTGGCAGGAAGATTAATTCAGCTAGCCATGGAGGAATTAAATGAAGAAGAAGGTACAGATAACTACACTTTTTATGCGATACGTTTACCCTATGGAGTACAGGCTGACGAAGGGGAAGCTCAGCAAGCATTAGATTTTATTCAACCTTACCACCGACTCACGGTGAATATTAAACCGGCTGTAGATGCCTCTTATCAGCAATTCATCGAAGCAACGGGAGAAGAATTAACAGACTTTGTAAAAGGGAATACGAAAGCGCGGGAACGAATGAAAGTGCAATATGACGTGGGGGCTCATTTCGGATGTCTTGTCGTGGGAACAGATCATGCTGCCGAAGCTGTAACTGGCTTTTTCACGAAATTCGGCGATGGTGCTTGTGATATCACTCCTTTGTTCGGGTTAAATAAAAGACAGGGAAAAGCACTATTAAAGGAATTGGGCGCACCTGACTTTATCTTCACGAAGATACCTACTGCTGATTTAGAGGAAAATATCCCGTCCCGTCCAGATGAAGATGCCCTTGGAATGACGTATGATCAGATCGATGATTATTTAGAAGGAAAAGAGATTGAAGAACCTGCACAGGAAAATGTGGAGAAACGGTACCTTCAAACAGAACATAAGCGGCAATTGCCAGTAACGTTATTTGACAGTTGGTGGAAATAGGACAAGCAATAATCGATGTAAACAGAATGATCACCTTATTTACATAAGTGTAACAAAACAAAAGTGATTTCGGCGATTTTATAATTAAGTATAGATGAGCGTATGGATTTGGAATAAATCTGTCGATCATCTTTTTTTATCCCTTCTCCTGCCAGTTTGCGGAGGTTTTCTTACATGAATTCACTACTCTGTTTCACCATTTGGGCATATATGGAATATTCTAAAGGGAAACGTAAGGAGGGAGTATGAAGTGAAAACATACTTTATGAACGGTCATACGAGTAAAGGTTTTTACAGCTTAATAGAAGACTTTTGGGCAAAAAGTTCAGAGGTATTTATACTAACAGGAAATAGTACGGGTGCAAAGGGGAGTGTTTTGAAGAAAGCAGCAGAGGCAATGGATTCCGAGGGAATGGAAGTGGAAGTATATGTTCACCCGGACAATGGAGAAATAGTGGAAGCCCTCTTTACCCCCAAGGAAAAGTTGTTAGTATTAGCTGATAATAGCCCACTCCTGCCTTCTAGTCGGTATTCTGGTTTGGGATATAAAACACTGTCTCTTCATGATACTGTCACGGAGGAAAAATTAAAATCCCGTTCTGCGAAACTACTTTTATTATTAAATGAATTGGAGCGGTTAAGGGATGAGGCCCATCGCTGTTTTGCAAAAGGGGTAGAGATTCATGAAAAGAAAGAGGAAATTTATTTGGAAGGGATGAATTTTCTAAAAGCAGACAAAGTGGCAGAGGAACTAATTTCTGATTGGGTTTCTGCAAGCCAATGTAAGGAAAAGGAACCGATCGTTTCAAATCATTTTTTCGGGGCAGCAACAGCATATGGTCCGATTAACTTTATTGATAAAATAACAGAGGACTTGGAACATCGGGTGATCATTAAGGGGAGATCAGGAAGCGGGAAGTCCACGTTGATGAGAAAGATCGGATCAGTTGCAGAAAAAAAATCCTTATCTGTTCAATATTTCCCCTGTGGATTAGATCCTAATAGCCTGGACATGGTTGTGATTCCTGCGTTAAAGATGGCGATTCTTGACGGAACACCACCACATGTAATAAACCCTGAAAGAAGTGGAGATGTAACAGTAGATATGTTTAAACGGTGTATGGATCCTAGCGTGGAAAGGCAACAGGAAGAGAATTTAGAAGAAATAAGTGAAGCTTATAAGCAGATAATGAAAACAGGAACGAAGTATCTTCACAAGGCAAATGAAATCGACCGCCTGCTGGACAGTATTTATCTTGATGCCACGAAAGAGAAAATGTTCGAGGAAAAAACAGAAGAAGTTATCACAGGACTTTTGAATCGTTTAACCAAAAAATGATTGTAGCGATAAAAAGGAGCCAGTGCTCAAATAACGGAGTTCTTTATAAGAATGAGGTGTCTAGAGAATTATATCGATTTTTAAGTAAGGAAAAGTATGAGCGTACAATTTGTGGTTAAATTGTACGCTTATTTTTTTTTGAAATTTCTATTCTGATAACGGCTTTCGTTGTTTTGGATTGACACGTGAAAAATAAGATGTGGCAATTATACGTGCTGAATAAGGGAGCAAAGACACAAGTCAACATTATAGATTAATAAGCATGAAAAAGAAGTAAAATAGTTATCATATATGTTCATCAATGATCGTGGTATAATAAACAACATTGAATCAATTACGATTACATGCGTTCAATGTGTGTTCTTATTGTAGATACGAAAGGATCGATAATGTTGCAATCTTCTGTATGGAAATTAAAAGGTTTTTTATTTTTCTTTCACTCTTCCATGACTATCTTAGTCAGTTATATGCCAATCTATTTTCAATCTCAAGGATTGTCAGGTTCCCAAATTGGATCACTATTGGCAATTGGTCCTGCGGCAGCAATTATTGCACAACCCTTTTGGGGGTTTATGAGTGATAAATGGAAAACAGTGAAAAGGGTATTGCTAATCTGTTTAACGTCTGCATTAGGAGCAGGCTTTTTATTATTTCAAATGACAGAGTTCTTTTTATTAATGGCGATGATGACAGTCTTTTTCTCCTTTACCTCACCGGTTGGGGGATTAGGAGATAGTCTGGCACAAAAGGTTTCTGTTCGAACGAACGTTTCATTCGGAAGTATTCGAATGTGGGGTTCTTTAGGATTTGGTATCTCATCCTTAGTCGGTGGGTATATATTTGCGATTATCGGTATTGGGAACATTTATTATGTCTATGCGTTTTTCCTTGTCATTGCAGCTTTATTTTGTTTTCTTTCTCCAGATAGTGCACCTTCTAAGAAGCCAGTTCAATTAATAAATGCTTTAAAGCTGGCTAAAAATGGGAAGTTAGCTCTTTTTTTAGCAATGATTCTGACCATAAGTTTAACCCACCGGATGAACGATTCATTTATTGGTCTGTTTATTATTGCCATCGGTGGAAGTGAATCATATATCGGTTGGGCCTGGTTTATAGGAGTATTAACGGAAGCGGCAGTCTTTGCCTTCAGTTACTATTGGCTGAAGCAATTCCATCCCCTAACATTAATTCATTTTGCAGCGATTTTATATACTATTAGATGGATTTTAATGTCAGTAGTCCCTGATCCAAATTTAGTGCTAGCGATTCAAGTACTTCATGGTATTTGTTTTGGTATATTTTATTTAACTGCCTTTCAGTTTGTTGGAAGATTAATACCAGAAGAACTGGAATCCACAGGTCATCTATTGTTTATTGCCGTATTTTTCGGCTTTGCAGGAGTAATCGGCTCCATTTTAGGTGGAAATATCATTGATTTATTTAATCCAAGAACGTTATATATGGTGATGACTGTATTTAGTGTCATTGGCGTGTTTGGTTCCTTTATATACCGAGCATATTATTTTAGAAGTGATGAGGGTAAGAAAGAGCTTGAAAAATTAAGGTCAACGTAAAGTAAATAAAGTCTCTTTTGAAAATAGGTGGGAGAAAATATGACAAGAGATAGGTCTCTTGTCTTTTTTTGTTGAGATTCGACATTTTTCATAGCATATCCCACCTTTCTAGTATTTGAATATGATATATTAATACTAGTTTTTTGATAATTTAAAATAGAGATAAAGGGGTCAGGTGATGTGAAAAAGAGTTTGCGGGCAAAAATAATATTTGGATTTGGAATTATTTTATGTATTACAGTTGCCATATCATCTTACTCGGTGTATACCCTTTCTGTTGTAAATAATAATGTGGAAGGTATTATCTCGGAGGACTTAGCAAGGATGTCAACGAGTGATGAGATGGCCTATAACATGGCAGATCGAATGGCAAGTATACGGGCTTACATATTAAGTGGGGACGAAGTATACCGGGAACGATTTATTGATATGGCAGAAGAAAGTGAGCTGCTTGGGGAAGAACTTCTCACCTTTTTTGGAGAATCGGAACAAGTCTCCCACCTCGTCAAACAAAGCAATCATTGGAATTATGTAACAATTACCCGTGTTTTCCCATCCTATCTAGAACATGGGAGAGATACGGCCTTAATTACTGTCCGCTATCAGTTAGACCCCATTGCTGAGGAAGTACAGGAAGGATTTAGGGAATTGGCTATTTCTGAAAGGCAATCGATAACCGCTCTCGGAGACCGTTTAATTTCGGATGGGGAGACGGTACGAATTTTTAATATTGCTGCGACAGTCATAGGAGTAATTGTAGCCATTTTTGTAGCTATTTTTGTAGCGAGACAAATCGTCACTCCAATTTTAAAGATCGTAAGGAAAATCGAGCAAGTCGCTAAAGGGGATCTTGCTGGAAAAAGTATAGTTACTAAATCCACAGATGAAATTGGTCAACTGACAAATGCAGTGAATGATATGGTAAAAAGTTTGCGGATGCTCGTTCGTCAGACAATGGAAACGAGTAATAAGGTAGCCCAAGCTTCTGAACATCTTTCCTCCAGTGCGGACACCACCTCAAAAGCTACTACAGAGATTGCCATCACCACAGAAGAGGTTGCATCAAGTGCCGTGAATACGGTGGAAAGTTCAAATGAGAGTGCGAAAGCGATGGAAGAGATGGCACAAGGCATATTCAGGATTGCCGAATCATCCTTGGTAGTATCTGAGTCAATGCAAGAAGCGACCAACCAGACGGAAAAAGGTAATCAGGATATTAATAAAGCAGTGGAACAAATGAGTTCCATATCTTCTTCGGTAATGGAGACTTCATCTGTGATGAATGAATTAGGAGAGAAATCAAAATCAATTGGTTCTATTGTAGAGATAATAACAAATATCTCAGAACAGACAAATCTTCTGGCACTAAATGCAGCAATTGAAGCAGCACGGGCAGGGGAACATGGTCTTGGATTTGCTGTTGTTGCGGATGAGGTCCGAAAACTAGCAGAAGAATCCAGGAAATCCGCGCTAGAAATTGGTAATGTCATTATAGAAATTCAGGACGAAACGGACCGGGCTGTAGTGCAGATGAGTGAAGGTGCTAAAGAAGTGAAAGAGGGAATTATTATCGTTAATAAAGCGGGAGAAGCTTTTAAACGGATAAGTAATTCGATTCTTCAAGTATCCACACAAATTCAGGAAGTCTCCGCAATTTCAGAGGAAATGTCGGCAAGTTCCGAACAAGTCAGTGCCTCTGTTGAGGAAATGGCAACAATGGCTGGAGAAACATCTGATCAATTTAAGAAAGTTCAATCCAGAACAGAGAATCAGTTATCATCGATACAGGAAATAACTGCTGCAGCTGAACACTTAAGTGACTTGGCAACTGAATTAAAGAGAGAAGTTGAGAAATTTCGAATCTGATAATTAACTAGAACCAAACTGTTTTTCGGTAGGCAGTTTGGTTTTTATGTGCCCATTCTCTTTTTTATCAGGTATAATATAGGAACCGGGGATATTATTTTATCTCCAGCAATTTAATAGAACTAGGTGATAACATGAAGTATATAAGAATCCTTTTATTGTTAGGATTCATTGGATTTATAATATATATGGTTTGGGACTGGATTGGTCTGTTTATGCAACAGGATATTGAATACTTTACAGCAGAGTCATTTCTCGGAGAATTAGGTTTAAGCCTCCTATGGGTTACGATTCCATTAATGATTGTTCAAGGTATTTTTACACTTTTTCCTGTCCTCATATTAATTATCTTACACTTTATTTCTTTTGGAGTAGTCGGAGGTTTTATTATTAGCGTGATTGGTGCTACATTAGGTGCTCTTGTTTGTTATTGGTTAACAGACTCCTTCAGTAGCCAATGGGTAGAGCGTTTTTGGAACAAACGGGAAAAAACATTAAACTGGTTACTTCGTTTAATGACTACTTATGGTGTTTTAATTATTGTCTTATTGCGCAGTATCCCTTTTGTCCCCAGTAATCTCATCTCTATTTCTGCCGCTCTTAGTCCAGTTACCCTTCAACAATATGTATGGTCTTCCGTTTTAGGGAATATCTCTATGGTGTGGCTATTAAGTTTGTTGTCTGCACCATTGTGGATGACAGAATCGATTTTTCTTCCGTATTTAGTTGGGTATATCATTTATGTCATTACTTTAGTTGGTTTTTATAGTTACCGTTATTATCAAAAGAAACGATTAATACCACAACAACGAGCACGAACAGTAAGGGGAATATTGAAAAAAAGTACTGGTTAATAATGGAAGGAAAGACAATTATTCGATTTGTCTCTTCTCTAGTTTCATTTTAAAGCGCTCCATGACCATGTGATGAATCCATCCTTGACTTAATCTGTATATTATCCAGGGCAAAGAAGGTTTAAAATGTACTAATGCTGTGAAGAGATGTGTTTCCGTAAGGACAAACCAAAATCTCCCTAATGGTTTTTGATGGAACCGCTCCTTATTTAGAATCCCACCTCTAATACTAATCTCAACCATATTAGGGGAAGCGGAATCGGTGATTCTTTCTAAGGTTAATAGTGGAGAGGGTAATCCCATTACCTTGAAGAAATATAAGTGATCTTTTTGCTCCACCTGAATGATTCCTTTCGTTAACGACCGGAGAAAGGCAACATAATCATTAACCCATTCAATAGAGCTTTGTTGTTTCCTTGTTTCTATCTTTTGAATGGATGTGACTGTACCTTTTGTTTTTCTGACATGGGGGAGCTTGCGTTTTTCCTTTAAAAAGTTTAATTCCCGATCGTTGTATCCATCTTGTAACATCACTACCTCTTTTTTATAGAATATAGATCCTATGGAAAACAGATGGATTATCATTTCCCTTAGATCTCCACCGTTTCCCTGGAGCATTTTGTCATTAGTGGGAAGGCACCCTAATAAAAGGATTTGATCATAGTTTTTGAAGAGGTGTGAGATGGTTTCCCAATGGATCGGGAGTGTTGTATCATCATCTTCTTGTTCTCCAGTTCCAAGCTTGTAGTGGGTGATTCCCTGTTTTAAACTGTAGGTAAAATGGTCCTGTTCCGTTTGGAATTGTTCTCCTGCCCCTGTAACGAGGGCGATGTTTTGAGACATCTTCTATCTTCCAATCTTTTTTTGTCAACTATAACATGAAAATAGCTAAAGGTGATATCATTGTTGCATGGATTTGGGAAATCTTTGACAGAATAAAGGATAATTCTATTTTAAATAAGAAAAGCGCAAGCGCCTATGGTCACGAGCGTAGGGCAGTGGAGAAATGACAACAGAAGTCCGCTCTTTGACTTCAGTTGTCACTTCCGAA
>NZ_JAHQCS010000097.1 GCF_019042215.1 Evansella tamaricis | reverse complement strand
TGGTATGTCAACACTTATGTGGACAAATATTTAAAGGTGTATTAACTTGTATTCAGACGGTGTTAAATAACCTAGTGATCCATGAATTCGAATATTATTGTACCAATGTACGTAGTCAAAAAGTTCAAGGTCAAGTTCGTGTTGGCTAGAGAAAACCTTCCCATGAACGAACTCTGTTTTGATTGTCTTGAATGTAGCTTCAGCTACGGCATTGTCATAAGGCGTTCCTTTTTCACTCAATGAGCGTTCTATACCAAAGGCTTCTAGGGCTTGATCAATCAGTTTATTTTTAAATTCACTTCCTCTATCTGTGTGGAATAATTCAAGTCTATTAAGATTGTATTTTACTGATGTGAAGGCACGCTGAACTAACTCAGCACTTTTATGAGGACCAGCGCTGTAGCCAATAATTTCACGATTATATAAATCTACTAAAACACAAATATAATGCCATTTCTGTTGAACTCGAACGTATGTTAAATCACTCACAATCACTTTCAGTTCCTGGTCTTGATCGAATTCACGGTTCAATGTATTCCCTATCTCCGATTCATTACAAGACGTTCTAGAAGGCTTGAATTGTGCTACGGTGTATTTGGAAACTAATCCTTGTTCTTTCATGATTCGGCCAATACGCCGGCGAGAAACCTTCCAACCCTTCTTTTTTAGCTCTATCTTTATCTTTCTCTGGCCATAGTTATCCCGACTTTTCTTAAAAATATCGACGATCAGATTCGTTAACTCTTCCTCTTGGTTATCTCGAATCTCTGCTTCATAATAATACGTACTTCTCGGTAGTTGTAGGACCTCGCACATTGCTGATACCGAGTATTTGTGACTGTTCTGTCGGATCACATCTACTTTCGTCCCATGATCAGCGCGGCTTGCTTTAAAATATCATTCTCCATTGCTAGTCGTTGATTTTCTTTTCGTAAACGAATTAGCTCTTCTTGTTCCGGTGTACGGTTCTCTTTCTCTTCAAAAGACCCACTATTCTGGTGCTGCCTAACCCACTTATCAAAGGCAGATGGCGTCAGCTCGTATTCTTTGATAATTTCAGCCCTTGGCTTACCAGAAGCGTGCAACTGAACTATTTGTTCCTTAAATTCTTTTGTGTAGCTCCTTCTCTCTCGTTTGGCCATTACCGATTCCCCTCAGCGTTTATTTGAATCAAGTGTATATGACCTTAACGAATCTGTCCAACCAAGTGTAACCTATCCAATATGACTTTTTTTGCAAAGGCATATGGTCTTAAGGGGAAAGACCTGAAAGAGGCAGTAAAAAGTACATTAGATTTAGTTGGACTTTTAGAACGGCAAAATGATCCTATTAAAACCTTCTCAGGAGGGATGAAACGTCGGTTAAATATTGCAGTAGCCCTAATGCATCAACCAGAGATCATTATTATGGATGAGCCTACCGTTGGAATTGATCCCCAATCAAGAAAGTATATTTTAGAGACAGTAAAGAAATTGAATCAAGATCGAAAAATGACTGTCATTTATACGAGTCACTACATGGAGGAAGTGGAGTATTTATGTGATCGTGTTTATATTATGGATTGTGGTGAAGTGATTGCATCAGGGACAAAAGATGAAATAAAAGGAATCTTATCACAGGAAAATACGGTGGAAGTTATGTTTGATCAACTGTCCGCAGAACTAATTACTACCCTCAAAGAAGATGCAAGTATTTCCTCTGTAATGGAGGATGGAAATAAATTTACAGTTATTTGTTCGGCAGAGGTCAATATACTCGAGAAATTAATGGACCTTGGAAAGAGAGAAGAACGAAAATTAGTTTCGGTACAGGTTAAGATGCCAACCTTAGAAGATGTTTTCTTACATTTGACAGGGAAAAAATTAAGGGATTGAGGGAGGAAATAAAATGGTGTTAAATTTATTGATCAAGGACCTCCTTCAATTATACCGAGACAGGAAAGAGTTGGTCATTCTATTACTTATGCCATTAATACTTATATCTATTTTAGGGTTTTCACTTCGTGGAATGATTGAAGGGGGAGATATAAGCTTAAACATTGATGTGGCAGTAGTAGATGAGGGTGAGAAAGAGGCAGAGAAAGCAAAGTTTGAACAACTGTTAAAGGAAAAATCAGTTGGAGAAGGGATGATCCAGATCTTACTTTCTCAAACAGAAGAATTATCTATTCCTGAAAAGCTTGTGGAAGGTGTATTTCAAGAGGGGGCATCTGATATCGTAACTGTATATCATGAGTCATCTTTGGAGGCTGCACTTCAAAACGAAGAAAATGTCTATGCTGCAGTTATTCACTTTCCAGAGAACTACCGGGTAAAAACATGGGAAAATTTATTTTTGGATGGGAATAAACCGGAACAAGTGAAACTTTATTTAAACGAGGAGGAATCCTTTCGAGGAAATATAATATCTGCTATTACGGAATCGTTTTATCGTGAATTATCGTTGAGTGCAGCAATTGGGAAAAGGGTCAGCAGTGAAGGAGGTAATAGCCTTTTTTCTGAGGGGAATTATGAGACATTAAGTACTACTAAGCCGTTTGCTGATCTAGCTCCAATCACTTCTTTTGAGTATTATACTATTGGGATGGCAGTGATGTTTGTTCTCTATGTAGCCACCTATTCAGCCAGCTATGCGTATACAGAAAAAGAGACGCATGTATTTGATCGGATGCTCTTGACGGAGATGAAAACTTGGAACTATGGAATTGGTAAATGGTTATCCTCTTCATTGATAGCTTTTGTTCAATTATGTGTGCTTTTCGGTTTAAGTTCGATTTTTTATAGCGTTCATTGGCAAAATATCCATGCATTTTTACTTGTGACAATTACATTAAGTATCTCTGTTGGTGCATTAGGGGTTTTCATTACTTCTTTAAATTATAAATTTGAGACGAGAAGGATAACCGATATTTTTTCCAGTGGAATTATCTCCATTCTGGCCTTTTTAGGTGGGAGTTTTGTCTCGGTAACCTCATTTTCGGAAACGCTATGGCGTATAGGTGCTTGGACACCAAATGGAGCAGCATTACAATCTTATTTACTAATTCTTCGTGGCGGTAATTGGGAAAGTATCATGCCGATGCTTGGAAATATTTTAATACTAAGTATATTTTTAATACTTCTTTCCCTCTGGATTTTTCCAAAAAGGAGGGAATTATAATGGGCACTATTATTTGGTCTTATATCCAAACTATTAAAAGGCAACCATTATTTATTTTAGGGATGATAGGTCTTACGATTCTTTTTGCTTCCATATTGGGTCAAGGAAGTTTTAGCGAAGTAACAATTCCAGCTTATACGGAAGGTCTTACAGAAGAACAGTCTGATAGTTATTTGGCCAGATTGAACGAACATGATCGTTTTCATATTCAGTTGGAAGAGAGGACCGATGTGGAGACGAAATTAAGGAAAAACGTTGCTCAAATGGCCCTAATTCTACGAGAGGGGAACTTTGAAATTCTCGTTGCCACAGAGACAGAGAACATTTACTCCCTTGAAACACATATTTCAGCATTTTACAGAGAGCAAAATTTGATTCGTACTGCCGCAGATCAATTGGGAATAGATAAAACGGAATTGGAAAAGGAGGTTCTGGCCTCATTAAACCCACAAATGTTTACTGTAGATGAAATGACTTATAAAGGTCAAACCTCATTTCTATATGATCAAGGGTTACAGGCTTTGTTTGGGTTTAGTCTCTTCTTTGTTATCTACTCGGTTATGTACATGGTCAATATCATCGTCATTCAAAAGGAGCAGGGGATTTGGGACAGGCTAATTCTCTCTGGTTTGAAAAAAACGGAAATATATCTAGGGCATCTCGTTTTCAGTTTATTACTTGGGTACATGCAAATTTTCATTGTGTTTTTCTTGTTTAAATATGCCTTTGGCGTGGAGTTCTATGGGGGATTTTGGATTACATTACTAGTGGTAATTCCCTATTTATTCGCGATTGTATCCATTGGCGTTCTAATTGCAGGATTCATTAAATCAGCCCAACAAGTGAACGTGATCATTCCCATTGTTTCTGTAAGTTTTGCTATGTTAGGTGGGGCATATTGGCCGATCGAAATTGTAACGTCTGACATAATACGGACCATCTCTTACTTTGTTCCGGTTACTTATGGAATGGAGCTTTTAAAAGGAGCGACATTGTTTCAATGGAGCTTTCATCAATTTATTTTTCCAACTGCTGTACTAGTTTTTATGGGAGTACTTGCGATGGGAGTGGGATTAAATTTGATGGAGAGGAAACAGACATAGAAGATAAAGATGAGGTTACCTAAAATATTCATGTTATATGATGATTAGGATAATCTCATCTTTCTGCTTTAAAGGGTAATAAAACTAGTATTTAAGGTGTGATAACATTATAATGGAATAGAATTTCCGTATATGATTAGTGAAACTGTTCATGAGACTAGGGAGGATATACATAGAATGATTAACGAAGCTACTTTAATACTCTCACTAATTTTTTTAATATTTTTGATTATGGCTAGTGTAGGATACTTATTTTTTATTATTATTGATCGGTTTGAAATGAGAAAATCATTTGCTACCATTTATATCATCGGTCAGGTTATTCTAAGTATGATCATTGCTTTTGGAATATACCAATTCATTGTCCCATATGTGGATCCATCAAATATTCATATTGAGAATTTGCGTAATTACAGTTTTTATTATGTATTAGGATGGAATGTTTACTTTGCGGTTCAGGCATCGGTATTCTTAGTGAACGGAATTGGTCACCAAATCTACGCAGCACGTAAATTCAAAGATGATTTTTAAAGTAATAATAGCAAACAATTAGAATTCGTATATGTCTTTAGCGGATTCTTTTTCTTCAGTGGTCATGACAGTTTTGAAATGATATACCGTTGCACCTCTTTCAGTTAGTTTACGGGAAGCAATTCCTCTGTAGGAAAAGTCCTCTAATACTTTTTCAGCCTCTGTTATCGACATCTCGCTGTTGGCAGCAAGATCAGTTACCGTAATTTTTCCATTAAGCTTTGTAACTAATTGTAATGTTGTTCGCTCAATAAATTCATTCTTTATTTTATTGGATTTTTTAAAATATGATTGAATCAAATAAACACCAAGGCCAATAACAGGAAGGGTTAAGAAAAGAAATGATGCAAATCTGGAAAAGCCTTCTTCTGCAAAGGCCTCAAAGTCAGCTGTGATTCCTGCTAGGCCAAAGATTGCTAAACCTATTCCTACGTATAATCTTGTTTTCTTCATTTTTTTCATTTTTTCCATCATCATCCCTCCAGTTTCTTTCTAGTATAGGATACTTGAATATTTTCCATTTGGCGAATCATTTATTAGTTTCTCCACCTATTTTATTAAAAGTCATTCACTCTTCTTTTTGGTCACATATACTAAGAGGGGAAAGGGGAGATGCACATGCCAAAAGTGATTTGGGGTGTAGACTCTGCTGCGGCAGCGAGTCAGGAACTATACCGATGTGTTTCAGAAAATTTTGGTCAACCGGATGTATGGGGAAGATATTTAAATACCATACCAAATGTAAGTGATGGACTTACACGAAGTGAAATCCTTTTCTTAAAGGAGAAGGGGATTAAAATTCTTCCTATCTACAATAATTTTAGGGAAGCAGTGGGATCAAGTGCAGGAAGGGTTGCTGCACAGAATGCCATCTTTAATGCCCAGCGCCTGGGGATTCCAAAAGGTGTCTTTATTTTTGCCAATGTGGAGCGTTTTTTCGATGTTGATCCAGAATGGTTGATCGCATGGGTAGAGCGGTTGGTTAATAGTGATTATCGACCTGGTATCTACTTTGATCCAACAGAAGGTCCATTTAACGAGGCATATTGTCAAGCAGTGGAAAGAAAAAGAAGTGTCTATACAAAGACGGTCCTATGGAGTGCCGAACCAGAATCTGGAATCACTCCAAAGGGTAATCATCCTATGTTTTCACCTGCAGTTCCTGATTGTGGAGCGAATGTTTGGGCATGGCAATATGGAAGGGATGCTGAGGAATGTCCAATTGATACCATCCTTGTGGATCAGAGGTTATTCGATAGTCTATACTGAACTTATACATGACGAGAAGAAGAAAGGTCATTTAAAAAGGGTAAACACTGTTTGGTATTGTAGATGCCTTTTTTTCAAAATGACCTTTTTATTATGCGCGGTTGGAATATCTGCTGTTAAAAATAAGTTTATTGTACAGCTGGTTAGAAAGATATTCGTAGAACAAGGGGGAATTAACAAGTTTATTGAAATAAAGTTTTGAACACCTGTCCGATAGCATGAGAGTTAGTGAAATGATTCACATATTGCCCCGTGAATGATCGTGATTAATCTTTAACAACCGAATAACCAAGAGTTAAAGCAGTTTCAACCATTCCTTCTGGAATAATAAAATAATTATTGTTCTCATGGTCGAAGATCGCAACGTGACCATCTCCTTCCACTAAAAACTGTTGAGCGTGCTCCCGGTTCATTAAATAGATGTCAACAGCATGAAGAAGTTCTTTCGTCACATCATAGGGCTCTTCAATAATCATATAAAGGCCCCCTTTAGGAAGAAAGTAATAGCAACCAATTAATCTCCCTTGTTCCAGTTAAATTATACCAATTTTTTTTAAAAAAAGCGAATTTCATATTTATTTTACCTTATTGATAAAGCACCCATGAAAGGGTGCTTTTATCAAATAAGGGGAACTTAAATTAGTAAGTCCAAACTGCTGCACCGATAATTACAAGCAGGATGAAAAGGACTAATACTAACGCGAAACCACCTGCAAAACCGCCACCATGGTAACCGTAAGTCATGTCATAATCCCCCTTTCTATAGAAGGTATAGTACAACTTATGAAAGCAATAATGAATGTGTGTGAATTGTTATGAAAAAAAATAAAATTCACCATTTGCTGATTGAAACTGTCTTTGATAAAGATATAAGAAAGGAGTACCAGATTGGTACCCCCCTTAGGAATTTACACTTGATTTACCATGCAGTCCATGCTGCTGCTCCAATGATTACAAGGAGGATAAACAGCACAAGTACTAAAGCAAATCCTCCTGCAAAGCCACCACCGTGACATGCGCCATATCCGTACATGAAAACACCCCCTTTCCTTGAGGGTCATTAACATTGTATGAATGTGGGAGTTCCTTGGTTTAGATTATTTGCTCTATTATAAATAAATAGGCAGTCTTGTGTAACCAACAGAAAATATCAAAAGCCAGTTCCGATGGACGGACAGGACGTTCTTATCTTTATTTTGTTGTTGAAGGGGAAGAGTTTCTCCTTAAAGTTTCTGGAACATAGACACAGAATGGTTCACTTTCTAAATAATCACCAGTAACAGCGAAAGCCCTTGACCTGGAGCCTCCACAAACAAACCGGAATTCACAGACACCGCATTTTCCTTTATATTGATTAGGATTGCGAAGTTCTTTTAAAACTGGTGATTCACGATAAATGGTTTTAAGGGACTGCTCCCGAACATTTCCAACTTTTATCGGTAAAAGCCCGCTAGGGAATACATCACCAGTATGGGAGACAAATATAAATCCATTACCGTCATTAACCCCTTTAGGGGCACGTTTTAACCCATCAATCAAATAGGCAGTATCTGTTATGGAATCCTCGTATCGAATCTCCCCAGTGCTTATTAAGTTTTCTCGAATTTTTTGCTGGATAACAACACGGCGATAATGCTGTGCTGCAGTTGTCTTAATATCATATGGAGCCGTTTTACCTAATTCATATAACCAGAGAAATACTTTTTCGTGTTCTGCAGGGGTTAAACAATCGTCCATTTGTCCACGGCCAACCGGGACTAACAAGAAGATATACCACATGACAGCTTTTAATTTACCGACTAATTTAGCCATCTTCTCCAGATCGTGATAGTTATATTTTGATATGACCGTATTAATCTGAAGTGGCATATCTAGTTCATTTAAATAATTTATTTTTTCAATTGTCAGATGAAAGGAACCAGCAGTTCCTCGAAAGTGGTCGTGTATCTCTGGAGTAGGTCCATCGAGACTAATACCCCATCTGGAAAGTCCTACCTCCTTGGCGATTAGCATTTTTTCTCTTGTCACATTATCGGTAGCACTTGGAGTCATGGATACACGCATTCCTTTTTTCACAGCGTATGCGGATAGTTCAAATAGATCTTCCCGCATCATACAGTCTCCTCCAGTGAAAACGAGCATTGGGTTATTCATGTCATGAATTTCATCAATTAGTTTAAAGCCCTCTTCCTTTGTTAATTCAAAAGGGTCTGGTTTTAGCTGAGCATCTGCACGACAATGGACACACTTCAATTGACAGGCACGTGTCACTTCCCATATTACGATAAATGGATTTTTATTATAATCAATCATAGCACCTAGATGACCCCCAGGGTGACCTTTGCTTTTTTGATGTTCACTTCCATGACCTTCTCTTTTCATTTGCATACGTGATCACCAAACTTTTCTATAATTTTGTAACCTAGAGGCTAGTACATAACATAAGTGTTCAATTGAAAATCAGAACAATACACAACCATTGCGAAGTATATTACCGGAGCGAGTGATTGTAATACTTACCATATCGTTCCGAATTTTCATTGATTAAAACACATTTGTCCCACCTTCTTTATTATATTAGTGTAAATAAGTAACAAACCTAATAAATGTTACGAAATATTTAACAATACTAACTCTTCTAAAGAAAAAATCTATCTTATGAGTTTACATAAGTAGATAGATTATCAATTCTATGAAAAATTGGCGTTTATAGTAGGAGGTTTGTCCAATCAATAAAACAATTAGCTCATAGAATACTAACAAAACTAAATATTTTTATTAGCCAAGGGAAAGGAGGAAAAAGAATGTCTAAATTTTGTGGCGAACCATTTAATCATCGCAAAAAGCAAAAGAAAAGTTTTCCCCCACCTCCGTATTTTAAGGGACATCCGAAGAAAGATAAGAAAAAGCCTGTTCCAAAAGAGAAAAAGCCTGTTAAAAAACCAAAGATTTTACCGGATAAAACTCATGTGAAAATTCCAGTTGTACTGGCAGAAGAATTGGTACAAATCGACTTGATGACGAAAATTGACTTCCCAGAACCTGTTTTAGAAATAAAAGATATTAAAAAGAACTTAAAAATAACACAATGCCGCTTATTACTCCCAACAAACAAACTATTCTTAAAAGGTTTCGTTCGAAAAAATATTCAATATGCTACACCAACTACGGGAACAAAAAAGCAAGTAGTCTCAGATATCCGTTCCTTGACCATCGATGTACCATTTGAAAAAGTGGTGGAAGTAAACTATGAAAATAAACCAGTGTTCTCTAAACATCAAGAGGATCAAGAATTTACTTTCTTCACAGAATCTCCATTACCAGATGGTTTCTCATCGAAGGATAAATTATTATCAGCGGACTTGTCGGAATTTGATCAGATTAGCGGGGAAGCATTTAACGAACTCCCATACTGTCAATTAGTAAAAAGCAGGTTCATTGAATATGATGAGTCTTTAGACCGTAATATGGGACAAGTGTACAACAGGGATCGAAAATTAATTGATGCTCCATTTGAAGAAGGAACATTTACGAAAATAGAAGAAAAAATGGTAGTAGAATTAAAGGTAAAAGTTCTTCAAAAGCAACAATTAGATGTCACTTCGAGAAAAAGGTAACTTGCAAAAGGCTCCAGGAATTATAACTGGAGCCATTCTGTTTATATTATGTTTCCAATTGCCTCAATAACAATTTCAATTGATTGATAAATCTTTTGTTATATTTTGTGATGACGTGAACCCTTGCACGGTTCAACGGAATTAGGGATAAACATCCTCTCCCTTCACAGGGGACTTCTTCTTGATCGATGGTCACTAAGTATTTTTTTCGTTTTTTACAGTGAGGACAAGTGGCACTGATCAACTGTATTTTTGCTCCCCTCGAAAACGATCCCCCCGTTTGATCTTTCGTTTCTTTCGATAATTCTTTGAATAGAACCGCGTTTGTTGCTGTTTGAGCTGTCCTCTTGATTAAGAAATCAAAAGAGAGAATTGGATCTGGGTTCTTTGTTGCTTTTTTCAAAACTGTTATATTATCGAAATCATCACATTCCAAGAGGCCGTAACCTTTTGGAATTTCCTCAAGACTTAACAATCCTGTTGGTGTAAGGAGATAAGCATAGTTAGCAATCGAATGATAGCCGAACGAGGAATGGAGAACCTCATCACGGCGAAAATCCTCTCTGGAAACCTTGACTTCTATGATTCTGGATTCTGTCCGCTTAAAGTTGATTCCAAGTGCATCTGCAATAACCCTTTTTCGGTGAAAAAAAAGTTTCACTTCATTGGCACATAAGTCGGTTACTTTCCCTTTTAGCCAATAGAGGGACTGTTTTTTTAAATGTTCATGGAGTCTGCTTTCCATTGTAAAGTCTTCCTTTCGAAAAGGGAATTGAGGTCAAAGTGAAATAATCTTTGTATAATAGAATAACAGATTAATGAATATGGGTAAAAATTCATCAATCTATTTAATTCTATTCTTGTTTAACATTTACACTCAAAGAAATGAGTATCCAATCACATCTAGCGGTATTGTGGTTCAAGGACAAGATGACAATACCATAATTACATACAGAAAACTATACTTATTAAGTTTTCTTTCCCACAAAAAATTTCGGATAAAAATTACACTTATTGAAAGGATTTGATCGCTAGAAGGCGAATGGATATAAAACTGAACTGTATGAGGAATCATTTTAAACGGAGGGGGCACATACCGATGGACAAAAAGTACGACCATGTATTAACTAGCATTGAAAAAAATCTTTCCAGTGTTGTTTACGGAAAGGGAAAAGAAAGTAAACTATTGATTATTGCCCTTTTATCAGGGGGGCATGTGCTGATAGAAGGTGTTCCGGGAACTGGTAAAACGATGCTCATTAAAACATTGGCGAAATCGATAGAAAGTGAGTTTAGGAGAATACAATGTAATCCTGATTTATTGCCAACAGATATTACCGGATTCTCCATTTATCACCCGAAGGATGAACAGTTTGTTTTTCGTCCTGGACCAGTAATGACAAACTTCCTTCTAATTGATGAAATAAATCGTGCTTCCACAAAAACTCAATCTGCACTTCTAGAAGCAATGGAAGAAAAACAGGTGACTGTTGACGGGATAGTATATCCAATACCTGAGCCATTTTTTGTGATGGCGACCCAGAATCCTATTGAATTTGAAGGGACTTACCTTTTACCGGAAGCACAATTAGACCGATTTATGATGAAATTCCATTTAGGTTATCCTGAAAAAAAGACAGAGAAGGAAATACTATATTCCCACGGCAGTTTCAGCATTCCAGAAATTAAAGCGGTTACAAATTTAGCTACTCTTCAAGAAATTCAAAGGGATGTGTCACAAGTCTATGTGTCAGAAAGTGTTGTAGACTATCTCTTGACGATTGCCGAAAAAACAAGGACTCACCCTTCCATCTTTTTAGGTGTTAGTCCAAGGGGAACACTTGCATTAATGGATGGAGTGAAGGCATTAGCATATCTAGAAAAGCGGGATTTTGTAACCCCAGATGATGTGAAAACGTTACTTCCATATGTTTTTTTCCATCGGATGATTCTTGAACCGGAAGCACAGATGAATGGGAACACAGTGGAATCCATAATGGAAACCGTCTTGGAAGAGGTGGAGGTCCCCATAAGATTGGAGAAGTGATGGTATGTTACAGCAATGGAAGGAATATTGGATGCCGAAAGATCAGCAAACGTTATTTGTAGGAATACTACTGGTTTGGTTCTGTAGTACTCTCTTCTTTCTGTTTGCTGGAGGAAAACTTTCTTTTATTCTCTTTTTGATCATGTCGATCATTACCGTTTACCTTATGATGCTGACTAGATGGAGCGGAATTAAGGAGATTACTGGAAAAAGGATAATTACTAAGCCAATGGGTAAACAACGTATTGAGTCGGATGATACTTTAACTGTTAGCATGACATTTAAAATACCTGGATTTTGGCCATTACCATATGTCTTTATAAAAGACCAGGTCAAACATCATCACGCGGGGGAGACTCTCTATGAATCTTCGTTTGTTCCAGATTATTACCGAAGTGGATCCATTGTTTACACTATTCCCAGTTTAAGGCGTGGGAAGTATGAGTTTGGAGAGACGGAGTGCTCAACTGTGGATTTACTAAATTTATTTGAACATAAGAGTTCTCTGAAACTTCCAGTTTCCTTAAACGTTTTTCCCCGTACAATACCAATTAGAAAATGGTCATCCATTGCACGGGTGAAAAAATCAGAATCGTACCCTTTGACAACTCCTATTTTTCAAAAGGAAACAACGGAAATGGATGGAGTGAAGGAGTATATTCAAGGAGACAGATTATCCAAAATTCATTGGAAAGCATCTGCTAAAACAGGAATATTAAAATCAAAAGAATTCATCAAGGAGTCGAAACCAAGAATAAATCTGTTACTCGACCAATTTCCCCTTGTCTACCAATCAGATAGACAGTTTGAATTAGCAGTGTCTGTAGCTGCTTCCCTTATTCAATATACAGAGAAAAACCACCTCCCAACAGGGTTGTTTTCTCCAGGATGTAACATTCGATACTTTGAACCAAAGGGGAATACGACTTTTTTTCATCAGTTAGAGAACCATTTACTTGAAGTGAATAAGGACGGAAAGTTTCCAATTTATGAAGTAATGTTCGATCGTAGATTTAGACAAATGACAGATAGTACATTAGTAATCATTTCACCAGACACAAGCGAGGACTTTTATCAACGCCTCAAATGGTTAAAAAGAATGAATATTCATGCCTGTCATATATGGGTTTCACCAGAGGAAGATACGGAGCATTCGCACTGGCAAAAAGCATTATTTAAACATAATATCCTGTTTTATCGAGTTGGAGAGTTAAAGGAATTGCCTGCTGTTTTAGGGGGCGATTATATATGAAAGGAATAGACGTTTTAAACCGTGCTGTGATTGTTTTAACAGGTGTGTTTCTCTCTACTTTTTTATCTTGGTTTTCAGCATATTGGCTACCAGAAACAAGGACTGTTGTCCTCTCCGTTCTCATTATTATTTGCTTAACAGAAATGGTTCCTTATTTAAATTCTTGGTTACGTAGATTGTTCCAATTACTGATTGTTGTTTTTTGGATGTTTCATCTTTTCGGATGGGAATTGATTCCTCCTGAGTCCATTTCATGGGGATTGGTGTTGGAGAGTGTTTGGAACCATTTCCTTCGCTTAGAGGTGCTCTATCCTTTTATATGGTTTGCAATCGGCACTTGGGTTATATACATCTTTTTTATCCGATGGTTCGAGTCAAAAATGAGGACTTTGCTAACCGTTCTCCCATGTACAATTATCATGGCTGTTTTAGATACTTTTACTTATCATGAGTTAGTCAGTAATATAATCCTCATGATATGTTCTGTTCTCTTACTCCTTGTTGTCCATCATTTCAGGAGTTTAAAGAATAAAAGTCCAGATGGCTGGGATCATTTAAAAGATTATCCCGAAACAGTTTATGTTCCTATACTACTATTCTTTTTGATAGTACTGGTAGCGTCCATTTTTACCCCTGACAGGATGGGACCTCTACTGACAGACCCTTATACCGCATGGAAAAATTACCGGGGGGAGGAAACGGCAATTTCCCCTTATACGGACTCGGAATTGGATTTGGGAAGTTCAAGATCGGAGGAGCGATTATCGGGATATGGACGAGATGACCGGGAATTAGGTGGGAGTTTTAACTTTGACTATTCTCCAGTGATGACTGTGGAGACGACGGATGCTACATATCTTAGGGGAGAAACACGTTATTACTATACAGGACTTGGCTGGGAATCATCTGATACATCCTATCATTTAAACAATGCTTTTTATTTTTCAGAAGAGCATATCGAAATGGGAGAAAGAAAAGGTAACTCTTTGGAAAATCGGTCTTTATTGCAAACAAAAGAAGTGACACAAACGATTACATTTTCTAATGAATTATATTCAGGTACAGCATTATTTGGTGCTTATTCTATTGATAACCTGGAAATAGAAGAGGTAGCAGAGCGTGAGGAAGTTTTGGATGTGAACCAACCAGTAGTGGAAGGGATGGAAGATATTTCAACTAGTGTCGGAGAAGGTGCCCATTCGTCCTTTCTTTGGCTGCCGTATGTGGAAGAACTTCATTTTTTAGAAATGGAAAGTTTATTTCCAAGAAAATATACCATTGTTTCACAGGTGCCTATGATCGATGAAGGGGCTTTAAGGAAAGTGGATCATGTAGAAGACAAGCAAGACTGGAGCATGTATTTACAATTGCCAGGTGATCTCCCAGAACGTGTATCGGATTTGGCACTGGAAATTACTACAGATAAAGAAAATCAGTATGATCAAGTGAAAGCAATCGAAACCTTTTTAAAAGAGTCATTTCCCTATACAACTGAACCGGACGAAAGTCTTGGAACAAGCGGGGATTTCGTGGATCGATTTTTATTTGAGGTACAAGAGGGGTACTGCGATTATTTTTCCACGGCAATGGTTGTATTAACGAGAACGCTTGATATACCTTCTAGATGGGTAAAGGGTTATACACAAGGAACTAGAAATGAGGAGCATAATTATTTTCAAGAACACATGGCACCATTTGGCGCAGGTGTCTATCAAGTGCGGAATGCTAATGCCCATTCTTGGGTAGAGGTTTATTTCGATGGTTATGGATGGCTACCATTTGAACCGACTGCATCTTTTTCTGCGCCAAGTATTTATGTTCAAGAGGATATGGAAGTATCTGTTCAGATGGAGGAAAGGGAGTCTAATCAAGGGGATGACAGGTTCTTTGCAGGCGGATATAAAGTGGTTATTTCGATCCTTACTATGGTTGTAATTACCGTATGTATACTTCTTTTTATTGTCTCAATTTGGCGAAAGAAAGGCTTGAAACATTTTTTAAAATGGTGGAATTCGGGACGGGATTTAACCAATAATGACAAGGTGATAATGGAAGTGGAAAGACTATTACGTTTTGCACACCGGAAAGGGTTTAAAAGTTTTCATGGGGATACGTTTAAGGAAACTGCAGATCGCTGGGTATATCAAGATATTCATTTGGAGACAGAGTTGAGAATCATTCAAACTCTTTTTGATAAAGGGAGATATGGCAATGCTTCTATAACAGATCAAGAATTACAGCAAGTTCTGGAGGCCATTAGGAAAGTTAGAGACAAATTTAATAAAAAATAAATAACGGGGGTATCCTTTCAATTACTATAGAAGGGATACCTTTTTATATTGGAAAAGATTCATGAAATCTTACGAATTGTTTCGGAAAGTTTTATACTAATGTGGGATGATGGTAGGAAAGATGAACCTCACAAACAGGAGTTTTATTACTACATTTTTGGAAAGGTAGATAAAAGAATATGAAACAGTTTGGATTTTTATTTGATTTGGATCGTTGTACTGGGTGCAATGCTTGTGTCATTTCCTGTTTGAATGAAAACTGTCAATCTAGCAGAAGTTTAAGAAGAGTAATCTTAGCTAATAACAAATTTTTTCTATCTATTTCTTGTAACCATTGTTCTCAACCAGAGTGCTTACAAATATGCCCTAAAATAGCTTTTAAAAAAAGAGATAATGGGGTAGTAGAATTAAATCATAATCGGTGTGATGGCTGTGGGCTCTGTGTAACTGTTTGTCCATATGGTGCCATTCAAGTTAATTCTCTGACAGGAATAGTAGAAAAATGTAATATGTGCAATATCGAAAGTTTAGAATCCAATCTCCCACCCTGTATACAGGCATGTCAAACTTCTGCCCTTCAATTGAGCAATTTGTACAGTGAAATACATGAAAACGTGGTCACCGATCTGGAAGGTTTTCCGAATCCTCATATAACAAAACCTTCCTTAAGAATAGTTTCAAGAAAAATGAAACGAAATAGTTGGAATAACTAAAATATACCAATTCTGATTAGTTGGAAATCGATGTTTTTTGGATAAATAAACCAAATAATTATCATATTTTCCTATGCCAATTCGACTAGATGGGACAAAAATACTAAAAAATGTTTCCAAATCCTTGTGTTTTTTGTAATAATAGATAAAGTAATACTAGAGAGTATTAATAAAATGATAGAAAAAATCAGTTTCTGTCATTTCAGTATGTAGTAAGAAAGGAGGGACCCCTTTTTGTTTGGGGAAAGCCTTGAAAAAACGAAATAAAAAATATCCAAAATGGAATATTATTCTTTCTTCAGGACCGGGCGAAGCAGTCAGAAGGTTTCAATTATCCAAAAGTCTCTTCGTTCAGAGTTTAGTAATCATTGGTTTATTACCTCTTGTCATCACCGGTTTAATGTTTCAGATGAATCATCTAGCTAATGAAAAAGAAGTATTATATGCCACGATTGAAGAAAAGGATTCTACAATTAAGCAGAAGGATAATGAAATAGCAGGGGCAAAAGAGGAATATAGCAGATTACAGGAAGATGTATTAGATGTACAACTTACGATTGAGGAATTTAAAGCTTTTGAATCACAATTAAATGAATTAGAACTGGAAATTCCATCGGAGGTAGAAGATGTTATTACCGGTAGCAGTGGTGGAATGGAGTTTCCGGAAAGTACTGAAGACACTGGATCGAATGTTACTTCTACTCTAGTAGATATGAAAAGCGAATTGCCTAAACTGATTAATAGTTTTGAACAAACTGTAGAGCGTATTGCTGAATACGAGGAAAAACTGAGGACAACACCCACAATTTTTCCTGCAGCAGAAGGAAGAATTACTTCTAGATTTGGAAACCGCCGTGATCCATTTACAGCGTGGACGAGATTCCATTCGGGTATTGATATTGCTGCACCACTAAATACTCCTATATACGCTGGAGCAGATGGCACAGTCATTCATGCAGGTTCAAATGGAGGATATGGCCTAACTGTAATGATTAAGCACAGTGGTACATATGAGACCCTTTATGCGCACTTAAACCACATTGATGTTGAAGTAGGTGACAAAGTGACTAAAGGTGATCAGATAGGTGGAATGGGAACAACTGGACGTAGCACAGGTGTTCACCTCCATTATGAGATTAAGAGAAACGGTGAGTTGATCGACCCGTATACGTACATTACATTTCATCAAGGGGATTCGGAAGAATAGTATAATTATCCGCTGGAGGTAAACTATGTTTTCAAATAAAAAGAATGAAAAACAACTAAATGAAATATCTACAGTAATTGGCGAACTGACTACCGTTGAGGGGAATCTAAACGTAGAATCAAGTATTCGTATCGACGGAAAAGTATATGGTGAAGTTATTTGCTCTGGGGATGTCACAGTCGGGAAAGATGGATATGTGGAAAGAAACTTAAAGGCTAGGAATCTATTTATCGCAGGAAAAGTCTGTGGAGATGTGGAAGTTGAGAATAAAGTTCATATTCTAGAAACGGGATTCTTTGAAGGTTCTGCAACTATGAGTACTATAGTGATTGAAGAGAACGGACAGTTTCAAGGTAAAAGTCTCATGAAACAAAGTGGAGACGGGAAACAGGTTGTTACTCTCGAAAGTGAAAACAATGTCGATGAAAAAACAAGCTAATTTTCTGAAATGTGTTTAAAAAAATTAAAATAAGGAGGCTGTCCCTAGTGACTCAGAAAGAGTTTTATAAGCGGACAGTCTTTTATTTGTCTTTCCACTATACAACATTGATTAAGAGGATACTTGAAACATATTATTGAAGCCATGGGGGAGACCGACATGATCATAGAATTAGGGTGGATAAACATAGTAGTTGTCATAATTTGTGCATTGTTAATAGGTGTATCTAAGACAGGATTGCCTACTTTAGGTATCCTTGTAGTAGCTACAATGGCAACTGTTTTTCCAGCAAGGGAGTCGATCGGGATCGTTCTTCCTATGTTAATAATTGCAGATGTCGTCGCAGTTACATACTATCGTCGAAGTGTAAATTGGAAAACACTTTTTTCTTTAGTTCCTTGGGTTCTTGGAGGAATCGTCATTGGATTTATACTTTTATATACAATCGTAATGAGCAGACCAATAGAAATCATCTTGGGGGTTATCATACTAGTATTAATAGTGCTTCAGTTTTCAAGGGAACGCTGGGGTGTAACGTGGACAGAGACATTACCACAATCAAAGATCTTTATCGGGATAATGGGAACTCTTGCAGGTTTTACAACGATGATAGGTAATGCTGCGGGGCCAATTATGGCTGTCTTTTTATTAGCTATAGCGCTGCCCAAAAAAGAGTTGATTGGAACCGGTGCGTGGTTTTTTCTTTCTGTAAACCTTATAAAAGTCCCAATGTATGGCTATTTAGGGTTGATTACTTTTGATTCAATCGGGCTAAATTTATGGTTAATTCCGGCTATCTTAATAGGAGCGTTTCTCGGAATTAAGCTTGTCCCACTCATTCCACAGAAGCATTTTAATACGATTATATTAATTTTAGCAATGGTTGGTGGTATTCGTTTGTTATTGCCATGATAGTGATCATTGGATTAGGTAGTAAAAAATTTTTGTTGGAAGCATGGGAGATAATTGTACAACAAGTGTCTCCCTTTGCTAAATGTGCTTGAAACTACAATCCATTTCCTACAGAACTTAGGGATTAAATACTTTCATCAACTCTTTTTTCCTGCCGGAAAACATGAACCACAGCAATACACTAATGACCTGGCGGGGAAGATAGGCCTCATATTCCACTATGTCCCTCATCTGAATCACACCTTCGTTTACTTCGAATTCATGAATATGTTTCCACTTTCTAAAAGGAAATGGAATCTTTTGGCCAACATCAATAAAATAAGATTCTACCTTCATATCTATAATTTTCGAATGCCATTTTAAGCGGAATAAATAAAAGTTTAGTTCCATTTCTATTTTATTTCCAATGGTTGTAACTGGATTAGACAGGATTATCACTTTAGGGAAGGGAGTTATTTTTGCCAGATTATCAGCACTGGAAAAAAATCTCCATAAATCATGTAATTCCGTTGATTCTTTTGAAAAATTGGATATATATTCGAAAGTTCCATTACCCATGATAGACTACCCCTTTAAAGAGAGTTTTCATCATTTTATCCTATTGAATCAACTAGTGTAAAGTGCTCAAACTATGAGAAATTATCTAATTGTTGTTAGTTTTATAGACTTTTTCACTGAAAGTGATTAAAATGATAGATAGTTATATACAAAGGGGTTTTTCTTATGAAACTATGGTTTAAGAAACTATCAGTCGTACTTATTACCTTCATGACTCTTGGCATGTTTATTCCCCCTACGTATTTGGAAGCTAATGCAGATCTTAACGAGGTCGTAACATCATCAAAATCCGCTGTTAATGATAGTAATGATATTAATGATACTGATGAGACGGTATTCATTGAGCACACCTTAGAGGAAAGTAAGGAAACAGAGCCAGATTCCAGTGATTATTATATTTCCTATATTGCCGAACGGGCAAAAGAGCAAACGCTAACAAAATTAGGACCGAAGATTGTACAACAGGTGGAGCAAGACTTAGTAACTACTATCTTACCAAATATGGAAGAGATTCTAAAAATCCTATCTCAAGAAAAAGGGAAAGAAAATTTACATTACTTAGAGATAACTGAAGTGCCATCGGAAGGATACGGAGAGAAGATCTTCCATGTGTATGATCATCTCACAATGAAGGATGTTGCGAGATTCCACGTGAGGCGTGATAATCGTCCGAAAGAAGGCTATTGGTTTAATTTTCATTATCATTTAGAAAAAGATGGTTTTGAAGAGCATCATCAAATAGGTGATGTTTACTGGGATAAAAACACACCACCAAAATGGATGTCATAATAAAAATGGGTACAGTTTCATAGTATTCGTGAGGAGAAAAATGAAATTTAACAGCAATTCATCGACTAATTAGTTACCTAATTGGACGTCATCTTTTTAGTTGATATATAAGGATTTTTCAGATATTATAGCAAACTTAAAAACAACATAATAATACCTTATTCATTAGAGCAATGATAAAATGAGAGCTACTAGCCTTTCTAGAAAAGGGTTTAATTTTACCGAGATTGCACAGAAAAAACGGTCTACTCCAATAGTAGGCCGTTTTTATGGTTTAATTATGGTTTTATTCTTCAAAAAACGCTTACCGGTCAGTTGAAGAAGAATGAACAATACTTTTAACGTAATTAAAGAGATGGACTTTGAAAAGTTCCAAGGTATTTTAGAAATGGATGAAACGTACTTTACTCTGAAAAAGGAAAACGTAAAATAGTTGAAAGAAAGGGAAGAAAACGTGGCGGAGCATCAAAGAAAAGCGGCATAAGTAATGAACAAGTCTCCGTTCTTGAGGGTCTTGAACTTACAGGTTTAAATCTGATGGAAAAGAGCGTGTTATAGGTGTCTATCATGTACAAATGTAAATAGTTATCATAACCGACTTAAAGGCTGGATAAACCGTTTTAATGGCGTGGCTACAAAATACCTTGACCATTATTGTGTTGGTTTCAATTCATTGATGGCATCAAACATCGTAACAATGATGAGATAGTTAGTAAAATGATTGTTGAAAGCTGTCTATCAATTGGTGTTACGTATGATACACTGCGACTATTAGATATCAAGAATTGACTACCAATTAAACAGCCTTTTTGAAGAAAAAAATTAGAATTTTAGAAACCTTTCTTTTGAATAATACGTATTTGTCGTATAAGGGGGTATAATATGACTATCACCGTTTTCGTAATTCTAGGTATCGGTTCTCTGTTACTATTTAACTGGTTAATGGGTTACAAAAAAGGAAATATAACAATTGATTTCGAAGAGCGCTATTTCAATCAAAAAGAATATGTAGAAGCTATAAAAAACAAACTTGAAAATGAAGGTAAAGAAGTCTACTACAAAGGAAATAGCAGGTTCAAGATAGACGGGAAAAATTATCTGCTTATCGAGAGAAATGTTAGTATGGGAGGAGCTCCCTTGCAAAGAACAATCTTAAAACTTGAAAAATAATTTACTAACCTAGATAAGGAACCTTACTAATTTTAGGTTCCTTATAATTTTGGGCAAAAACAACAATAACCTTTAACATAGCTATGGACTTCTAGCTACTTCTTCGAATACGCTGTCCATCGAGCGTTTACATCAGTGGCAGCACGCGAGCGATGCTGCCCTTCGAGTTGCCTCGACGGACAGGACGTCCTAATATCGGGCATGCCACAGGACGTGGCTCTTTGCCCGATGGACGGACAGGACGTCCTAATATCGGGCATGCCACAGGACGTGGCTCTTTGCCCGATGGACGGATAAACTTCAGATCGATGCTTGTAGAGGAAGAGGCACTGCCCTACCCTACGCTCGTGTTCATAGGCGCTTACGCTTTTCATAAAAGGTAAGAAAGTGTAAGTTTTTGCACCTTCGGGCAAGTTGTCCAGCTCCAGCGCCTACTCGCTACGGG